>JAKQII010000382.1 GCA_029557535.1 Acidobacteriota bacterium
CCCTTCGCCTTGAATTCCTCAGATATCTCGAGAATGCGGTCGTTGTAGCCTTTGACGACCGGACATTGCGCCGAGAGCCAGACGAGGACGGCTCCGTTCTTGCCTTTCAACTCGTTCAACGACTTCGTTTCGCCGTTCAGATCGGGCAGGCTGAAATTCTCGACGGCCGCTCCGATCTGAATCCCGTCCGCTCGCCCCGATCCTGAAAAAACTCCAAATGCGATCGCCACACCGGCAATGACCGCCAACATCAACACTGTTCGTTTCATTCCTTTTACTCCTTGTCAATTTCGCTTCCGGAAAGTACGGTTACGATTCTACGTTAGACCGAAGCAAATTGTTTAGCGCGGAATCCGTACTACATTGAATTCGACCTTGCAGCCGTACGCGATCTCAAACATTTCCTTGCGAAACTCCATCGCCGCGAGTTCGGCCGCAAATTTCGAATCCCCCACGAGGGTCAAAAGAATCAGGTTCTTTCTCAGCCGCTCGACCGTAACGTCCATCACCCGCCGTTCATATCCTAGATCAAGCGCGTCGGCGATCCTCAGGATCGATCCGAGCCGCATCACCGTGCGTTTTCCGATCTCGTCCAGCGCCATGAAATCCGGATGTTTGTCGCGCGGTGGTGATCCGCGGTGATAACGCGCGACGTTCGCGATGATCGCCCGCTCCGCTTCCGAGAAGCCGGTGACCTCGGAATACTTGATCAAATACAGCGAATGTTTGTGGTGGCTTTCGTGGGAAATGTGATAGCCGATATCGTGAAGGATCGCGGCTGCCGACAGCAACGTCCGCTTGTGGCGTTCAAGTCCGTAGATCGGGGCGATCTGGTCGAAGATCCGTTCCGCCAGAAATGCGGTCTGCAGCGCGTGTTTTTCTTCATAACCGAATCGACGACCCACCGCGAAAACGCCGCGCAAACGCGAATCATCGACGTCGGGAACGGGCGGCAGCGACTCCGCCTCGATCTCGCGAAGGTAATCGATGATCACGCCTTCGCGGAGCGCGAACGTGCATGGCTTCAGGTTCTCGATTCCGAGAGCGCGCATGACGTTCTCGAGAATCTGTCCGCCGGCGACGATGACTTCCGCCCGCGACGCGCTGATCACGGGAATCTCGGCTCTTTGCGCGAGGGTCATACCGCAGAGCGACTCGTTCACCGCAGTCAGCTTCTTCAGAGAGATCGAATCCGACTCGGAGTTGTCGAAGTGATTAACGAGTCGATGCAGATTGAGGATCGTGCCCGATGTGCCAGCCGCGACTCGCCACGTTTCGCCTTTGATCTTTCGCTGCGGACGATCGATCGCGAGACGGATCTCCGTGCGCAGGGACTCGATCTCGCGTTTCTTTGGCGGATCCGAAAAAAGGAATCTTTCGGTAAGGCCGACCGCGCCCAGCTTCATGGAAAAAAGTTTGTACGGATCGCCGTTCTTCATCAACGAAAGTTCGGTCGAACCGCCACCGATGTCGATGTTCAGCAGCCGGCCCTTGTCGACGCGCATGTTCTGGGCGGCCGCGATGCCGATCAGGCGCGCCTCTTCGAGTGAGGAAAGCACCTCGACGTTAATGCCCGTTCGGGAAGCGATCTCGCGAACAAAATCCGCCGAGTTTTGAGCCTCCCGAACTGACGCGGTCGCGACGGCGATGATCGAATCGACGCCGCGCCCGTCGGCGATCAGCTTGAACTTGGCGATGGCGGCCGCCGAAAGATCGATCGCTTCGTCCGAAAGTCTGTGGCTTCGCAGGGTTTCGTGTCCCAAACGCACACGCTCGCGTTCCTGAACGACGATTGTGAACGAGTCGCTGGCGGCCGCCTGCAGGATCGCAAGTTTGAGGGAGTTCGAACCGATATCGATGGCGGCGATTGTTTGCGTTTTCATGGACGTAACGATGATAATAAAGTTCACCGCAAAAGAAAATTACGTTGTTGCCGGACGGCGTTCACCGAAGTGGAAACGGTATCCGAGCAGAGAGGTAAAGCCATGAAAGTGTTCGAGATAATGACGATTGACGTGGCCTCGTGCGGGCTCGACGACGATCTCTCAAGGGCCGCTTCGCTAATGTGGGAGAAGGATTGCGGCGTCATCCCCGTCGTCGACTCCGAGCGTCGGGTCGTCGGAGTCGTGACCGATCGCGATATCGCCATCGCGACGGCGTCACAAAATCGGCGGCCGTCGGAGATCAAGGCCCGCGACATGCTGTTTCAACCGATTGAGTGTTGCGACATGGAAGACACGATCGAAACGGTTCTCGACCGTATGGCGAAAATTCGAATTCGCCGACTCCCGGTCGTCGGCGAACGGTGCGAACTTCTCGGAATGATCTCGATTGCGGACGTTCTGAAAAATGGCCGAAAGCGTGAAGCGAAGCAGGCAGTCAAGACACTTATGAGGATCGTCGGCCGGCCCAAAGCACGCGCGGCTGATTCGGTTTTGGTCGAACCATAAAAATGCTTGTCGAAACACGCAGTTCGCCGTACAATGCTCGGGTCTTAAACAATTTCCAGAAGCGAATTACAAACTGCCCCCGTGAAAACACTGCTACTTTTGCGCCATGCAAAATCGAGCTGGGACGATCCGGACCTCGCCGATTTTGACCGACCGCTGAACTCGCGCGGTATCCGATCAGCCAAATTCCTGGGAGAGTTGATACACGACCGCGAAATTCGCGCGGATCGGGTTGTCAGCTCTACGTCAAAGCGAACAAAGCAAACCGCCGTGCTCGTCTCGCAAATCGGCGGCTTGCCGGACGTCGTTTACGACGATCGGATCTACGAAGCGAGCGTCATCCGTTTGATCGGTCTGATCGGTGAATTCGACGACGCGTTCGATTCGGTACTGCTGATCGGCCACAATCCGGGGATCGCGGACCTGGTCCGAGTACTGACCGGCGAGTCACATGAGATCCCGACGGCCGCGCTATCGCAAATAGCTCTCGCGATCGAACGCTGGTCGGACATCGTTCCCGCGTGCGGGAAGCTCGAATTCGTCATTCGCCCGAAGGATCTCATGCCGCACTGAAAGCACCGGCCGCGGTTCGCGATCCGCGTTAATTCCCCGCCCACTGTTAACACTCATTTAATATTCCGTTCATCCGCGCTTAAGGCCGCCGTCATACTGTCAACGTCATAAGCGCAAATGCTTTGGTTCTGCCGGCTTTTTGTTCTAAAGTCGATATTTGATGGAACAACGCAGACTTTTGGAACGCGAACTCGACATCTTGCGCGACCGCCTCCTGCTGATGGGCGGCGAGGCGGAACTTTCGATCCAGCGCGCGGTTCACGCATTGGTACGACGCGACAGTGGCGTCGCGGAACAGGTGATCGATCGCGACAGCGTGATCGATCGCCTCGAACTTGAGATCGACAGGCAAAGTATCGACGTCCTGACGCTGCGCCGGCCGGTCGGACGGGAGCTGCGACTGGTCGTCACGGTAACGAAGATCACACCGATCCTCGAACGGATCGCCGATCATGCATCAAGCATTGCGCGGGTCGCGCTTGAGTTGAACGACGAACCGGAGATTTCGTTCGGAGGCGATGTCCAGGAGATGTCCGAGCGTGCGCTCGTGATGCTGCAATCGGCGCTTGACGCGTTCACGGCGAATGATTCCGAAAAGGCGCGCGAGTTGATCACGATGGATCAGGAGATTGATCGGATCTACGAACGATTCGTCAATGAGATGCTCGATTCGATGACCCGCGACGCCGCCAAATCGAGCAGAATGGCCCGACTTTTGTTTGTCGCGAAGAACCTTGAGCGAATCGCGGATTACGTTAAAGACATCTGTGAACTCACGGTTTATATGAAGGAAGCGGTGTTCATCAAACACCAATGAGCCGATTTTGGATTTTGGATTGCGGATTTTGGATCTTTCGACATTCGGGGATCGACCAAAATCGCAAATCGAAAATCGCAAATCGAAAATCGCAAGATGCATTCAATCCTAATCGTTGAAGACGATTCCGACATTGCCGAAGGCCTTCAGTACAACTTCAGGCGCGAGGGATTTCTCCCGGTGATCGCTGAATCCGGCGAGAAGGGGCTCCGTCTTGCGCTGAACGAGAAAAACCCGCCGGCGATCATCATTCTCGATCTGATGCTTCCGGGAATGAGCGGACTCGAACTGTGCCGACGCCTTCGGCGCGAGTCGCTCACCGAGAAAACGCCCATCATAATGTTGACTGCTAAGGCCTCCGAGAACGACAAGATCGCCGGACTCGACCTCGGCGCCGACGACTACATCATCAAGCCGTTTTCGGTGAAGGAGGTCGTGGCACGCGTGCGAGCGGTATTGCGGCGCACCGGCGACACCGCGCTCGAAAAGTATGACGACGGCAACCTGACCATCGATATGGCCGACATGCGCGTCGGGTGCAGCGGAGACGAGGTCAAGCTGACACGCAAGGAATTCTCCCTGCTCGTCCATCTCGTTCGCAACTCGGGACGCGTCGCGACGCGGCAGCAATTGCTCGACAGCGTTTGGGGTTACAGCTATTTCGGCGACACTCGCACGCTCGACGTCCATATCCGGCGCCTGCGGCAGAAGCTCGGCGAATGCGGAAATTGCATCGAAACCGTGGTCGGGGTCGGATATCGCTTCATCGGAACCAAATGAATTTCCTGAAATCGTTGTTCGCGGGGAAGACGTCCGAACCGGATCAGACGCGTGTCGTGCTCCAGCGCATTCTCGAAACCATGCGCGAGGGCGTGATCATCGTTTCCGGAGATACTCGGATCGTGGTTTCAAATCAGCCGGCGTACGATGCGTTCGGTCGAAACGACGGGCCGCTTGAAGGCAAACGGCTGACCGAAGTGATCCGCGATCTCGGTGTCCACGACGCATTCAGGCGTGCGCTTGAGCGATCGGAATCTTCGGAGGTCGGATTCGAGATAGTTGGCGCCGAGAACCGCAAATTCAAGGTTCGGATCGGGCCCGTCGAGCTTGAACGCGAGCGCGGCGCGATCGGGATCTTTTACGACGTCACCAATATCCAGCGTCTTGAGACCGTCCGGCAGGAGTTCCTCTCGAATATTTCCCACGAATTGCGGACCCCGCTGACATCGATCCTCGCGTTTGTCGAGACGCTTGAAGACGGCGCCATCAACGATCAGGAGAACAACCTGCACTTCCTCGGCGTCATCCGCCGTAATGCCGAACGGATGCACGCGCTGATCGACGATATTCTGGAGCTATCGACTATCGAAAGCGGCCGCGTGTCGATCGACCGTCGCGAAGTTGATCTCGAGCGATTGGTCGCAGAGGTTTTCATGAACCTTTCGAACAAGGCCGTCGAACACGGAGTTGCACTCAACAACAATGTGGTGCCTGCGGCAACGGTAACGGCGGATCCGATCCGGCTTGAGCAGATGCTGACGAACCTTGTCGACAATGCGATCAAGTTCAATGTTCCGAACGGCGCCGTCACGGTCAAACTGGACGCCCTGACGGACAAGGACGCGATCACCGTATCGGATACCGGCGAAGGTATCTCGTCCGACCATCTTCAGCGGATCTTCGAGCGATTCTACAGAACCGACCGTGCCCGTTCGCGCGAAATCGGCGGAACCGGCCTCGGACTGGCGATCGTCAAACATCTTGCGCGACTTCACGGCGGCGAGATCCACGCCAATTCTGCGCCGGGAAACGGCGCGAGCTTCATCATCGAACTGCCCCGAAACTCAGAACCTATTCCCGTTTCCACCGAACCATGATATAATCACGCCAATCTCATCAGTTTTGCATCTCGACAGCTGGCCCGCTGTGGTATTGGGCATCGAAGATATGGCGGCAAAAACTGAAGCAAAGTCGGGTGATCTGGCGATAGGTCAAATGGTCACGTATCCAAATCAGGGTGTGTGCCTGGTGGAGCACATCGAGAAAAAGCAGATCGGAACCTCGACGCTTCACGTTTATGCTTTGCGTGTTCTCAGTGACAACTCGACGATCTTCGTTCCGATGGAAAACGCGGCCGCGGTCGGGATCCGCCCGGTGATCTCGTCGATGCAGTTTGAAGTTCTGCTCGAGTACCTTGGCGCGGATTTTGAACTGATCTCAAGCGATTGGAAGATCCGTTCAAGGGAGTTCGGCGAGAAACTTCAGTCCGGAGACGTTTTCGATGCCGCCGACGTCCTCAAGAAACTTACATTCCTGAGCCGCGAAAAGAAACTGTCGTTCCGCGAGCAGAATTACCTCGAGAAAGCTCGTTTCCTGATCGTTTCGGAAATTTCGAACGCCGGCTTCGAAGGCGAAAGCGTGTTTGAGATCAAACTCGAAGAACTGGTCGAAACGGCCTGCCGGATCCACCGCCGGATCCAACCCGTCGTTGCCGTCAAATCCGATCACTGATCAGAAGGCCGGACATAACTTGCCCGAACAACCGTTTTAATATTCCCGCGGACATTGAAATCGCCTTCAAGTTCGATTCGGAGCGGATCGCACGCACGCACGAAGTCTTCGATTATGATGTTGACGACATGTTCGTGAAAGACTTTAACCTCGCGAAATGAGTTGATGTAGAGTTTCAGGCTTTTGAGCTCGATGCAGCGCTCGTTCGGTACGTATTTGAGACGGATCGTGGCGAAATCCGGAAAATCGGAGAACGGGCAGATCGCCGTAAATTCGGGGATCTCAAAGTCGATCCAGATCTCGCGGCCGGCAAACTCATAAGAAAACGTATCAAGCGGATAAAGATTCATTTCCTCGCGCGGCGTCGACCGGATATCGAGATTCTGTTGATTAACGGGCTGAACCATAAAAAGTAAAAAGCAAAAGTTCAAAAACAAAAAATCAAGATTCAAAAATTCAGAAATTGAAGCTGGTCTAAGATCAAAGGTCTAAGATGTGTTAGATCAGATGTCGAAGATCGACGTTCAAGATTCAATTCCCAAACAGGGCCTTTCGTGTCGAACGGAACCGACGGGCGCCGTCGACGTCAGAGACGCCGTGCCGCTCAAGTTCCGCGAGCAGATTGACGAAGATCTCCGCCGTTGCGTGCGCGTCGTCCTTCGCCCGGTGATGGTTGTCGAGCCGGATCTCGTAATGCTCGGCGACGGTCTTGAGCCGGTGGTTCGGAATCCCGGGCAGAAGCTTGCGTGAAAGCTGGACCGTACAAAGGTGATCGTTCCCGACCCGATAATTGCCGTAAACGCGCGAGACCTCGAAGTTCAGGAACCGCATGTCGAAATTTGCGTTGTGGGCGACAAGTACCGAGTGGCCGATAAAATCGAGCAGGTTGTCTGAAACTTCCGAAAAACGAGGGGCGTCGGCGACCATCGCGTCTGAAATACCCGTGAGCTGCGTGATAAAAGCGGGGATCGGGGATTCGGGATTAACCAAAGTATGGAATTCGTCGACGATCCGTCCATTGCTGACGCGGAAAGCGCCGATCTCCGTGATCCTGCACGGCGGACATTTGGCGCCTGTCGTTTCAAGGTCGAATACGACAAAGTCGGTTTCGGCGAGTTTTGCGCTGACGACCGAATGACTAACGAGTTCAACCGAATCTTCATTCAGTCGCAGGCGCGGGTCGCCTGAAACGATATCGGCGACGAGCAGTTTCGCCAGATCCGGTGGCGGACGCCGGATCTTCATCACATAATCGACAACCATTACCGCGCTCGCGCTGCCGCCGTACGACTTCAAGAGCTGGATTGTCTCGCTGATCAGGATGGACTCCGAAACTAAGTTAGGAAAAGGCGACATTCCTCACGATTTTACAGGGAAAAAACGAATCCGCAAATGCTCGGTAGTGCTTGCAATTATCGGTTGCCGAGACTCTAATGTTAGGGATGAACCCGGAACAGATCCTCGAACACTTTCGCGCGACCGACGCTCTGCTTGAGGGACATTTCGTGCTCTCGAGCGGTCGTCACAGCCCGAATTACCTTCAGTGCGCCTTGGCGCTGCAGTATCCGGCCGATGCGGCGAAGTTCGGAAGAGCGATCGCCGAAAGGTTCGTAAATTCAGCCGTCACTACGGTTGCGTCGCCGGCGATCGGCGGGCTCGTCATCGGCTACGCGGTCGCCGAAGCGCTCAACGTCCGGTTTATCTGGACGGAGCGCCAGAATGGCGAAATGACATTGCGGCGGGGATTTTCATTGAAGCCCGGCGAGCGAATTCTGGTCGTCGAGGACGTGATCACGACAGGCGGATCGACCCGCGAGTGCATCGCTGCGCTCGAGGAAAACGGAGGCATCGTCGCGGCCGCGGCCTCGATCATCGATCGGTCGAATGGCCGGGCGGACGTCGGCGTTCAGCGGATCGCGCTTGTCGAAATGGACGTGCCGAGTTATTCGCCGGACGAATGCCCGTTATGCGCTCAGGGTCTGGAAGCGATCAAGCCCGGCAGCAGATCGGCGGCGCTTCCGTGATTCAGTCTCATGAATTTCAAGCTAACGATCCAATACGACGGCACCGACTTCTGCGGCTGGCAGGTGCAGGACAACGAACGCACGGTCCAGGGCGAGTTGCAACGCGTGATCTCGCTGCTCGAAGGTGCGGAAGTACATGTTGCCGGATCGGGCCGCACTGATTCGGGCGTCCACGCAGAAGCCCAGATCGCATCGGTCAAATTGTCGAAACCGTTCACATCGGAGAAACTCCGCGCGGCGATCAACGGGAATCTCTGGGGCGACGTCCGGATCATGAACGTCGAGAAGGCCCCCGAAGAATTTCATGCCCGTTTCTCGGCGAAAGGGAAGACTTATGTTTATCGTGTCGTAAATGCGCCGGTCATGTCGCCGTTCTGGTCGCGTTACGCTCATCACGAGTCGCGTCCGCTCGATGTCGCGCGGATGAACGACGCCGCCCGCCTTTTTCTTGGAAAACACGACTGGACCGCGTTCTCGGCCGCTAATTCGGACGCCGAGCACCGGGTCAGGACTGTTCAGGAGTTCAACGTCGAATCGAGATGGGACGCGCGTGCCGGGGCTTCGCTGATCGAATTCACGATCCGTGGCGACGGGTTCCTGCGCTACATGGTCAGATCGATCGTCGGGACGCTGCTCGAGGTCGGGCGCGGCGAAAAGGATTTTGATACAATTCAAACCGCAGTCGTCGGCGGCGACAGGAATTTGGCGGGCGCGACCGCTCCGGCTCACGGGTTGACGCTCGTAAAGGTCTATTACGAATGAGTTCTGATTTTCAGTACATCCTTCAGTCGCCGGTCCTGGCGTACGATGAAGGGCTCCGTTTTTTTATGGGAAAGGGGGTTTTGAATTCGACACTGCGTCGCGTCGCACGGGATCTTGAGCGACAGCAGATCGATTATTGTCTGATCGGTGCCGTAGCGCTGAACTTCCATGGATATCATCGTTTTACCGAAGATATTGATCTAATTCTCTCGAAGGAGGGTTTGGAGAAGTTCGTCAACAAATTGGTTGGGAAGGGCTATCGACCTGCCTTCGAGGGCGCGCGGAAGAAACTCCGGACAACCGAAGGGAACGTCCGGGTTGAAGTTTTTATCGCCGGCGAGTTTCCGGGCGACGGATTACCCAAAGCGGTTGCTTTCCCGGATCCGAAAGACGTCGATTTTGAAATTGACGGGATACGGACGCTGTCGTTGGAAAAGCTCGTCGATTTGAAACTGGCTTCGGGAATTTCGGCAGCGGACAGATTGAAAGACCTTGCGGATGTGCAGGAGATCATAAAACTGAAAAAGCTTGGATCCGATTTTGCTTTCCATTTGGATCCGTCCATCCGTAATAGGTTTATTGAACTTCATAACGCAGTTGCCAAAGCGCGAGACGAAGAATGCTGATCTACCACATCGTCCTGCCCGAAGTTTGGGAGAAATTCAAAGACGAGCCCGAATACGAAGCTGAGAGCCTCCGGAGCGAAGGTTTCATCCACTGCAGTTACCGAAACCAGCTCGATGACGTCATTTTGCGCTATTACAAGGACGCGCGCCGCGTTTTGGTGCTTCACATCAACCCCCATCTGCTGACGTCGGAACTTGTCGCCGAGACGTCGACCGCGGGCGAGATCTACCCGCACATCTACGGTCCGATCAACACGTCGGCGATCGTTGATGTCGATGAGAGAAATGTTTCAGTCGTCGGGATCGCCGACGTTACTTACGATGCATAAGAATTTCGCGAAGGTCGTAAAATCCGGTTCGATCGAGGCCGATCTTTTGGATCAGATCGATCCTGAACGATTGCCGCGGCACATCGCGATCATCATGGACGGCAACGGCCGGTGGGCGAAGATGCGCGGAAAGCCGCGTCTGTTCGGCCATCGTGAAGGCGCCGAATCGGTCCGTGCGATCCTCGACACCTGTGCCCGCCTCGAGATCAAGGCGGTGACGCTCTACGCATTTTCGACTGAGAACTGGAAGCGTCCCGAGGACGAGGTCTCGGGACTGATGCAGATGCTTCAGCTCTATCTGAAGAAAGAACTTTCGTCGGTTCACAAGAACAATATTCGATTCCGTGCGATCGGGAATATCGACGGACTGGCGCCGGAGATCCAAAAAGCGCTCAAGGCCGCGGAACTGAAGACGGCCGCGAACACGGGAACGATCCTGAACGTCGCGCTCAACTACGGCGGCCGCGCCGAGATCACGGAAGCGACGAAAAGAGCGGCGAAGGAAGTCTTGGCACGCGGTGATTCCCTCGACGAGCTGACCGAGGCGGAAATCGAGCGACATTTGTATACCTACGGGTTGCCGGAAGTGGACCTTCTCGTCCGCACGAGCGGCGAATTCCGCATTTCAAACTTTTTGCTCTGGCAGCTGGCGTACAGCGAAATTTACGTAACGCCGACTCTTTTCCCGGATTTCCGTCGCGCCGAGATATTTCGCGCGATCGTCGATTTCCAAAAACGCGATCGACGATTTGGGGCGATTTGATTTGCGATTTGCGATTTTCGATTTGCGATTGCCCGCGAAGTTAACGCCGTACTGATTTCGTGGCATCCGCAAGGGGCGAGTTCCAATTGCAAATTGCAAATTGAAAATCGCAAATGAATATGAATTCACGAGTCATAACAGCCATCATCGCGCTTCCGGTATTGATCCTGTCGATCATCCTGCCGTATCTGCTTCCGACCGTTCCGGCGGCTTCGTGGCTGTTCATCGTGATCGCGGCGCTCGCGCTCGGCGCGGGACTTTTCGAGTTCTTCACGCTGACGAAAAAGCTCGAGCTCAAGGCTGACGCTTCGGTCGCCTATCTTGGCGCGGCCGCGCTGTTCACCGCGTATTTCTTTGACGCGCCGGCGAAAATGCCCGACATGCTGGTCATGACCTTGATCGGGTTCATGATCCTAGTTCTTATCACCCAGACGTCCAGGTTCACTGTCGACTTTTCGAAGATGCTGACCGGCGTCGGCGTGACGATCCTCGGTGTGATGTATGTCGCGTTCCTCGGCGGATTCATCGTCGCGATGCGCGTCGGATTCACCGAGTCGATCGTTCCGCACCTTTCGTCCAAACTCCTCGGGTTCTTTTTTCTGATCGTGATGGGAGCCGATACCGGCGCGTACTACGTCGGAAAGAATTTCGGGAAGCACAAACTCGCGCCGAAGGTTTCGCCCGGTAAGACATGGGAAGGCGTTGTCGGCGGACTGCTTATGAGCGGCGGTTTCGCGGCCGCGGCGTCGGCGACTTTTTTCCCCGAGCTGCCGTTCGCGATCTCGATCCCGCTTGGCTGCGCGATGAGCGTCGTCGGGCTGTTCGGCGATCTTGCCGAAAGCGCGATCAAACGCGGCTCCGGCGCCAAGGACGCCGCGAACATCCTGCCGGGCCACGGCGGATTGCTCGACCGACTCGACAGCCTTCTGTTCAACGCTCCGATACTCTACTATTTCGCCCGATTCTATTTTTGAGTAGACGGTAGACGGTAGACGGTAGACGGTAGAGGCTCGGGCCGAGCGATGATCGCAAATTGCAAATCAAGTTGCCAATCCAGATTCCGTTCCTGTATCATCTCGATTGATATTTTATGAACGCAGTTCGGTTCAATAGCGACGATAATTGATTGGCGAGAGCGTTAATTTGCTAGCGTTCCGCCTTTCGTTTGCGTCAAGAATCGAAAGGCGTTTTTGTTTTGTTTGGAGTTCCATCGGAGACGAATATCTGCTTTCAGCTATTAGCTAACCCGAGAGAAGATGGCGGTTCAATCCCGGCGTTCCATGTTCGGAGACTCCCGCATGCATTTGCCGGTCGCTTCCGCTCCCGGTTCTGACATTTAGAGCGGTTTTTACCAATATGCTCGATCGTTTAGGAAATCTCGAAAGAACCCACACGTGCGGTGAACTGCGCGAGTCGAACGTCGGCGAAAAGGTCGTCTTGATGGGCTGGGTCGCGAAAAAGCGCGACTTCGGCGTGCTGACCTTCATTGATCTTCGCGACCGCGAAGGCATTACGCAGATCGTCATCAGCGAAGAGACGGACCTTGTCGCACACGAGAAGGCGAAGATCGTGCGCGGCGAATACGTCGTGGCGGTCACGGGCGAAGTGTTCTCGCGCGCCGAAGGAACGCATAACAAGAAGCTCGCGACCGGCGACATCGAGATTCACGTTCACGAAATTCTGATCCTGAATGACGCAAAGACCCTGCCGTTCGAACTCGAAAAGGCGGGATCGCAGAACCTCGCTTCGGAAGATCTGCGATTGAAGTATCGCTACCTCGATCTGCGCCGTCCGACGCTGCAGCACAACATCCGCATGCGCGCGAAAGCCGTTCGCGAGATCCGGACCTTCATGGACGGACTCGGGTTCACCGAGATCGAAACGCCGATCTTGCTGAAATCGACGCCCGAAGGCGCGCGCGACTTCATCGTTCCGTCGCGCATCCATTCGGGCAAGTTCTTCGCGCTGCCGCAGTCGCCGCAGATCCTCAAACAGATCTGCATGATCGCGGGTCTCGACAAGTATTACCAGATCGCACGCTGTTTCCGCGACGAGGACCTGCGGGCCGACCGTCAGCCCGAGTTCACGCAGCTCGACGTCGAGATGTCATTCGCGAATCAGGAAATGGTTTTCCGCGTCATCGAAGGCATGTTCAACTCGGTCCTGCGTCTGATCGGCGTCGAACTTCCGGCGCAGTGGCCGCGCATGACCTACGCCGAGGCGATGCGCCGTTACGGATCGGACAAGCCGGATCTGCGTTTCGAAATGGAACTTCAGGATCTCACCGCCAACCTGGCCGGAACCGACTTCGCGCCCTTCGCTTCGGTGATCGAAGCCGGCGGCGAGATCAAGGCGATCACGGTCAAGGGCAAGGCCGATTATTCGCGCAAACAGCTCGACGAGCTTCAGGAGTTCGCGAAGCGTTACGGTGCGGGCGCGTTGGCGTGGATCAAAATCGGCGAGGCTGAGACGACGTCTTCGCTTTTGAAAGTTCTCGGCGAGGAGAAGATCGGGGAACTCGCAAACGCGGCCGGAGCAGAAAAAGGCGACGCGGTGCTGATCATCGCCGGCAGAAAACCGGTAGTTGCGGCGTCGCTCGGCGCGCTGCGGATCGAGGTCGCGAAGCGGGAGAACCTTATCGACCGGACCGCTTACAAACCGCTGCTCGTGACCGAGTTTCCGATGTTCGAACTCGACGAGGAATCGGGCCACTACATGGCGGCACATCACCCGTTCACGTCGCCGATGGACGAAGATCTCGAGATGTTCCGGATCGCGATCGAGGACGAATCGCAGCATCATCTCCTTGGGAATGTCCGCGCGAAGGCGTACGATGCGGTGATCAACGGCTACGAATGCGCCGGCGGTTCGATCCGGATTCATCAGAAAGAGATCCAGGCACTAAACTTCAAGGCGCTCGGGCTGACGCCTGAAACCGCCCGGGAGCGGTTCGGGTTTTTCCTCGACGCTCTCGAGTTCGGCACGCCTCCGCACGGCGGTTTCGCGGCCGGTATCGAGCGCACCTGCATGATCCTTTGCGGAACCGAAAATATCCGCGACGTGATGGCGTTCCCGAAAACCGCCTCAGCTCAGGACTTGATGATGGATTCTCCCGGCAACGTCGATCCGCACCAGCTCGATGAGTTGGGGATCAAGGTCGTCTAGGATTTGCGATTTTCAATTTGCGATTTGCGATTGGTCGACCGACGCATCGTGCCGAAGACACAAGATGTTTGCTGTCAAAAGTGCGATGTCGGTTCGAGCAATCGCAAATCGCAAATCGAAAATCGCAAATCAAAAATCAGCTCGGAGGATTCCATGAATCCACTTGGAGCTTCCACTGACCTCCGACCTTCGTGAACACCACTACAAATCGGTTCTTGTGAACTACCGAATCGGCGTCGGTGATGAGCAGCTGTGGCGCTATCCAAAGCAGCCATAATCTGCTCGGCTGACGGCGATTTTGGGCTGCCGCAGCCCACGAAAACGAAGCAAAAAAGAAACCAGAATGTGTTTCATTTTTACTCCTATTTTGCGGACCTTCCGGTTCTTCGCGAAATGAGTCAGATAATCTCGGATCTCGCCGACCCCCATTTCGACCGGGTGCCGCTTTCCGTGAAAGAGGATGAGATCCCGGATGTAATAGACGTAGGGTTTGTCCGTGCTGCAACTGAGGTGACGGGTCCTGATCAGGTTCTGCACCTGATCGAGCAGTTTCGGTTTCGTTATAACTATTTCGGTGAAGGGAGGATCAAAGTCAGTCCTCCGTGAAGACAATGAATCTATTGCTGAGATTGAGTTGTTGCGATAGTATCAAACCAAATTGATCCGCGGCAAGACGATTCCTGCCGCACGACACCAACCTCCGCATAACACGCGGAATCCGAGTATTATCCGGAACGTTCCGGATAACAAGTAGTTCGGCGCAGTAGCTCTGTTGCGATTCGAGAACCACGACGACTTCCTTGAGATCGAGCTTGCGACGCAAGAGACGGCTGACTTGGCATCGCGGGGCGACGCCTATTTCACTGTTCGAGTGTCGTCCGGTGGATTCACGGGGCACAACGACCTCTGGGTGCTTGCTGAGGCGCTCCGGTCATTCTGCCACTCATTGGTTGCTCTGGAGCACGATCGGCGAGGAGAGGCGGTGTTGGAGTCGGTTTCACCGAATGAGCTTCGGATCGTGATTCGCTCGGTCGATTCTCGCGGTCACATGGCAGTCGAGGGATTTACGGGATACGAAGTGCAGCGCGAGAATTCTCGGCCTTGGCATTCAGTTGCGTTCGGATTTGAGTTTGATCCTTCGCAGTTGCTGAGTGCGGTGAGTGTTGACTGGGTGCGACGGAACGCCGAACAAGCCGGCTGCACCGAACGCCGGGATCGCGTCTCAGTTGACGATCAGACATCATTGGCCCGGCGTCGGTGAGCCGGAGCGTTCGGCGAATTTGCGGCTATCATGACGCACTCGAAAGAGCGATCACGGCAAGTTGCACCTGACTTCTCCAAAGATTCGGTGAACCGGGTGGATGCTTGGTACGGCTCACGTTATTGCGCCGTCGTTTCTTGGGGCGGTTGGGTGCGCCTATTCAGTATTTCGGACCGCGCGTTTGTCAGAGACCTTTTTACCTACAAGGATTCGGGTGGCGTTAGTGTCGCCATATCTGCTGACGACCAATTGTGCCTGGTGGGCAGCTACTATGCCTGGGCACTTGCTTGTTTCGATATTCGGACTGGTGACCTTGTATGGAAACGTGAGGACCTGAGGCGGTTCTATGGCCTGACGTTTTCGCCTGAGCTTAACAGCCTCTTTGGGTATTTTGACGGCAAGAGCGCATTGCGAATTGACCCGCGGACAGGTCGGACATTGGAGAGCTTCAGGGGCGTGAAGGATGTGGCTGCCAGCCCATTCACGGGTTTAGTTTTGTTTGGAGACAGCAAGTCCTTTGTCCTTCGGAATGGCGCAGGCGAGAGGCTTTGGGCCGTGCCCCGAGAGAGTTTTGCTGTTTTGGACGTAGCTTGGTCACCGGACACTGTTGCAATTTCCGAAGTCGCGGCCACGCGATCGGACGGGGCCAAGGCCGGGATCCGTTGCTACAGCTTGCATGGAGAGTTGCTTTGGCGATACAAAGGTCGCAAGACGCATGTCCAGCCACTGATGTACAATCCGCAAGTCGGCGGATACGTCGGCGTGGATTTCACTGCGGGGACGGAAGATCGCTTTCTCGTGTATTGGGAGGAGCAGACGGGCGGCATAAAGCACGAGCGGGTGATACCGCACACTATGCACGGCGAAATCTGCCAGCAAGGTTCGATGATGTTCTCGATGAACTACAAGACTTATGAGTGGTCCCTGCAACCAATCCGCTGACAATCTCGCGCCGAACAAACCGGCTGCACCGAACGCCGGGATCGCGTCTCAGTTGACACTCGGACATCATTGGCCCGGCGTCGGTGAGCCGGGACGTTCTGTGCCTATGATTCTCGAACTGCCAGCTTTTACGGATGACGACGTCCAGTTCCTTGCTCGCGTTGATCGAGTCGTGCGTGGCGTTGCTGCAATGTACTCTCCAGAGCACATACAAGTGCATCGCGTCGACAACTGGTTTGGCGACAAGTGGCTGCAGTTTTCTGGAAAGGCTTTGGGCGCGTTGGGCGTATGGGATCGTAGCAATGTCGTCATTCCACCATTTGTTCCCAATCGAATCACGGCTCAATCCAGATTTACCAAAATTCGGGACGGTATATACGTTTACGATGGAACCGGAAAACAGATTCATCGATCGAAGCCGTCACGCGACAACCTTGTGAATCGCGTACGTCAGACTATTCCAGAAACAGCGCTGTTCTGGTTCACAGGTAATTCAAAACAAAACGGCAGGGGTGCGATCATGGGGTATACGCCCTGTCCTCCTGACAAATACTGGGGATGGTATCTTGGCTACTCCGTTAGTTCGGAATGGCAACTCAGCAAACAGGTTGATTTTCACGACAATGACCTGACGCGAATTGATGAAGAAGCTGTCGTGCTTCAGGCAGTGAAGCAACCCTAACTCGCTGCACTCGGCACAGAACAAAGAAATGCACGCGAGTTGCGGATCGCGCGTTTTCTGATGGGAAGTCACTTGGCCGCAACCGCGTGATTTCAGACGTTAGGCGAACTAAGCATGCCGAGCCACAAGACCCTGAAGAGCGTGGTTGCGAGCCTTGCGCAGTCGTTCACGAGCCTCATGAACTATCGCGGGGACGACTACGTCATGGGTCACATCGTACATGCGGCATGGTCAACGGGTGCTACGTATTTTCGCGTCGACCTCCTGAGTGGCGCGACCGACGCATCCGCACTCTTGGTGCCCGAGGTCCGAGACTCTGTGGCTCGGTACGTCGAGTGGTTTCCTGACATAGTTCGCCGCTCAAACTCGTCGGTTGACTTCGTGACAGCAGCGGAGCTAATTGTTACGGTGGACCCGACGATTCGGAGACCAGTTGCCGCTGCGCGTTTCCTGGAGTCGCCCTTCACCTGCACCGTTCGCGTCACCGACGACCGGGGGAAAGCGTATGTCCATGAAATCAAAGACTGGTGGTATCCCGAGAAGATGCCTCCTCAGGAGAAGAAGCGGTGGTGGCATCTCTGGTAGGGTCGCCTAACAAAAGCATGCAGCGGACGGCGCTGCGCGCCGCCGCTG
>JAKQII010000008.1 GCA_029557535.1 Acidobacteriota bacterium
CGGACGGAAGTCGATCTTGGCCTCAGGTAACGACGCTTTTGGTTGAACGTGAAAGCTGACATCGCCGAAAGTTCTCGGCTGTTGGTCCGAGGTGCGCATTCCGCACGCCCGGTCACAACAGTTTGTGCGGCGCATCGAGTCGTCCTTCGCCTTCTTGTGTTTGCAGCACGCCATGCCTTTCATCCCGGTTTGCATGCAGCCGCAAACGCCGGCCCAGACTTGTCCGGCCAGAAAGATGATGAAAAGCAATGCTGTCAGACGCTTCAACAACACAAACTCAGCATAAGAACCTGCCGATAATATGTCAATAGTTTAGAATGTCACGCCAAGTTTGCGCATCCGTTCCGCCAATTGCCTGACCTGGACATGATCGTTGCCGAGTTTCGCCCGAATCGTGGCGTAACTTTCGCGAATATGGTGCGCTCCGGCTTCGGTTTCGCCGAGCTTGAACAGGCATTCGCCGATGAAGCTGCGCGTCGACGAAAGGAGCCAATGGTCTTTCGGAAGGGTCTTTGTCCGCAAAGCCAGACATTCGCGGAATATCTCCAGGGCCCCGCGAGGATCTCCGGTCTCGATTTGACACCGCCCCAACAAAAGAAGACAGCTGCTAACAACGGGATTGTCGTCGGGGAGATTGACACCGCGTTTGCCGAGCGCCTCGAGCATAAAACGCCTCGAACCCTCGGGATCACCGCAGTTGATCAGCACGTAGGCCAGATTGTAAAGCGACCAGACGACGTCGACGTGATCCTCGCCGAGCAGCTTGCGGCGCATCGACAGCGACTCCCGGCAGAGCGCTTCGGCTTCGGCCGGCCTTGTTTCGATGATCGCGCCGGCCAGGTTTATCATCGACAATGCGATGTCCGGATGTTCGGGGCCGTGGACCTTTTGAAAGATCTGCAGCGACCGCCGCAACATCGGTTCACCGTCGCCGTTGCGTCCCATCGAGATCAACACGCCGCCGATCTTCTCGAGGCTTTTCGCGACCTCGACACTATCTTCGCCGGTCGATCGTCGTTTAATATCGAGTTCGTCGCGGTGCAGTTTCAACGCCCGATCGAGATCGCCCTTGAGCGCGACGAGATAGCCGAATTCGTTGAGAAGATCTGCTTCGTCGAGAGTGCCGGGGTGGATCGATCGCAGGGTCGCAAGGGCTTCCTCAAAGGCCGGCTCAGCGTTTTTTATGTCGCCCTTCTGCTGAAGTAGCCTCCCGATCGCGCCAACAGTTCTTGCCATTTGAACGCTCCGCTTCGGAAATGCCTCGCGGCAAAGGCGGAGCGCAAACCGAAGGTGCTTTTCGGCGGACTCAAGCTGGCCGAGGCTGAGGTACGTCCGTCCGAGAGTCAGTTCGAGGCGGGCGGCGATGTCGGGCTGATTGGCAAAATCACTCTCGAGGCTCCGAGCCGCGATCTCCAGCACTTCAATTACCTTGACGTCTTTCCCGACCACCCGCGGGTCGGCCGACGCGAGCATTCGTTGCAGGAACTCATTGACCATTTCGGCTTTCCGGGCCTCGCGTCGCGCGCGATCGCGCTGCTTCGACGCGATCTTCGCTTGTCTGGACGAGGCGATTATCCCGGCGATCAACGACACGCCCACTCCGATCCCCGCCGCGACGCCCGCCTTGTTGCGCCTGACGAATTTCGACGCGCGGTACGAGAACGTGTCTTCCTGAGCGATTACCGGAAGACCGGCAAGAAACCGGCGGATATCCTCCGCAAACTGTTCGACGGACGAATACCGGCGTTCCGGTTCCTTGCGGATCGCCGTCAGGATGATGTTGTCGAGATCGCCGCGCAGTTCCTTCGCCAGATGCTGCGGATTGCGCACAGTAACCTTGACCCCCTGCGATCTGCAGATCGAAGAGGGTTTTGTCGGCGAAGTGTCGGTGATGATGCGGACGATTTCGTTGGCGCGCTTGCTTTTGACTTGAAAAGGTCGATAGCCGGTCAGAAGTTCGTAGAGTATCACCCCGAGCGAGTAAATATCGCTCGAAGTTGAAACTGGTTGTCCGCTTACCTGTTCCGGCGACGCGTATTCGGGCGTCATCGCGCGTGTGAGCGTGGACGTCGGATCGGCATTCAATGTTGATTCATCGGCCACGATGAGCTTCGCGATTCCGAAGTCCAAAAGCCTCGGCGAACCGTCGTCGAGAACGATAATGTTCGACGGTTTAAGATCGCGATGGACGATCAGTTTCTTGTGCGCGTACGCAACGGCCGAGCAGACCTTCATGAACAGCTCGAGACGTCCTTTTATCGAAAGTTCACTTTCGTTCGCAAAACGCGTCAACGTCCGGCCGCGGACATAATCCATCACGAGATAAGGAAGTCCGTCGTCGGTCGCGCCGCCGTCGATCAAACGCGCAATGAATGGATGCTCGAGCGTTGCCAGGATCTGGCGCTCGTGGCGAAAACGCCGGATTATCTCGTCGGTGTCAAAGCCGCGCTTAATGAGCTTGACCGCGACCTTTTTCTCGAATTCCGCGTCGGCCCGGGAGGCCAGAAAGACCGCGCCCATTCCGCCCTTTCCGATCTCGCGTTCGATCCGATACGATCCGAGTATCTGGCCGACACGAGAATTCCTGGTTTTTTCGACGAAATCCGTCACCGACGAACTCGCCGGATTCTCGATGAAATCCGATGCCCCGACGTGTGCGTCAAGGAGCGACAGGACCTCGGACGCAATTTCGGTGTCGCCG
>JAKQII010000028.1 GCA_029557535.1 Acidobacteriota bacterium
CTCCAACGGCGATTCGGGAATTGGTGATTCGATCTTTTCGGTGATCGTGATGATCGTCTGCCGTTTTGAGATCTCGGTGATCCGGGCAGAGTACTCGTTGCCCGCGCCGTCGAAAAGCGCGACCTCGTCGCGGACGGTAAGACGCAGGACGTCGCGCAAATGGCGTGTTTCCGGGGCGTCGAGCACCACGCGTCCATCGACGATCATGTCTGGGCTTGCGAAAAATCGTCGGATCATATCGTTTTGTTCCCGTCAAAATCCGGGAACCGCGACTTGAAGTCAGCTGAATCGAGCCGCAGCTTGATCCAGCGGTCGTAGATCTCCGGCGACTGAATAAAGATCGACAGCCATTCGGCGATCTCAAGAAACTCGGACCGAATCGAGGACGGTGCACGCGGATTTGCCGCCGTCGCTGACAATCGCTCACGAAGGGCGACGAGTTCGGCGTTCAAATGTTGGAGCGCGATCCGGTCTTTCGCGGTGACGAACCGCTGTCGTGTACGCGAAATGTAATCCAGCGCGGCCATCGCAGTCCGGAGGTCCGTGATCTGCGGAATCGAGCGGATGGCTTCGATGTGCGGCGCGGATGTCATGCGCCTTACAAACAAGGCGAGGATCTCGGCATGACGCAGTTCCGCGCCTTCGTCGGCGAGCAGACGCGCGATCGCCATTGGAGATTCGACTGCGCCATTGCCGAATCTCGCTTCGACCGCCGATTCGATAGCCTCGATCTCGGTCGCGCCGACGCTCTCGCAGTCGAGTTTCTCCCAAACCTCAATGATCAGGTCTTGCTTGGTTCTCGAAGTCCACATATAGGGAAGGTGCGGATCAGGCGTTCTTTCCCGAAACCGTTTCGATCAACTCGGTCGAGGAATGGTCTTTCGGATCGCCGACGATCGCGACACGTCCGCCGTATCCGCGGACGATCTCCCGCTCGGGGACCGTGTCGACAGTGTAGTCGGTCCCTTTTGCATGAATGTCCGGTTTCAGTGCGAGCAAGAGTTCGGTGACCGTGGGCTCGTCGAAAACCGTGACAAAATCGACTGCCCTGAACGCGGCGACGATCTCTGCGCGTTCGTTTTCGGGCATAAAGGGCCTGTTCGCGCCTTTCAATCGTTTGACCTGCCGGTCGGAATTGACGCCGACGACGAGCACGTCACCCAATTCGCGCGCCCCGTTCAGATAGCGGACGTGACCAACGTGGAAAAGGTCGAAACAGCCGTTGGCGAGTACGATCCGGGATCCGGAACGGCGCACTTCATCGACGCGCCCAATAAGGTCCGTGCGTGTCAGGATCGGGGCTGAGTGGAACTTGTTCATCGATCAGACGGCGGCCGATTGTTCTCCCGAATTAAGCGACCCAAGAAGCTCGTCGGGTGTCACCGACGCCGTTCCCTTCTTCATGACGACGATGCCGCCGGCATGATTGGCGAGCGTCGCGCTGTCCGCGAAACTGAGTCCGCACGCGAGCCCAAGCGCATAGACGGCGATCACCGTGTCCCCGGCACCGGTGACGTCGACGGGCTCTTTCGATCCAACGGCGTCCAGACTCCGCGGGGCAAGTCCCTTTTCGGCAAGGAGCATTCCCTGGTTGCCGCGGGTAACGAGCAACGCTTGGAATCCGAGCCTTTCGCAGAGACCGGCGCAGTCGGATTCGGAGTAGTCCGCGCCGAGGATCTGTTCGACCTCGTCTTGGTTCGGCGTCGCGGTCGTCGCCCCCGGAAAATCCGTAAGCCTGAATCGGGAATCGACGATCACCGGAATTCTGAGCCGGTGGGCCGCTTCGATCGCGATGCGGCCGGTTTCCGTATCTGCGGCACCGTAATGATAATCGGAGATGATGACCGCGTCCGCGTTCTGACATGCCTTTTCGAGGCTGCGCCGGATGGTGTTCGACACTTCCGAATCGAGCGGAGCCTGATTCTCGTAATCGATACGAATCACTTGCTGACGCGCGGCGTAGTGCTGGCCGGCAAGGACGCGTACCTTGGTCGTGGTTGCCCGTCCCTCGATTGCGATCACCCGTGAACGATCGACCCGCGACTCGTCAAGCCGACGCATCAGATCGCGACCGCTGGAGTCGTTGCCGACCGTTCCGATCAGAATCGCCTTCGCCCCGAGCGACGCGATGTTGGTGGCCGCATTCGCGGCACCGCCCGCGAGCGTCTCGGTCTCGTCGTGCCGCAGGATAAACACGGGTGCCTCACGCGAGACGCGGCTGATCGTTCCGCGAAGGAACTGATCGGCGACGAGGTCGCCAACGACGACCACCGACTTTTCCTGAAATCTCTTTTTGACCAATTCGACGAAGTTCATTGAGTGAAAATTTACTATATCCTCAGCCGCAAACAAAAAGGTTGAAGACCTCGTGGCCTTCAACCTCAATCTGCAAACAAACGATCGCCAACTTAGTGGGTGTCGTATGCCGCGACCGGGAAGTCGCTCGCAAGCCCCCACTGCTGAACGTTCAGGACGCCGTCCAAGCTGCGCAGAATATAGAAACTTCCATCCGAATCACGCCAGATCGCAAGATCGGTCTTGCCGTCGCCGTCGTAGTCTCCCTGAGTGTTAAGATCCGATCCCGTGATGCCGTAGGTCTGGGCGATAAAGCCGCCGTCTGAACTTTTCAGGACATACCAAACGAGTCCGGAAGTCGGAGTCGCGCCCTCGCGGACAACCGCGAAGTCCGTTTTGCCGTCGCCGTCGTAATCACCCGGAACAACGAGGTCGTTGCTCAGGCCCCACGGCTGAACCATCAGGCCGCCGTCGCTGGTCTTGAGAACATAGAATGTCGATTGTGACGCGGCGTTTGCGCCCGGGCGCTGAACCGCAAAGTCGAATTTGCCGTCGCCGTCATAATCGCCGCACGCGGTGTAGTCGGTCGCGATTCCGAACTGAGCCGCTTGGAACGCGTTGTCGGAACTCCTCCAGACGTACCAGATGATCGCACCGTTGGAGCGGCGCGCGACCGCGTAATCGGTCTTGCCGTCGCCATCGTAGTCGCGAGCAACCGGTTCATCGCCGGAAAGTCCGAACTGGAACGCAGTGAACGTACCGTCCGAGCTGTTCAGGCGATACCAGACTCCGTCCGTGTCGCGCCAAACCGAAATGTCTCCCTTGCCGTCGCCGTCGTAATCGCCCGGCGCCATATAGTCGGAGTTCGCCAAACCGAAGGTCTGGAAAATGAAACCGCCGGCCGACTTGTTGACGTACCAAACATTGGTGCTCGGGCGGAACACAGTAAAATCGGCCTTCCCATCGCCGTCAAAGTCGAGCGCTTTGCGCAGGCTCAACTGCGCCGACGCCGACGCGACAAAAAGAACGAGAATGGCAAATACAACTCCAAATTTGCCTGAATTGGTCAAAGTGCTTTTCATGTTTTTCCTTCGTTTGTTGTTTCCAGCGACGGACGCGGCGAGCCTGATCGCCAGCTCCACGAGAATGTCAAATAATACAATGTTGCCTCAAAGGTTGCAACAAGATTCAAACTGTTGCCTTGGTTCGGAATCGATTCAGCGTTTTAGACGCCAATACTATAAATAAAGTTGGAAATCCCCTTAAATTTTCAAAATCTAATTTCTCCCTTGATGGACGGTCAGCGTTTGACCTCCGATCGTGATCGTCCCGGTTCTGGAGATCGTCGGAGAGGTCGCGACCCGAAACGTCACAGTTCCGTTCGAACTTTGGACCGCAGGACTCGAAACGTAAATCCAACGGGAATTGCTCTTGATCGCATAGTCGCAATTCTGCGGGGCGGTCACGGCGATGGTGAAAATGCCGCCTTTGAGCCGGACATCGAGATCTGTCTGTGCTATGTCAAAGGTGCAAACCGTCTGATTAATGAGCGCGTTTGCGACGTTTAGCCGACCACCTGCCTTGACGAGCGTTGTCCACGTTGCCAGCGGGTCGGAGGAATTCATCAGCGTCGCCTTGATCGACGCCGCCGAGAGATTCGGGTTGTAAGCGGACAACAGCGCCGCGGCCCCGGCCACGTGCGGAGTCGCCATCGAAGTTCCGTTCAGACTCTGATAGCTGATGTTGCTGTTGTTGTATGTGCTCAGGATGCCCGAACCCGGCGCCGCGACATCAACACTCGTCGTGCCCCAATTCGAAAAGCCCGATTTCGCATCCGTCGAAGTCGACGAAGCGACGGACAGGATCGTCGGCAGATCGTAGCTTCCGGGATAATGCGGCGCCCCGGTGTCGATGTTCCGTCCGTTGTTTCCGGCGGCGAAAACGTTAAGTACACCCGCATTGCCAAGCGCCTCGAGCGCATCGCGCGTCGCCTGATCATAACCGCAAGCTTCGGGGCAGTCGCCGTACGAGTTGTTCGTGACGCGAATGTTCACTCCGCGTTCCTTCATGATCCTCACGTAATTGTACGCGTTGACAAGCATCGCCGACGTCGAATCGGTTGCGGCGGCGCTGTAGATCTTGATCGCCATGATCTTGACCTGCCAATTGACGCCGACAACGCCTAGCGCATTGTTCCCGACCGCTCCGACCGTTCCCGCCGTATGGGTCCCGTGGCCGTGCTCGTCGGCCGGATCGGAATCGTTGTAGCGGAAGTCGTACCCGTAGTAATCGTCCACGTAACCGTTCAGATCGTCGTCAACACCGTTGTTCGGGATCTCACCGGAATTCGTCCAAGCGTTGGCGGCGAGGTCTTCGTGCGTGTATCGCAAACCGGTATCGATGTCGGCGACGACGACAGTCGGACTGCCGGTGGTCAGGTCCCACGCGGCTGGGGCGGAGATCTTGGTCAGTCCGTACATACCTGAGTTAGGAAACTGCGGATCGTTCGGCGTAAGATCCAGCCGATAATAAAAATTCGGCTGTGCCGCCTCGATTTCGCCAGTCTCCCGAAACTTTTTCAAAGCCTCTTCCACGGACATCCCTTCCGGAATCCGCACCCGTATCCAACCCGAATCGCCGAGTGTCTCGAGCAGCGACGCGCCGACTCTCTCGGCGAGCGGCCCAACAAATCGATCGGCCGTCCCTTTCGACGGTTTGACGAGGACCTCGTCGGGAACCCAAACCGATTGCGACTTTTGTGCCGCCGCTATGATGACAGTGCCGAGAACTATCGCAAACAGACAGATCAGCCGTTTATTGAGCATACAAATCAGGGGAAACAGACAAATTCAGTCGACAATTATAGCCACAAACGGGGACACGGCAAAGTTAAACAGGGGATGGAAACGTAAGGAAATGGGGCGGCTAGTGGGATTCGAACCCACGACATCTTGAACCACAATCAAGCGCTCTAACCGCTGAACTATAGCCGCCGTGAACCGATTTTCAATTTTGGATTTCAGATTTTGGGTTGTCTGAAAGCCAGAACGTATCTTACATTCTGAAATCCAAAATCCAAAATCCGCAATCCCAAATGTTTTTGGCGCCCCCGGCACGACTCGAACGTGCGGCCCACAGCTTAGAAGGCTGTTGCTCTATCCGACTGAGCTACGGGAGCGCAAAAAAACCAAATAGGAATCTTATCGGCTGGGCTTTCCTTTAGTCAACCTTTGAACTTCTCGACCGACTCGATCATCTTCCCGAAGACTTCCTCGAGACTGAGGTCGCTGGTATCGATCTCGATCGCGCCGGCGGCCCTGACGAGAGGCGAATCGGAACGCGTCGCATCGCGATGATCGCGTTCCTTGATCTCCTCGAAAGTGTGCTCGAAGCTCACTGCGCGGCCCTTTTCGAGATCCTCTTCGAAGCGGCGGCGCGCGCGTGCTTCGGCGTCGGCGGTAAGGAAAAACTTGATGTCGGCGTTCGGGAAAACGACGCTTCCGATGTCCCTTCCGTCAAGGACCGCGCCGTTCTTCGATTCGAGCCCGAGTTCGCGCTGATGATCGACCAGGATACGACGCACTTCCGAGATCGTCGAAACCTTCGACGCCGCCTGTCCGACCTCATTGGTCCGGATCTCGGTGCTTACGTCGCGGCCGTTGAGGATGATCTGAAGATGATCGGGTTCACCGACGAGTTCGATGTTGCAGTCGGCGGCGATCCTCGCAACCGCGTCCGCGTCGTCAAGCGACGTTCCGCTTTCAAGGACGGCGAGTCCGACCGCGCGGTACATCGCGCCGGTGTCGAGGTAAAGAAGTCCGAACTTTTTCGCTAGCAGCTTGCCGAGTGTCGATTTTCCTGCACCCGACGGGCCGTCGATGGCGATGATCATATCAAGTAGACAGTAGGCAGTATACGGTAGACCGTTCAGCGGTGCGCTACCGCGCGGCGAACCAGTCAGTGGTCCGTTAAGCGGCGCGCTACTGCGCGACGAATGTTCAGCGGCGCGCTACTGCGCGGCGAATGGCCGGAGTTTGGAATTCCGGTTTGCGCGGCCATCGTCGGTGGTCAGTAGTCGGATTCACCTTTTCTCCCTATCACGCGTTCCCCCGCTCACCCCTTCTCCCCTTCACCCGTTCCTAACAATTCCCGAAAGGGCAACAAGTGTTGCCTCGATATCTTCGCGCGAAACGTCGCAGTGGGTTACCATCCGGATGGCCGGGCCGAACGGGATCGCGTGAATATCGTCAGCCTTCAGCGACGCGCAAATGTCGGCCGACGACTTGCCGGTTCCGCTGACGTCAAAGATGACGATGTTCGTCCGGATGCTTTCCGGATCGATCGACATTCCGCGTATCTCGGCGACGCCTTCCGCCAGTCGGCGGGCGTTCGCGTGGTCTTCATGGAGCCTTTTCGGCGATTCCTCGAGCGCGATCAAGCCGGCCGCCGCAAGAATTCCTGCCTGGCGCATGCCGCCGCCAAATCGTTTGCGCCAAACGCGCGCTTCCGCGATAAATTCTTTCGATCCGACGAGCATGGATCCGACCGGCGCCCCGAGTCCTTTCGAAAGGCAAAACTGCACCGAATCGCACGCTTTCGACAAATTTTCGACCGTCTCATCCTGCGCGCCGGCCGAATTGAAGATCCGCGCGCCGTCCATGTGAACCGGCAGTCCGAGCGCGTGCGCGTGCCGGCAGATATCGTCAGTTTCGGCGGCCGACATGACGCTGCCGCCGCCGAAATTATGCGTGTTCTCAAGACAGATCAAACCGGTCGGGCACGCATAATACGCCTGATTGATGTGAAGCGCGCCCTCGATTTCGGGCCACGTCAGCATCCCGGTCGGGTTGGCCGCGCGGACCGTCCGGATCATCACGCCGGAGACGATCGCCGGCGTACCCATTTCCCAGTTGAAAATGTGTCCGCGTTCTTCGACGATCACCTCGTCGCCCGGCTTCGTGTGGAGTTTGACCGCGATCTGGTTTCCCATCGATCCGGTCGGAACGAAGATCGCCGCTTCTTTTCCAAAGACCTCTGCCGCGCGGTCCTGCAGTCGGTTGACGGTCGGATCCTCACCGTACACGTCGTCGCCGACCTCGGCCACGGCCATCGCCCGGCGCATCGCCGGCGTCGGTTTCGTGACTGTGTCGCTTCGTAAGTCGATCATTGGTTTGGAGTTCCGCCTTCAGGCGGCAAGTTTACCTCTCACCGAACAGCTTCTCGAGGTTTTTTCGAGCCGACTTCGTCCACCGGGAATCAAAGCAAGATTCGCAACGACCGCCCTTATATTTCTCAACGATCTTCAGAAATCCCTCGATCTCCGATTCATCTTTGATCACTTGGTCAAAATATGCGCTCTTAATCGCGGCAATGACCCGTTTTGAGCCAT
>JAKQII010000046.1 GCA_029557535.1 Acidobacteriota bacterium
AGTGTACGATCCGGCCTTGATGGTGAAATCCGAAAGATTTGTCATCGCGATCGAAGGCGACTTGCCATAAAGCGAACGCGGAAGCTGCTGGGTCATTGAAACTGCACGGAAAGGCGAATCGGCCTTGCCGGCGGTCGTCTGCAGTGCTCTGTTCAGCCATCCGTCGCGCGTGCCTTTGTATCCGGGCGTTCCCGATTCCATATAGTCCTGAGCGTCAAAATGCGAGCGTGTGTTGTCGGGCGAGCCGGTCGAATTGATCACCGCAAGTTGTCCGGACCGCCAGAGGTTCTGCAGCGACGACATTGCCGGATGCAGTCCGAAATGGCCATCCAGATCGATCGCTCCGTCTGCCTTGCCCGGGGCCGGAACAGCGATAGTTCGCCGCAGAGAGTAATAGTTGTCGTCGCCGAACGGGACGATCATGTTGAGGCCATCGACAGCACCGCGCTGGAAAATGGTCACAAGCACTTTCTTTCTGCCGTACGACTGGCTTGCCGATTGTGCTGCCGCAAATTGATGGAGGAATTCAGGCGCCGCCGCCATCAGGCCAAAGCTTGCCAGACCGACGCCGCTAGTTTTGATAAAATATCGCCTGTTCATAATAAGATACGAGACCGAATGCTACGTTTCGATTCTTTTGTTAATGACCGCACCCGCAAACACGGTGGCCAGGGCGGCAATATCTAAGATGCATCGGGTCGGCGAATGGTCATTTTTTGTTGCGACGTATTGATTTCCTATACGGTTAGGCCGAAAATCTAGATACAGATGAGGGAACGATTCGTAGAACTGATAATCGACAGGCTTGAGCGTGATAGCGAAGCGATCGCCGCTGATTTTGCCGCGGATAAGGGCATAAACACGCGGTTTTGTGCGATCGACGGCCTCCTGCCAGATGAGATGGCGAACAAGATCGCGGCGGCGTTCCCTGCACCGGCAGCGATGCGTCTGCTCGACAGCTTTCGCGAGAAAAAATACACATCGAAATCGCTCGAGAAGTTTGACCCGATCATCACCGACATCACCTTTGCGTTTCAGGACAAAAGGGTCGTCGCAAAGGTCGCCGAGATCACCGGTATCAAGGACGCTGTCGGCGACCCGCACCTTTACGCAGGCGGGATCAGCGCAATGGCTCCGGGACACTTCCTCAATCCGCATTTGGACAATTCGCACGACGGCGAGCAGAAGAACTATCGCGTACTTAATCTTCTGTATTACGTTACTCCGGATTGGAAGCCTGAGAATGGCGGAAATCTCGAACTCTGGGACGAGGACGTGAAACACTCGGTCGAGATACCGAGCTTGTTCAATCGCCTCGTTCTAATGTCAACCAACGATAAGTCGTGGCATTCGGTCAATGAGGTCAGAACCGACGGAATTCGGCGTTGCGTTTCAAACTATTACTTCTCGCCCAATTCGCCAAATGGCTACGAAACGACCCACGTCACGTATTTCATGGCGCGTCCCGAACAGAAATTTCGCCGGATGCTGACCAAGGTCGACAGCGACGTCCGTACCGTACTGCGAAAGGTGAAAAGGTCAGGATTTGCAAAAAAGGACATCTACGAAGGCAAGGAACAATAGCAAATAACAACAAGTCAGAATCCCGACCGCTTGAGAAGCCATTGACACGCTGACGTCACTTTATAAATACTTCATCGATGAATATCCACGGGTCGCCCCCGGCTCCGGGGTGCCAGGACGGGATCTTGCCGAAGTTGTGGGCGCGGACGCGGACGTAGCGGGCCTTGACGGGCGTGACCGCTTTTAGGAATTCCTTTGGTGTGCCGTTCATCTCGGTTTGCGGGAATCCCGGCTTCCAATCGGCAATAGACGTGAAGTTCGTCCCGTCGTTCGAAACCTCAAACACAAGCCGGTCCGGCATCCAGATCCATGATCGGGCCGATTGCAGAAAGCTGCCGCCGACCTCGCGGATCTCGGTTTCACGCTGCAGGTCGATGACCGCCGCGAACGGCTTGCCCCAGTAACCCTGCCATTCGCCCGCCGCGAAATTGTGATTTCCGCGAAGCCCGTCGATGATCGCGTCGTAACTGCTGCCCGGATACTGGCTGTTGAATTCGGACTCGAGCTTGACGGTCCAATCGTTCGGTCGTTTGGCAAACACGGCCTCGGCGACAAGGGAACGCGTATTAGCTCGCACAACGAACGCTTTGACGGCAGTGGTTCGGTCGATCTCGATCGGGCCGTTGTAGACCGGAGACGAAGCGGAAGGTTCACTGCCGTCGAGCGTGTAATGGATACGGGAATTGCTGCCATCCGCCTTGAGCGTGATCGAAGTTCGCGACGCGAATACTCGTTCGCCGTCGATCACCGGAACGGCGGCTTGATCGCGGTAAACGCTCGATGGCGAGTAAATGCTGAACGCCTTGTCGTGCGGCTGATCGCTCATCTCGATCTCGAGCACGCTTCCGCGGGCAATATCGTAGTGGGTTATGACGGTGGCATCGAGCGGCTTGCCGTTCAACTTGGCCGACTTGATGTAAAAGTTCGAGGGCGAAACCTGCGGCGCACGTACAATGAATTTCTTGCCGTTTTCCAGATTGAATGTCACCTGCTTGAAGATCGGGCTCCCAAGATCGTAAGTCTCTTGCCCAGGTGCCACCGGGTAAAACCCTGCCGCACTCAGGACGTACCACGCCGACATCTGCCCGCAATCCTCGTTGCCGATCAGCCCGTCGGGCGTCGGCTTGTAAAATTCGTCCATTATCCGCCGCACGCGCTCCTGCGTCTTCGACGGAGCGCCTGCGTAATTGTAAAGATAGGCGATGTGGTGCGACGGCTCGTTGCCGTGGGCATACTGGCCCATCAGGCCGGTGATGTCAGGCTGTTCGCGGCCTGATAATTTAGCGTCGGTCGTGAAAAGCTCGTCGAGTTTTTCAACGAACTGTTTCTCACCGCCCATAAGCTGCATTAGCCGCGAAACATCATGCGGAACAAAGAACGAGTATTGCCACGAATTTCCTTCGGTGAAGTGGAACGTCACCTCCTGCGGTGCGAACGGCTTGATGAAGCCGCCATTTCGCTTCGGACGAAAAAACTTCGTTTCGTGATCGAACAAATTTTCGAAATTGCCCGACCGTCTTCGGTATTTGTCGATGTCTTCGCTCAATGCTTTAAGATACTCGGCATCATTTGGCCCTGAACCGGCTTTGTTGAGCGACCGGAGGTTAAAGAGCAGGCTGCCCATCTTCATCAGGCACCAATCGTTATAGGCGTACTCCAACGTCTTCGAGACCGATTCGTTATCGTCCTCGCCCGA
>JAKQII010000051.1 GCA_029557535.1 Acidobacteriota bacterium
TCCGCAGGCCGCGTCGACACCGACCACGAATTCGAACTATCCGGTCGGAATCGAGCCTGAACGAAGCATCGTCGGGGATCTGAAAGGCGGCGACTCGCAGTTCGATGCGGTGCGCGCTGCCGGGTTCACGACGGCGCTGACATTCAATCCGGCGGGCGTCTTCAACGGAACATCGGCGGTAATCGAACTCGGCGGCGAGAATGTTTCGGCGATGGTTCTTCGCGATCAGGTCGGGCAGCATTTCACGTTCCGGACGGTCCCCGGTGCATTTCCGGGATCACTGCTCGGGACCTTTGCGGAATTCCGGCAGATGATGCTCGACGCGAAGCGGCTCCAATCGCTTCAGAAAGCCTACGCCGCGAATCCGCGCGGAATGAGGCGTCCGGACAGCGATCGCACGCTCGAAGCACTGTATCCGGTCCTAAACGGCACGATGCCGATCGTCTTGAATGCGAACACGGAGAACGAAATCGTACGCGCACTCGATCTGGCAAGAGAATTCGGGATCAAGGCAATGATCGCCGGCGGGCAGGAGGCATGGAAAGTCGCCGACCGACTGAAAGCGATGAACGTCCCCGTACTGCTCTCGCTGAACTTTCCAAAACGAACGGCCGGAGCATCGCCCGAAGCTGATCCCGAAACATTGGAAACGTTGCGCTTCCGTGCTGAAACACCGAAGGGGCCGAAGATCCTTGCCGAAAAGGGCGTCAAATTCGCGTTCCAATCAGGCGGGTTGACGAATTTGGGCGACTTTTTCGCCAACGCGGCGAAGGCGACCGAAAACGGACTGTCGAAGGACGCGGCGATCAGGGCTATGACGCTCGGATCGGCCGAGATTCTCGGCATCGCCGATCGGACGGGCAGCATCGAGCCGGGGAAGATCGCGAATCTGACGGTCGTCAAGGGCGAAATCTTCGGGAAAGATCGATTCGTCTCGCATGTCTTTGTCGACGGACGGCTCTTTGAGCAAAAAGAACGCCCGCGCGAGCCGCAGAACCGGGGTCCGCGCCGGGATCCGGCAATTTCGTCGACCGCGGTATCCGCCGGCGGGTCGTGGAAGATCGTCCTCGAGGTTCAGGGACAGCAGATCGGCGGAACGATCAGTCTTGAGCAGAACGGTTCGGCGCTGACGGGTTCGATCGTGACGGATATGACGCCGTCGGCCACGATCCGCAACGGCAAGGTGTCGGCTGACGGATTGAGCTTCGACGCCACCGTCTCGGTTCAGGGCGAACCGACGGACGTCTCTGTGTCCGGAAAGATCAACGGCAATCAGATCACCGGTTCGATCGATTCCGTGCACGGCGTTTTCCAGTTTACCGGATCGCGATCACCGCAGGAGTAACTATCTATGAATAGGGCACTTATAATTTTCTTGATGTTGGCGGTGACGGTCATGTCGCCGCTCAGTGCGGCGACGCAGTCGGCACGCGAAACGCTGATCCGGAATGCGACGATCCTGACCGCGGCGAACGGTACGCTCGAGAACAGCGATATTCTCATTCAAAACGGCAAGATCGCGAAGATCGGGAAGAACCTAAAGGCTGGCGCAAACGCGGTGGTCGTCGATGCGACCGGCAAGTTCGTCACGCCGGGGATCATTGACTGCCATTCGCATTCGATGCTCGACGCGATCAACGAAGGGTCGCTTTCCGTAACGTCGATGACGGGCGTTCGCGACGCGCTTAATCCGAAAGACATAACCATTTACCGCGCACTTGCCTCCGGGGTCACCGCGGCCAATCTGCTGCACGGCTCGGCAAATTCGATCGGCGGCAAAAACGTCGTCGTGAAATTCAAATGGGGACATCCGGTCGAGGATTATCCGATCCAGGACGCGCCGGCGGGGATCAAGTTCGCGCTTGGCGAGAACCCGAAACGGACTCACGGAACGGTCCAGGCCGGACAGACGCCGCGCTATCCGCGAACCAGAATGGGCGTCATGGAAACGATCCGCGACGCGTTTCTTCGGGCACGCGATTACAAGCGGTCATGGGACGATTTCAAGGCCGGGAAGACAAAGATCGAACCACGGCGCGATCTCGAACTCGAACCGCTCGTCGAAGTAATTGAAGGCAAGCGGTTGGTTCACGCGCATGGCTACCGTTCGGACGAACACCTGAATCTTCTGAAGATCGCCGATGAGTTCGGATTCCGCGTCGCGACGCTTCAGCACGGGCTTGAAGCCTACAAGATCGCGCCCGAGATCGCAAAGCGCGGAACCGGAGTATCGATCTTCACCGACTATTGGTCGTACAAGTTCGAGGCGTACGACACGATCCCGTACAATGCATATATTTTGTGGAAGGCCGGAGTTGTCGTTTCGATCAATTCCGACGATGACGAGCGGATGCGGCGGCTGAACATCGATGCGGCGAAAGTGATGCGCTACGGCGGCGTCCCCGAGCAGGATGCGCTCCGGATGATCACGCTCAATCCCGCGAAGCAACTCGGGATCGACAAGCGGACCGGTTCGATCGAGGTCGGCAAGGACGCCGATCTGGTGATTTGGAACGGACATCCGTTCAGCGTCTATTCGCGACCCGAAATGACGTTCATCGAAGGAGACGTCTATTTTGATCGGGCGAAAGATATCGCGCAGCGGACAGTGCTTGAAAAGGAGCGTCAGGAACTCGAAAAGCTCGATGTCAACAAACCGGCGAACGGAGGCGGAACCACGCCGAACCGTGTTCCGAGCGAAAGAAGAATCTCTGACCGCGACGACGCGGATCAGGAAGGACTGACGGGAGACAACAAATGAGATTGCGGAATTGGGATTTGGGATTTGGGATTTTGCGTGTTCTTGCGGTCGTTTCGTTGTTGTCGGTCTTGAGTCTTGCGCAGGCTGACGGCTCGCAGCAGAACGTCCTCGGCCGCGCCGGGACGTTTGCGATCATCAATGCGCGGATCGTGACGGTTTCCGGAGAGGTGATCGAGAACGGGACGGTATTGATCCAGGACGGCAAGATCGCCGGCGTCGGAACAGGCGTTCAGGTGCCGAAAGGCGCAGAAACAATTGATGGGAAAGGACTTTCGGTTTATCCGGGAATGATCGACGCGGCGACGCACATGGGACTGTCCGAAGTTCCGCTTGGGGGTGCTTCGACGGTGGACGTCGCCGAGGTCGGCGATCAGAACGCAAACGCAAAGGCGATTCTCGGGATCAATCCGAACAGCTCGCACATCAACGTCACGCGCGTTGCGGGGATCACGACTGTTCTGTCGTTCCCGACCGGCGGGACGATCGCCGGTCAGGCCGCCGTCATCAATCTGTGGGGTTCGACGCAGGACCAGATGTCGGTAGATCCGACCTTCGGTCTCGTGATCAATTTTCCTCGCGTCGCGGCGTTCGGCGGCTTCCGCTTCGGCCGCGTCGACTTCAACGAACTCGTGCGGCGCCGCGACCAGCGGCTCGAGGAACTCAAAAAGACGTTTCGCGATGCCGAAGCGTATGCGCGCATCAGCGACGCGTACAAAGCGGACAAAACCCTTCCCGCGCCGGTGACTGATGTCCGGCTCGAAGCGCTAACGCCGTATATTCGGGGCCAGAAACCCGTGATCTTTACGGCTGAACGTGAACGCGACATTCTGGCGGTCATTAAATTCGTCGAGGAATACAAACTCAAGGCGATCATCGTTGGCGGGCAGGAGGCGTGGAAGGCGGCCGCGGGTCTCAAAAAGAACAACATCGCAGTGATCTATACAAATTCTTTCAACCTGCCGGTCCAGGACGACGATGCTTATGATTCGCTTTGGGAAGCGCCGTCGAAGATGGCGAAGGCGGGCATCAAGTTCGCTATCTCGACCGGCGAGGACGGCGGCAATGTCCGCGACTTGCCGTACCAGGCCGGAATGACCGCCGGCTATGGACTATCGAAAGACGACGCGCTCAAGGCGGTAACGCTCTATCCGGCCGAGATCCTCGGGATCGCCGACAAATACGGCTCGATCGAGACCGGCAAGATGGCGAATATCGTCGTCGCGACGGGCGACATCCTCGAGCCGCGGACCGACGTCAAATACCTGTTCATCAACGGCCGAATGATCCCGCTGACAAGCCGGCACACGGAACTCTTCGAACGGTTCAAGGACCGGGTAAAGTGAAAAAGGGAAAAAGGGGAAAAGGGAAAAAGGGGAAAAGGGAAAAAGGGGAAATGTGGAAAAGGGGAAAAGGGGAAATGTGAAAAAGGGGAAATGTGGAAAAGGGGAAAAGGGGAAATGTGAAAATGTAGAACCGGGAGCGGTAGCCAAGTAAAAAGTACAAAGTTCAAAGTAAAAAAAGGGTCGCAATCGCGGCCCCTTTTCGTCAACAAATGCGGCACGAGCAGAATCCCAAATCCGCAATCCCAAATCCCAAATGGGTTCACATTTTCAACTCGATCTCGTCGCCTTCGGGAACAAAATCGAGCGAGGCCGAGTTCAAACAATATCGATAGCCCGTCGGCGGCGGACCGTCCGGGAAGACGTGGCCCTGATGCCCGTCGCAGCGCGCGCAGCGGATCTCTGTCCGGACCATGCCGAATTTCGTGTCGCGGATAAACTTCAGATGTTCCTTGTCGAACGGTGCGTAAAACGACGCCCAACCGGTGCCTGAATTGAACTTTTCGTCCGATCGGAACAGCGGAAGTCCGCACAGCTTGCAGACGTATGTTCCGTCCTGCTTGTTGTCGGTCAGATTCCCGCAGAATGCCGGTTCGGTTCCGTGGTCGATCAATACTCGATATGCTTCCGCGTCGAGATCGGCCGCAAGTCGCATGCGATCGTCCTCGCTCAAAGGGGTGATGTCGAAACCCGATTCCGTAAAGGTGTTCTCGTTTTCCATGATTCTCCGAATATTGCAAATAGATAACGAAAAATCAAAATCACTGCCGCGCAGCTAATTATTCCCCGAAAACGGTTCGTCTCACGCAAAGTCCGTGAAGACCGCAAAGGTGAAAGATATTCGTGGCGAACTCCGCGATCTCCGCGTGAAGATCCCGGATCGAACCTCCACGGCGATCTGTTCTCGCGCAAAGTACGCGAAGACCGCAAGGGTGAGACAATGGCTCTGCCCGAAAACGACGAAGTTCGGCGACCTGATCGATGAACTTTTGGTAACGACGCCGTTTCGGTATAATTTTCGGGATCCACCGAAATGCCCAAGCGTACAGACATTCACAAGATCTTGATCATCGGCTCCGGCCCGATCGTCATCGGCCAGGCCTGCGAGTTCGATTATTCGGGAACACAGGCTTGCCGCGCTCTGAAACAGGAAGGCTTCGAGGTCGTGCTCGTCAATTCGAACCCGGCGACGATCATGACCGATCCCGAGATCGCGGACCGCACGTATGTCGAGCCGCTCACCGTCGATTCAGTCGCGGCGATCATCGAAAAGGAGAAACCCGACGCGCTCTTGCCGACGGTCGGCGGGCAGACCGGACTCAATCTCTCGGTCGCGCTTTACGAAGCCGGAATTCTCGATGCCAACGGCGTCAAACTGATCGGCGCGAACATCGACTCGATCAAGGTCGGCGAAGACCGCGAACTTTTCAAGAAGGCGATGGACGAGATCGGCATCCCATCGGCCAAGGGCGGCTTCGCCCACAATTGGGACGAGGCGAAGAGGATCGTTGAGGAAACAGGCTATCCGGCGATCATTCGTCCCGCATTCACGCTCGGCGGAACGGGCGGCGGAACGGCCTACAACCCCGAGGAATTCGAAGAGATCGTCCAGCGCGGACTTGCGGCGTCGCCAATCTCGCAGGTCCTGATCGAAGAATCGATCCTCGGTTGGAAGGAATTCGAGCTCGAGGTCATGCGCGATCTCAGGGACAACGTCGTCATCATCTGCTCGATAGAGAATTTCGATCCGATGGGCGTCCATACCGGCGACTCGATCACAGTCGCGCCGGCCCAGACACTGACCGACGTCGAATACCAGCGTCTGCGCGACATGTCGATCGCCTGCATCCGAAAGGTCGGCGTCGAGACCGGCGGTTCGAACATCCAGTTCGCGGTCAACCCCGAGAACGGCGATGTCCGGATCATCGAGATGAACCCGCGCGTCTCGCGTTCTTCGGCGCTGGCGTCGAAGGCGACCGGATTTCCGATCGCCAAGATCGCGGCGAAACTCGCCGTCGGGTACACGCTCGACGAGATCCCGAATGACATTACGAAAAAGACCCCGGCGAGCTTTGAGCCGACGATCGACTACGTCGTCACGAAGATCCCGAAATGGGCGTTCGAGAAATTCCCGGGCGCCGAGGACGTGTTGGGGACGCAGATGAAGTCCGTCGGCGAAGTCATGGCCATCGGCCGGACTTTCAAAGAGTCTCTCTTCAAGGGTTTGCGGTCGCTCGAATCGGTCAAGCCGCTACGACTCGAAGGAGTCCCGGACCATGTTCTCCAGCGAAAACTTGCGCGCCCTAACTCGCAGCGCTTCTCGTATCTGACTTACGCCCTGCGGAACGGCTACACGATCGACGAGATCCACCGGTTGACGAAGATCGATCCGTGGTTCCTCGAACAACTTCAGGAAGTGATGCTTCTTCAGGCACGCATCGACGGCAGAAATCTCGTCGACGTTCCGAGCGAGGTTCTGAGGACGGCGAAGGAATACGCTCTCTCTGATCGACGCGTCTCATACCTGACGAACTCCAGCGAGGACGAGGTCCGCGAACGGCGGAAGAATCTGAATGTCGTGCCGGTCTATAAACGCGTCGACACCTGCGGGGCCGAGTTCGAATCGCATACGCCGTATCTTTACTCGACGTACGAAGAGGAATGCGAGGCCGACGCGACCAACCGGCGCAAGATCATGATCCTCGGTTCGGGGCCAAACCGGATCGGGCAGGGTATCGAGTTCGATTACTGCTGCTGCCACGCGAGCTTCGCGCTGCGCGACGCGGATTTCGAGACGATCATGGTCAACTGCAACCCCGAAACGGTCTCGACCGACTACGACACGTCGGATCGCCTCTACTTCGAACCGCTGACGTTCGAGGACGTGATGAACATCGTCGAGACGGAACGGCCCGAGGGCGTGATCGTTCAGTTCGGCGGGCAGACGCCGCTGAATCTCGCCGACAGGCTTCATGGCGCGGGTGTTCCGATCATCGGCACCTCGCCCGATTCGATCGATCTTGCCGAGGACCGCAAACGCTTTTCCGCATTGCTCCAGAAGCTTGAGATCCCGCAACCGTCAAACGGCACGGCCGTATCGCCCGAAGAAGCGAAGGCGATCGCCGAGGAGATCGGATATCCGGTCGTCGTCAGGCCGAGTTTCGTGCTCGGCGGACGCGCGATGGCGATCGTTTACGACGAGGCAACGCTCGACGATTACATGCGGTCGGCCGTCGACGCTTCGCCTGAAAAACCGATCCTGATCGACAAGTTCCTCGAACGCGCGGTCGAGATCGACGTCGACGCTTTAGCCGACGATTCGGCGGTCGTCATCGCCGGGATCCAGGAGCATATCGAGGAAGCCGGGATTCACTCCGGCGATTCGTCGAGCGTGCTTCCGGCGCAGCGCATCGCCGCCGAGCATATTGAGACGATCAGGCATTACACGGAAAGCCTTGCACGGGCGCTCAAGGTCGTCGGACTGATGAACCTGCAGCTTGCGATCAAGGACGACCGGGTGTATGTCATCGAGGTCAACCCGCGCGCGTCACGGACCGTCCCGTTCGTCGCCAAATCGACAGGAGTTCCGCTGGCAAAGATCGCGTCGCTGATCATGGCCGGGCACAACAAACTGGCAGATTTCGAACTTCCGCCGGTGCTTTCGGTGCCAAAGATCTTCGTCAAATCGCCCGTGTTTCCGTTCAAGAAGTTCGACGGCGTCGATCCGGTTCTCGGGCCGGAAATGCACTCGACGGGTGAAGTCATGGGCGTCGGCGTCACGTTCGGCGAGGCCTACGGCAAGGCGATGGAAGGCGCCGGGCTGACGTTGCCGCTCCAGGGGAAAGCCTTTATCTCGGTCAACGATGCCGACAAGGGACAGGCCGTCGTGCTTGCACGCCGGCTGAGGAACCTCGGCTTCGATCTGATCGCGACCTACGGAACGGCGCTCCGCCTGCGCGAGGTCGGACTCAAATGCGAAACGGTGTTCAAGGTCAATGAAGGCCGTCCGAACATCGCCGACATCATCAAACAGGGCGAGATCTCGCTGATCATAAATACCCCGCTCGGACGGACCTCGCACTATGACGAACAATCGATCCGCAAAGCGGCGCTTCAGTTCAACGTTCCGTGCGTCACGACGATGACCGGTGCCGAGGCGCTGATCGAGGCGATCGCAACGCGTCGTTCGGAATCCGCAATCGAGGTCCGCAGTCTTCAGGAGATCCATACCGGAAAAACTCTGATCGTCGGAAACTGACGGCGATCAGTCACGTCCCGGCCATTTCCGGGGACTCTCGCGTTTGTCCCCGAAATTTTTCCCGCCGTTAAGGGAAACATTACCCGCCGCTGACCAACCCGATTCGCCAAAACACCAAAAACAATGGGTTATCGCGTACGGCATGCCGATTGCGCTCAATCAGCATGTAACCGAACGCATCATCACCGACATCACGGATGGAGGTGCGTCGGCGACATCCATGGAGGTTGGAATATGAAAGCGCAAATGAAGAAAGAGGAAGTGGTGGAGAAGGCCCCGGTGAAGGAAGTTGTGCCGAAGGCGGAGGTTCCGGTGAAGCATCATGCGAAAGAACCGGAGCCGGCTTGGGCGAATCCGTTCGCGACGATGCGCAACTGGATGGAGGAGATGGAGAGAACGATGGCGGAATTCGGATTCATGAACCGGTTCGCTTCGACGTTCTTCCCGACAGATTATTTCCGTCCGGCATACCGCGCGTTCAGGGAAATGCCGCTTTGGAACGAATTTACGGACCTTGCGACCCGTTGGTCGCCGCAAGCGGAGATCACCCGGCGTGAGAACGATTTGCTGGTAAGATTCGATCTCCCCGGCGTGAAGAAGGAGGATATCACGGTCGAGATCGATGACCATCGGCTGCATGTTCACGGCGAACGCAAACACGACTTTGAGGAAAAGAAGGAAGGGTTCTATCGCAGCGAACGGAGCTATGGCGCGTTCGAGCGCTGGATCCCGCTCCCTGACGACGCCAAGATCGACAAGGCGGAAGCCGTGTTCAACGACGGTGTTCTCGAAATCACAATGGAAATACCGAAGGCAAAAGGCAAGGGCAAAAAGCTCGCGATCAAGTAGATCGAGGGCATGGAATATGCGGTGGATCGGGACTTTCCACCGACCGGCCGGAGTCCATGGTGGCCCGGCCGGTTTTTTCAGTGGTCAGTCGTCGGTGGCCAGTGGACAGAGTTTGGAGTTCCGCGTTTACGCGGCCTTGCTTGAGTCAAGAGTCAAGAGTCGAGTCGCGAGTTTGGAGTTTCGCGTTTATTCGGCTGTGCTTGGCGGTTCGGGAGTCGCGAGTCCGAGAGCGTCGCCGGCGATTGTTGAATCTTGAATATCTTGAATCTTGATTCTTGAAACGACTCTCGACCACCGACCACTGACCACTAGTCACCAGCCACTGACCCGTGATATTTTTCCGAAATAGGAGGCGACGCGATGGACTGGAAATGTGCGAAGTGTGGTGTAGAAAACAAATCGACTTTCAAATTTTGCTTTTCCTGCGGCGAACATCGCATCGAATCGAATACCGAAGCGGACGCCGAAACGTCGCCCCAAAAGGCCGCCGAACCGATCATAAGACTCAATCCAAAAGTCTTGAAGGTCAACAAGGAAGCGCCGCAGTTCGAGAAGAAGTCAGGCTCATCACGGCCGGTCGCGGTACTCGCAGCAAAACCGAACCCGACCGATGAATCCGGTTGGCGCTGCCACGAATGCTGGAAACTCAATGCGGACACTGCGATCCGTTGCGACGAGTGCGGGACCGCAAAACGCGCGAGCGCGCGTGCGGACCGTCATGATCGCGTTTTCGGAGTCTTCGGATCGATCGGGAAATGGCCGGTCGTGATCCTGTTTTTGATCGCCGTCGGCGGATCGCTGGCCTGGCTATACTACTACCTTAACCCGAAACACGGCGATGTAATTGGCGCGCCTGCCGGCCTCGAGTCCGCGATCCGCGCGAGCCTCGATCAGGTGACCGCACGCGAGATCGAATCTTCAACCTACTACAACTGCTACTCGACAACAGTCGGCAGCCGATCCGAAGCCGGCGGTTACGCGTCCGTGGTCACTCTCGTTCCGATGTCAACGAACGTGAGCAACACCAACGTCGATCCGAACCGGGACCGCTTCTGGCAGTTAATCGCTCACCGCGACGGCTACACGTGGAAGGTCGAGCGCTTTGCGATCGCTGATCCGGAAGGCGTTCAGGATCCCTGCGTCGCGCGTTGAGACCGGAGAAAAGATCTCAGAGAGAATAATGTTGCATCAAAGCATAAAAGATTGATAATATCCCAGTGTGAATTCAAATACTCTCAAGCACCGACGTACAAGACGGACAACCGTGACCTTGGAGTCCGATGTTGCCGACTACATCCAGGAAACCATCAGCAAAAACAAGGGATTGAAGGAAAAGGACCTCATCAACAAATTGCTTCGCTCCGGGATAAACACGGTGTCCGCGAGACCGGAAGCCGCCTTCAAGATCGAGGGTTACAAGTCCGAACTTCAGCCGCAGATCGACGCAGCTACGTTGGAAGCGTTGCTCGATGAAATTTAGTTGGCTGCCGGCTCCTGATGAACTACTTGCTCGACAGCAATATCCTCCTCTACGCGAAAATGGACGCGATGCCCGAACACGATGTCGTGGCGCGGTGGCTGGAAGGC
>JAKQII010000060.1 GCA_029557535.1 Acidobacteriota bacterium
CCCACGGTCACCGTCCGCCAGACCGTGGGCACCACGCGCGACGGCATTCCCTATTACGACTTCTCCCCAGTGGTGCCCGGCGATTCGCTCACTCCGGCCGAACTCACGGGCTTTGTGGACGCGACGTTCCACAATCCGCACCGCGTGCCGTTCAGCTACGAGTTGGTCTTCCTGGCCAAGCTGAACGAACCGCCCGTTTTCACGACCGTCCCGACCGTCGAGACCTACGCCGGACGCACCTACGACTATGACGCCGACGCCACCGATCCCGACGGCGACACGCTCCACTACTCGTTGTTGGCCGGCCCGGCCGGGATGACGGTCAATCCGGATACCGGCCAGCTAAACTGGCTTCCCGCCCTGGAGGACATCGGGGTTCACACGGTGACACTCGGCGTCGACGATGGCCGGGGCGGACGGGCCGAGCAACGTTACCTGCTTTCCGTGACGGAAACCCCGCCTAACCGGCCGCCGGTCATCACCAGCGTGCCGGTGACGGAGGCGACGGTGTCCGGACGCGTCAACCCGGTACCCCAGCCGATTGACCTCAGTCACTCCCAGACGGTTCGATTCGATCGGGCGTACGGCTTCGACGATGGACGTTATTCGCCCGCCCAGTGGACGATTGCCGCAGATGGCTCGGAGGCCAAGCAGATGGTCAATGCCGACGCCGCGATTCTGCTCACAGGAACTACCCTGCAAGATGACTTGGTCCAGGGTGTCCTGCGAGTCGAGGACACGGGCGCGGCGTTGGGATGGGTGGACAACGACTTCATTGGTTTTGTCTTCGGCTATCAAGACCCGACCCATTTCTACCTGTTTGATTGGAAGAGTGGAGACGAATACGTATCGCAGTTCCCCGCGGACGGTCGGCGTGGAATGACCGTGAAGGTCGTCAGTGCGAATTCGGAATTGACCGCCGGCGATTTGTGGAACACCGACGGCAGTAGCGGTCGTGTGCGCACGCTCTTTCACAATGACATCCCGTGGGCCAACTTCACGGATTACGATTTCCGACTCGAACACCATCCCGGCCAGTTCACGATTACCATCATGCAAGACGGAACGGTTATCGAATCAATCTCGCTGGCCGACAACACATACTCCTCCGGCCTGTTTGGATTCTACAACTATTCTCAAGGCGAAGTGTCGTATCGCGGGTTCACGCGCCAATCGGTTCCCGAGATCACCTACCGCTACGACGTCGAGGCCACGGACCCGGATCTTGATCCAGTGACATTCTCACTGGTGGACGGCCCGGATGGGATGCAGATCGACGCGGCAACGGGACTGGCCACTTGGGCACCGACGTCCGAACAGGTCGGCTTCCACAACGTCACCGTGCAAGCCTCCGACGGCCGCGGCGGCCTCGACCAGCAGACGTTCGTGGTCCGCGTCAACCCGCAACCGGGCAATCATCCGCCGGTAATCGTGAGCGAGCCAGTGACAGAGTTTTCGGCGGGAACCGAAATCTCGTTCGTTCTTGCCGCCCCGGTGACTCCTCCTGGATCCGACCCCGCGTACAACGGCTCCGTTCTCCTCTACCGCGGAATGGGACAAGATCCCCTCGATTCACTGCCGTCGATTCCTGGACGGCCACTGAATAACGATCCTGCGGGAACCGCCTTTAGTCCGCAAGGTGAACTTTTCGTCGCTAATCGGGCGGGCAACGTTGCGGGAGTACCCGGGACAATATCGCGATTCTTGTTGGATACGGCCGGAGACTATCTTCCCAACGGATTCATCACAGGAAACGGTTTGGAGTCCGTTACCGGTCTTGCCTTCAGTGAATCGGGAGAGCTTTTCGCGGCGAACTCCTTCAAGGATACCATTTCGCGATTTACGTTTGACGCCGACGGCAATGCCGTTCCCAACGGAGAGATACTGCTCAACGATCCGGGAGCGACGCTCGAAGGCTTGGCTTTTTCGCCGACGACAGGAGAGCTTTTCGCCGCCGAATACGGTCAGGTGAAGCGGTTTCTATTCGATGGCACAGGGACAGCGATTCCCAATGGGTCGTTCAGTGTACCCGGTGCCGGACGATTCCATTTCCTCGGCTTTAATTCGCGTGGGGAACTGTTTCTCCCTGCAGTCGATAACGGCACCGTCTACCGCTTCACTTTTGACACGCAAGGCAACCCAGTCGCCCACGGCGCAATCTCTGTGACGCATGCCGTCTCGGTCGCCTTTTCGCCCGCGGACGAACTGTTCGTCGGCGCACATTTCTCCGGGGGAATCTCTCGCTTCACCTTCGATGTCAGCCGAAACGCGGTTCCGGCGGGTTTTGTTGCAACCGATTCATTGGGCCAGTTGGCAATTGGCTCCGAACATCTCTACGTTTACGATGTGACTGCGGTCGATCCAGACGGCGACAAGATCGTGTATTCCCTCGCCGAGTCTCCGAACGGGATGCTCATCGATCCGGATTCCGGAGAGATCATCTGGAAGACAACGGCAAGCGACCTCGGCCAACACACCGTTACGGTTCGCGCTTCGGACGGCCGCGGCGGGTTCGACGTGCAGACATTCACCGTTACTGTCGTAGGAGAAGGGGGCGGCGCCATCAAAGGCATGAAGTTCCACGACACTAATGGAAATGGCTACCGTGATTTGGACGAAAACGGACTAGAGAGCTGGATCATCTATCTTGATCAAGACCGTAGTGGCGTGCGTGATCCGGGTGAACTGTGGACGTTCACGGATGAGGATGGACACTACTCATTCAACGACCTTCCGGTAGGTACGTATTACGTCACCGAAGAATTGAGACAGGGATGGCGGCAAACATATCCCACCAAGTCAATCGTCGGTCCAGAGTTGGTGGTCAATGGCAACTTTGAAGACGGGACTTCCACCACCGTGTTTGAAACCTTCTTCGCTGGAAGCACCATTCATCCTGGCTGGGACGTTATCGAGGACTCAGTCGATGTAGTTCACAAAAATTTCTTTCTTTCGTCGACGGGAGACTATTCGATCGACCTCACGGGAACGCCGGGCGCAGGAGCGATCCAACAAATCATACCAACGTTACCTGGCCAACAGTATTTGATGTCGTTCGATTTTGCAGGCAATCCAGGAGGCACTCCCACGACCAAGCGTCTACGTGTCCAGGTCGGAGAACTTGAAGCATTTTACGAGTTCGATGTTTCCCCATACACAATGGAAACTCTCCGCTGGCATCAGCAGCATACCCAGTTCACGGCGAGTTCGAGTTCAACAACGGTGGTGTTCGATTCGCTTTCTCCGGGCGTTGCGGGCCCGGCCGTCGATTCGGTATCCATTCGAGCGCTCGGGGCATCGAGTTATCACACGGTAGTCGTGAATGAGAACGTTATCGTT
>JAKQII010000394.1 GCA_029557535.1 Acidobacteriota bacterium
TGCCCGACCTCGAAGGAATCACGACGCCGATCTGTCCGCCGGATACCGTGAAAGTTCCGCTGCCCAAGAGATCGCGAACCACCGTCCCATCGGCGAATATCCCGCCGACCGGCAGTGACGCGGTGTTCGACGTCGCGGCGTTGTTCATCGCGACGACGATCTTTTCCATCGCGTCAAAGCGGGCGAACGCGAACGTCCCGTTGTCGGTCGTAGATGCGGTCGTATCTCCCGTCAGAATGGACTGAAAATCGCCGGTCCGTAGTGCAGAATGACGTTTTCGAATCGTGCCGAGCTTCGAATAGAACCCGATCATGTCGAGATCCGCCGGCCCGTAGATGTTGGGATTGCCCGCTTCGTCATCCCACGGATAAGGCGCCCGGTTGTACGGATCGTCTTCGCTCAGACCGCCGCCGTTGACGGCCAGCGCCGGTGCGTTGATCGCCGCCTCGTCGCCGTAATAGACCATCGGCGCGCCGATGTACGTGAACTGCAGCAACGCCGCCAGTTCCAATCGTTCCTTGGCCTCTGTCAGGCCCGAATCGCCGTTGACGGTAAGCGTGAAGAGCGCGCGGTTCGTGTCATGCGAGTCGAGCAGATTGAGCATCGCTCGTTGCGCGGGAACCGGATAGTCCTCGCGGATCGAACGCAGCGACGTGTCAAGCTGTGACGGAGTCAGTCCGAGGATGCGGTTGTTGCCGTTGTTGTCGTTGTCGGCCCAGTCGGCGCCGCGCGCGAATCCGATCGCGGACTTGCGGAAGCGATAATTCATTACGCCGTCGAGTTGATCGCCCGCCAAATACTGGCTCGCGTCGGGAAAGATTTCGCCGATCAGCGGTCCGTCGGGTTTGTAGATCTTCGCGAAACCGCGGTACTCGTTCCACCACTGGTGCGAGATGTCGGTCGCGACGTCGAAGCGCCAGCCGCCGGCACCTCGGTCGTACCAGTACTCGGTGACGTTGTTCGTCGGCGTGCGGTAAAAGAAATCCTTGACGGCGGCGTTCTCGTTGAGGACCGGAAGTCCGCCGAAGCCGAACCATCCTTCGTAATCGGAGGTCGAGCACGGTGTGTTGCCGTTGAAAAAGTTGAACCAGCTGCGGTACGGCGACGCCAGGCTCTCACACGCACCGACGACGCCCGAGCGGTGATAATAGTCGAAATACTCGCTGTCCTGCGACATATGATTCCAGACGCCGTCGAGGATGAGTTTCATCCCGCGCTGATTGGCTGCGCTGACCAGCGATTGGAATGCCGCGTCGCCTCCGAGTTCCGGTGCGATGGCCAGGTAATCGTCGGTGTCGTAGCGGTGGTTCGAACGCGCCTTGAAGACCGGGTTCAGATAGATCGCGTCGAATCCGAGCGATTTGATGTAGTCGAGCTTGTCCTCGACGCCCTTGAGGTCGCCGCCGAAGAACTGCGAACCGTAGTTGTTCGAGCAAGGCGACGGGAGCCGCGGATCGCAGATCTGCGAATTCCAACTGGTGAATGCGATGTTTGCTGATGGCGAGTTTCCGTAAAGCGACGGACAGCCGGTCGTGCTGCCGGCGCGGCACCAATCGTTCGCGATGTTTCCGTTGCGGAACCGGTCCGGGAAGATGTGATAGACCGCCGCGTTCTGAAGCCAGGCCGGGGTCGTGAAGTTGGGGTCGTAGACGGTGATCTGAAACGACGGGAACGGCTCGTTGTCGTACGCCGAGCCGACGCCGCCCTGGCCAAGATTATCGTGATCGTCGAGGTAAAGATCACTGTAATAATCGATATCGGTACCGTCGACGACGCGGAACTTGTAGTAGATGATCTTCGGCGATCCCGGAGTTTGATAATTCAGCGACCAATACTCATAGGTTGCATCCGACGAAGTGATCGCGAGCGCCGTATCGGTCGGGCCGGCGGTGGTGCCCGTCGGCGGATCGTAGGCATAAACCCGCAGAAATACGGCCGTCAGGTCGTTCCTGAACGACCGGAACCGGAGCATCACGTTGGTTCCGGCAGTGACCGCGCCGAACGGCGTTCGATACGACTCCGCAAACGTGTCGTGTTCGAGGCCGTTCCATTCGACATTGTTGTCATTTGAAGCCGCAAAAACGACGGTCGACATGACCAGGACGATCAGACATCCGATCAGAAAACGCATACGGCGAGTCTCCTCCGCAGACTTTGTTCGGAACCAATACTAAGCGTGCCGCAGGATCAATGTCAAAAGCTGCCGATTCCTGATCTGCCGATGTCGATTTTGGGTCGGATCCGGCGACGGTGATCCGCTCGTGGCCGGAGTGCTGAAATCTTTTTCCGAAGCGGTGCCGAAGGCCTTCAGCTAATAGGCGATTGGGCCGTTCTTGGAATATCATTACGGTTGGAGAAAGACACTATGCAGAGAATTGATACGGAAATTATGCGCAGGGCGGCGTTCGCCGCATTTTTGTTGATCGGCCTGTTCCTGGCCGGGGCGTCGCAAAGTTTGGCCCAGACGGCCTCGATCGGCGGCGAGTGGGATGCGGAAATGAGCACGCCGGGCGGCATCCGCAGTTTCAAGATCGTCTTTGTCGCCGACGGCGAGAAGCTGACGGGGACGGTCAAACGGTCGGCCGGAGACGTTCCGCTTTCCGGGACGATCAAGGGCAACGATCTTCAATTCAGCTACTCGGTCTCTTACAACGGCAATGAGCTGACGCTTTCAATGACCGGGAAACTCGACGGGGACAAGATCGCCGGAATGGTGTTTTTCGGTGAGTCCGGTCAATCGGATTCATGGAGCGCAAAACGGGCGGCCGCCGCGAAATAGCAGCGATTCGAATTAGAGTTGGGGTTTGCGGTTGAAGCGCCATCTCGGCTCCGACCCCGAATCCCGAATCCCAAATTCGCAATCCCAATTCCGCAATCCCAGATCCCAATTGGAAAAGGGTCCCGCCGTCGCCGACGAGACCCTTTTGCTTTGCGGCAAATCCGCAATCCCAAATCCGAATTCCGAAACGGTGTTGCGGCAATTCCGCAATCCCAAATCCGCAATCCCGAATGGGACTACATTCCCATTCCCATGCCGCCGCCCGGCATGCCGCCCATTTCAGGCTTGTCTTCCGGGATCTCCGAGATCATCGCTTCGGTCGTCAGCATGAGGCCGGCGATCGAGGCCGCGTTCTGGAGAGCCGTGCGGGTGACCTTGGCAGGGTCGATGACGCCCGCCGCGACGAGGTCTTCGAATTTCTCGGTCGCCGCGTTGAACCCGAAGGTCTCGCTGTCTTCGGTGCGGATCTTCTCGACGATGACCGCGCCTTCTTTTCCGGCGTTGGCCGCGATCTGGCGAAGCGGTTCCTCAACGGCGCGCTTGATGATGTTGACGCCGATGTTCTCGTCGCTGTCGCCGGTCACCGCGAGGTTGTCGAGCACTTTCGCCGCGCGGACGAGCGTGACGCCCCCGCCGGCAACGATGCCTTCTTCGACCGCCGCGCGGGTCGCGTGCATCGCATCCTCAACGCGGGCCTTCTTTTCCTTCATCTCGGTCTCGGTCGCCGCGCCGACCTTGATGACGGCGACGCCGCCGACGAGCTTCGCGAGACGTTCCTGAAGTTTTTCACGATCATAGTCGCTGGTCGTCTCTTCGATCTGGTTGCGGATCGTCTTGACGCGTCCTTCGACAGCGTCGGCCGAACCCTGGCCGTCGACGATCGTCGTGTTGTCCTTGTCGATCGTGACGCGCTTCGCACGGCCGAGATCTTCAAGAGTGATCGATTCGAGCTTGATGCCGAGATCTTCAGAGATGACCTTTCCGCCGGTCAGCGTGGCGATGTCTTCGAGCATCGCTTTGCGGCGATCGCCGAAGCCCGGAGCCTTGACCGCCGCGACGTTGAGCGTGCCGCGGAGCTTGTTGACGACGAGCGTCGCGAGCGCTTCGCCCTCGACGTCTTCGGCGATGATCAGCAGCGGACGGCCCATCTGGGCGACTTTCTCGAGGATCGGGAGCAGATCGCGCATGTTCGAGATCTTCTTCTCGTTGATCAGGATCATCGGCTCGTCGAGGACGACTTCCATGCGGTCGGCGTCGGTGACGAAGTACGGCGAAAGATAGCCGCGGTCGAACTGCATACCGTCAACGACTTCGAGCGTCGTGTCCATTGTGCGCGACTCTTCAACCGTGATGACGCCGTCCTTTCCGACCTTGCCCATCGCCTCGGCGATGATCTCGCCGATCTTCGTGTCGCCGTTTGCCGAAACCGTTCCGACCTGCCCGATCGCTTCGCCCGATACAGGCTTCGAAAGGCGGTGGACTTCGTCGACGATCGCCGTGACGGCCTGTTCGATGCCGCGCTTGAGCGCCATCGGGTTCGCGCCGGCGGCAACCGTGCGGACGCCTTCCTTGAAGATCGCCTGGGCGAGAACGGTCGCGGTCGTCGTGCCGTCACCCGCGACGTCCGAGGTTTTCGAAGCGACTTCGCGGACCATTTGCGCGCCCATGTTCTCGAGCGAATCCTTGAGTTCGATCTCTTTCGCGACGGTGACACCGTCCTTGGTGATCGTCGGCGAACCGAACTTCTTGTCGATAACGACGTTGCGGCCCTTCGGACCGAGCGTCACCTTGACGGCGTCCGCGAGCTGGTTGACACCGCGCAGGATCGCCGAACGTGAATCTTCTCCATGAACTACTTGCTTTGCCATAATTTTTTTATTCTCCTTTGGGGATTTTGATTTTCAGCTCACCTGATCCGAATCGCTCATCAGCCGGACGGCGTCAGATCAATCGCAAATCGAAAATCGCAAATCGCAAAATCTCCTTAGTTGGCGCTTGCCCCGGCGCGTTCGATGATCCCGAGGATCTCGTCTTCGCGCATGATGAGGAATTCCTCGCCGTCGATCTTGATCTCGGAGCCGCTGTACTTGCCGAATAGGACGCGGTCGCCGGCTTTGACGTCGAGCGTTTGGCGCTCGCCGTTCTCCTTGTATTTGCCGGCGCCGGCAGCGATGATTTCGCCCTCTTGCGGTTTCTCTTTCGCCGAGTCGGGGATGAAAAGGCCGCCGGCCGTCTTTTCAGCGCTTTCGTCGAGGCGCTTTACGATTACCCTGTCGTGCAAAGGTTTGATTGTTGTTGCCATTCTTCTTTACTCCTTGGTTAGAATTAAGTGTAATAAGACGAACATTCCGACAGGAAAGAACCCAAATTTAGCACTCGCCTGCGGAAAGTGCTAGTTTATGAAAACAGGGTTAAACCTGTCAAGTGTGCTGTGCAGTCAATCAGAAAACCTGACAGTACCGCTATCAAGTCCCGCACCGCTCCGGTTGTTGACGAACTTGAGGTAAAGTTTGAAACGATGATCCTTTCCGAAATAAACATCTTTCCCGTCAAATCGCTTCGGGGACATTCGCCGCAATCGGCCCGCGTCGAACCGCGGGGTTTCGAGCACGATCGCCGCTGGCTGCTGGTTGATCGGGTCGGGAGGTTCATGACCCAGCGGGAATTTCCGAAGATGGCGGTTATCGAAGCCGAGATCAGCGGCGGCGAGATTTTCTTTCGTTTCGACGGACGATCATGCGCGGCCGAATTCGAACCCGCAGGCGACGAGTCAACGGTACAGATCTGGAACGACAAGTGCGGCGCGATCGCGTACGACGTTCCGGTCAACGCATGGTTCTCGGACGTGCTCGGTACCGAATGCCGCCTGGTGAAGATGACCGACACGACCGTTCCGCGACCGGTTGATCGGCAATACGCCCGCAACGAAAACGATCATGTTTCATTCGCCGACGGATTTCCATATCTTTTGTTGGGCGAAGCGTCGGTTGGAGAACTGAACCGACGGCTTGATCAGCCGGTGCCGATAAACCGGTTTCGGCCAAATCTCGTCGTTCGCGGTTCGGGCGCATTTGATGAGGACGGTTGGTCCGCGATCCGGATCGGTGAAGTTGAATTCGACGTCGTCAAGCCGTGCGCGCGATGCGTCGTGACGACGGTCGATCAGGAGAACGGCATCATGAACGGCGTCGAACCTCTCCGCAGTCTGGCGCAGTTCAGGACATTCGAGCGCGGCGGCTCAAAGAAAGTGCTGTTCGGGCAGAACTTGCTCGCGCGGAATCTTGGGACCGTTCGCGTCGGCGACCCGATCGCGGTCCTTGAGCGACGCGCATGAGACTATTTTGATCGCGGTTTGAGCAGCTTCTTCGGCGCTTTTCCGTTCGACTGATAAACGGAAACGCGCTTTGACAGCGTATTTCTATGAATTCCGAGAGCCGAGGCTGTTTGCGAAAGGTGCTCGTTATGACGCAACAGGGCCTTCTGAATGTACAGTTTCTCGAATTCCGCGATCGCCTCTCCGAGCATGATCTGGCCTTCGAGCATCTCCTCGATAAGGAGTTCCATTCGTGTCCTAAGCTGCATAATGTACGTGATCGGCGGAACGCGGGATTTCCGCCGTTCCCCAATTCAAGATAGCTCGCGCCCGGTCAGTAAACGGTAAGCCGCAAGATATCTCTCACGCGTCGCGTCAACTATTTTCGCGGGCAGTTCGGGAGCGGGAGGCTGTTTGTTCCAGTCGAGCGACTCCAGATACTCGCGCAGAAACTGCTTGTCGAACGAGGGCTGGGCATGACCGGGTTCGTATGTCTCGACCGACCAAAAACGCGATGAATCAGGCGTTAGGACCTCGTCGATCAGAATGATGTTCCCGTCAGAATCGGTGCCGAATTCAAACTTCGTATCGGCGATGATGATCCCGCGGGAACGGGCGTATTCGCTCGCTTTCGAATAGACAGCCAACGATATCGACTTCAGACGGGCCGCGGCGTCCGCGCCGACGATCCTTGCGAATTCGGTCTCGTCGATGTTCTCGTCATGGCCTTCGGCCGCTTTTGTTGCCGGAGTAAAAAGCGGCTCCGGAAGCTTTGCGCACTGCGTCAACCCCGCGGGCAGCACGTGACCGCAAACCGCGCCGGTCGCAAGATAATCCTTCCATCCGGATCCCTCGAGATAACCGCGGACGACGCATTCGACGGGGAAAACTGTCGTCTTCTTGACAAGCGTAGAGCGTCCGCGCAGTTCTTCATGCGCCCGTATCTCATCCGGCATCTCGTCGAAATTTGTCGTTATCACGTGGTTCGGCGTGACATCCGAAAGGAACTCGAACCAAAAGGCGGAAATCGCCGTCAGGATCGCCCCCTTGTCGGGAACCGGCGACGGCATGATGCAGTCGAAAGCCGAGATCCGATCGGTCGCGACGAGCAGGAAACGCTGGGCATCGACCGCGTAAACATCCCGGACCTTTCCCCGATGGACGAGTTGAAGCGTACCGATATTGGTTTCCGAAACCGTACCTGAAGCTGACATAAGCGCGAATTGACGTTGACTGAACGACATAACTTTATGCGGAATCGAAATCATTGTAAAGGTTGCCCGCGCGCTTCGATTCCTGCGGGCGGTAAGGCGACCGGCAGTCCGGTCAATTCGGTCAAAAGCAAAAACGTTGTTAAAAAATATCGTGACAAGTTAAAGAAATCCGCTATAATGACTCTGGCGCCAGACTGCCACGGACGCGCGCCGGGTCCGATCAATCCGCCATTTCCAGACTTGCCCTCGCCGAATTTTGAACCACAGCAAATCGATGAAACGCAAAGACTTAGTCGTCAATAAGGTCCGCACGATTCTCGCCGCGGCAATCAGTCGCTCGATCTTCATTTTCGCCGTCGCGGTTAAGGTGTTCACTCAGCCGAGGTCCGCGTCCGAACCGGGCGAAGACTATACCTGGTGGTACGCGTCACTGGTCGTTCTCGTTGCGGCGCTGGCCGGTGCCATCGTCTGGATGGTCAGGAGCCGACGCACGGTTCCCGACGTCATAACAAGGGATGGTTCGTACGGTTCGAACGCCGGCTCCGAAGCGTGGGAGTCCGGACCGCTGGACGCCGACCGTGAACTTGAATGGTACCGGCAGGCGAAGAAATCAACGAAGGGAAAGAAAAAGAACTTTGAAAAGGCTCTGCCGAAGACTTCAACGGTCCTGAAAAGCCACTCAGAACGTGCGAGCGGCGAAAAGTTTTCCGAGAGCGAGATTCGAGAAAAGTTGAAACACCTGAAGTTCGGTCAGCTGCCGATCTCGAAATTCAACAAGCTCGAACTTGCGCGGCCCTTCAGCCCGTTGCCGCTTTCAAATGACGACGCGCTGATGAGCGCGATCGAACAAACACAGGACGAGTACGAAGAGGACGAAGCAGTCCGCGATCTCGCGGTGCGTATCCTTGCCCGTTTCAAGACGCGGAATTCGGTGGAATCGCTGTCTCAGGCCGCCCTTTACGACCTGTCTTCGAACCTCAGATCGAAAGCGGTGACGATTCTCGCGGATTTTGACCACGAATCCGTTTTTGAAACCATTCTGTTGGCTTGCGCCGACCCGACCCGCGAGGTTCGCGCGGCCGCAGCCCGGGGATTGTTCCGGTTGAGTTTTGACCGGGCAGACGCCTGGACGCGCATTTACGAGACGAACGACGAATTCCGGATGCGGCATGCGGCTCGCGCGGCAATGGAGGCCGATCTTGTCCTGCGTTCGCTTGATCGCCTCGTCCATCACGATCAAAAGATCGCCTATGAAGCCTTCACGCTTCTGGCGCTGTTGATCAAGGCCGACGAGACCGCCAAACTATTTGAATCGGTTGAGAACCATCATGACGAAAACGTGCAGCTCGGTTTCCTCAAGGTCATCGAGGTCGTCCGGGACGAGCGCTGTCTTCCGCGGCTTCAGAACATGCTGAACAGGTTGATGATCCCAAGGGAGGTGAAGGACCGCATCGAGGAAGTGATCGCGAGTTTCGAACTTGTTGGAGTCTGAAGAAAGTAAAAAGTGAAAAGTAAAAAAGTAAAAAGTGAAAAGTGCAAAGTAAAAAGTGAAAAAGTGAAAAAGTGAAAAAGTGAAAAAGTGAAAAAGTGAAAAAGTGAAAAAGTGAAAAAGTGAAAAAGTGAAAAAGTGAAAAAGTAAAGTAAAAAGTAAAACGTGACAGGGAAAAAGCCGAATGGGAGCTGACGTATTTCAT
>JAKQII010000094.1 GCA_029557535.1 Acidobacteriota bacterium
CCTTGCTGTTTCTCCTCCAGGTTGATGAAACCGGGGAAGTGAACTTTGTCTTGAACCTTCGCTGCGTGAGCCTGTTTGACGAGGGACTCTTTAAGCCCCTCGTCGGGACCCGCGACGACTAAATGCACGCCCTGATCGGCCGCGCCCGAAGAGAGATAGGCGTCGAGCAGGAGGTCGGGTCCTTTTATCGGATTTAGGCGGCCCACGAATAAAACATATGGTGAATCTCCCAAAGAGACCTTTTGGCGGAACCGGTGCGCGTCGGTCTGCGCGAAAAAGTGCTCGGGGACGCCATTTGGGATCACGTCGATTTTTTCCGGCTCAACGCCGAAGTCCCGCAACTCCGCCGCCTCTTTTGGGGTCACTGCAATAACTCTCACGGCGCCTCGAAGCATCCGTTTGCCGAAGATCAAATGAAAGACGCTCTTCAGAACCCTCGAGCGTCCGATCGGGGGCAGTGCACCCGCTGGACAGACGACGTAGGGTATGCCGCGGCTTTTCGCCTCGTGCGCAAACCACACGTTCAGCATGGACCAAAAACCCATCAGGTGAACAAGCGAGGTATTTTCGAGTGCCATCGCCATTTGCTCTCGGTTCGGTTCAGGCACGAAGAAGCGGGACCAAAGCGTGCGGAAGAGAATCGTGCGGAAGCCTTTTGTTTCGGCCACCGCTTCTTGCTCGAACTTGAAATCGGTTGCAGCGAGCAAGACCTCGTGCCCGATTTTCCGCATCGCGCGCGCGAGCTCGAACGTGCGGTGGGCATAACCGCCTCCTGTGCGTGGGTCTAGGTGTGTGTTTACGAGCACGATTTTCATCTGCGTTCGACCTCGCCGGAGTTTCGCAGCCAATCGAGGTACTCACGCAGCTCGTCGGCGAACGGTTTGTCGTAACGAAAACCAAGGCGCTCCGCAGATGACGAGATGTATTTGCGCTTAGGGTTCGATCCTGAACGTTCTGCTAATCGGAGTAAGAGGGGAAGGGCAGCGGAAATGAAGGGCAGGCGAGGTAACGGAAATTCCTTGGTACGAAAGCGCCTGTGGACTTCGCGAGCGAGGAACGCGTAATTGTTCTCGGGCGACTCGTCCGCCGAACAAATCATGATCTCGCGCACGGGTTTGGCATGCGGCGACGAATCGAGTTCCATGAAATGCACAAGGCTTGCAACGACTTTTTCGACACTGACGAAGTTCATGCTTCGGCGACCGTATACGCTGTCCAACAGGAAGTTTTTGAAGGCCGAATTGAACACGCGATCGCGAACCAGCTTGATTACGTTTTTCCCGCCAGGTCCGAACACCGCCGTGGGACGTACGACAAAGATTTCCATCTCCGCGGGTGCCTCGGAGAAAAAAATGTTTTCGATCGCGAGTTTCACCTGTTCGTAGTCGGATACCGGCTCGGGTCGCGTGTTTTCGGAAATGCGATCACTGGCGCACTTGCCGACGACGACGGCAGTACTGCAATGAATCAGGCGTCGAATGCCGGTTTTGACTGCATATTTAACGAGCAGTCGGGCGTTGGATTCGGCTTCGTCCGGAGAGGCATCGGCCGAATAGGCGAGATTCACGAGGGTCCCGGGTCCACAGAGGAAGCCATCGAGATCCGCTTCATTGGCCAAATCGCCGGTGTGAGAAACAACCGTCGCGTTGGCGTTCGCGGACGAGGGTTTACGTGAAAGCACATGAATTCGATGGGACTGGCTTGGCTCGGCCGTCAATTTCGCCAACAAGTGTCGACCAACGAAGCCTGTCGATCCCGTTATGAAAACATCCGACTTCAAAAACGAAGCTCCTTAGGGCGATCTTGCGCCGCGAAAGAATTAGGATTGCCATGGCTGTAGTGGCTTCTCAAGAGTTATGCGTGGGGTCAAATTCATCAGGCGGTGCCCGGAAATGCCCATTCCGCTAGGGTAATACGGCTTGATCTGGAGCGGCAAAGTCCCCTAAACTGGCCGCCTCTTGAGGCGAGAAAGGCAAATTTTTGGCAAAGTCGTACGGTCGGATTCTTGTGCTCGGCGGTGCGGGCATGGTCGGTCACAAAGCGTGGCAGGTCTTCCGCCAGCGCTTTGACGACGTCTATGGAACCACTCGGAAGGGCTGCAGCCGTTATGAAGGGCATCCTGCGTTCGCCGGGATCGAGCGTGAACGTTGGATCGAGGGTCTCGATCTTATGGAA
>JAKQII010000097.1 GCA_029557535.1 Acidobacteriota bacterium
AGTGAGCGGTGAGCAGTGAGCGGTGAGCGGTGAGCAGTGAGCGGTGAGCGGTGAGCGGTAGACAAAATAGTTAGCATCGATCGAAAATCGCAAATCGAAAATCGCAAATCGCAAATCGCAAATTGACTGCTCACTGCTCACTGCTCACTGCTCACTATAAAAGTTATGTTCAAGAAAATTCTGATCGCGAATCGCGGAGAGATCGCCTGCCGGGTAATCCGGGCGTGCCGCGAGATGAAAATCACGTCGGTGGCGGTCTATTCCGAAGCTGACCGCGACGCGCTTCACGTACGAATGGCGGACGAGGCCTATAATATCGGGCCGCCGCCGTCGTCGGAGAGTTATCTGCGGGGCGACAAGCTCATTGAAGTTGCCAAGCAGGCCGGAGCGGAAGCGATCCATCCCGGCTATGGGTTTCTCTCGGAGAACGCGGGCTTCGTGCGACGCGTGACAGACGCAGGCTTAGCGTTCATCGGCCCTTCACCCGAAGCGATGGAAGCGATGGGCGGCAAGATGTCGGCGCGCAAGATCGCGATCGAAGCGGGCGTTCCTGTAGTCCCGGGAACGACCGAACAGCTTGCGTCGTCCGACGAAGCGTTGTCGGTCGCCCGTGAGATCGGATTTCCGGTGATGCTCAAGGCCTCGGCCGGCGGCGGAGGCAAAGGGATGCGCCTCGTCGAGCGTGAAGAGGATCTCAAAAACGCGCTTGAAGCGGCGCAGAGCGAGGCGATGGCGAGCTTTGGAGACGACTCGGTTTACGTCGAAAAGGCGGTCGTTCGTCCCCGGCACATCGAGATTCAGGTTTTCAGCGACAAGCACGGCAATCACGTCCATTTAGGCGAACGCGAATGCTCGATCCAGCGCCGGCACCAAAAGGTCATCGAGGAATGCCCGTCTCCGATCAATTCCGCGGAGCTCCGGGAGAAAATGGGCGCTTGCGCCGTGATGGTGTCGAAGGCGGTGAACTACGTCGGCGCCGGGACCGTCGAGTTCCTGGTTTCCGACCTCGACAAGTCATTCTACTTTCTCGAAATGAACACCCGGCTCCAGGTCGAGCATCCGGTAACGGAACTCGTGACCGGATTCGACCTTGTTCGCGAACAGATCCGCGTCGCGTGGGGCGAGAAGCTTTCGTTCGCGCAGGGCGACGTCGTGATGAGCGGACACGCCATCGAGTGCCGCGTCTACGCCGAGGATCCCGATACCAATTTCCTGCCGTCTCCCGGAACGATCAGCCGGTTGAGGCTCCCGGCGGGAAGCGGGATCCGCGACGACGGCGGGATCTATGAAGGAGCCGAGATATCGATCTATTATGATCCGATGATCTCGAAGTTCGCGACGCACGGTCGGGACCGTGCGGAGGCGATCGACAGAATGCGGCGGGCGCTGGCCGAATACGAAGTCGGCGGGATCAAAACCACGTTGCCGTTTTTCCGTGATGTAGTCGAGGACGAGGAGTTCATCGCCGGCAAGATCGACACCGGCTTCATTCCGCGGTTTAAGGAGCGGCACCGGAAGATCGACGTTGATGAACGCGAACGGGACCTGGCGATCATCGCGGCGACGCTGGCATCGGAAAAGTCGGTTTCAGCGGTGTCCGGCAACGGGAAAGGGTGCCAGAACGCTTCGAAATGGGCGTTGGCGGGCCGGCTTGCGGCACTTCAGGGAAGGTTCTGATCAAATATGGAAGACTTTTTGAAGCAACTGATGGGAAAGCGAGTGGATGTTTCATGCGGCGCGTCGGCGGCCTTTCGGGGCGATGTGATCGACGTCAAGAACGGCGTGCTGTTCCTGCGTGACGACGACGAAAACGTTGCGTATATCGTGGTCGAGAAAATAGCCGTGATCACCGAGGTCCGCGAGAATTCGTCACGACCTGGATTTGTGATCTAGTTGGGTTTTGGCTGAAAAGAAATCGGGCCCGAAGTCGTTTGAACTTCGGGCCTTCTTCATCAACAAAGTTGACTCGCGCGGCGGAGACCGAACGAATCCGGCTTCTCAGTTGACAGGAACGCGGCGGAAACCAACGATGCGCTTTTCCCAGTAACCGGCAAACCGTGAATAGGTGATACCCTTGCTGGAAGAAGCGTGATAGAAACCATTCTCGTCGGCGACGATGCCGACGTGTCCGAGTTTGTTAAAGAAAACCAGTGTTCCGAACTTGAACCGTTCGTCTCCTGACACCGGCTCAAACTGGGCCCAGTAGCTACGTGCGCTCGAACGATCGAAGTATACGCCGGCTTCGTTGAAAACGCTCCAAACAAATCCGGAGCAATCGTAACGATTCGGCCCTGTTGTTCCGAGGCGGTACGGAATTCCGTACTTGTTCTTGATCGACTGGAGCATGTTCGAGACGACTCCGCCGGTATAGACCGACTTTGTCGCCGACGCTTCCATCAGCGGACGCGTTGAACCGGTTTTCTTGACAAGCGGTTGGGCTTGGGCCGGCGGAACGTTGACGTCGTTCGTCAAAACGGGCCGGCTCGTGTTTTGAACCGTCACCACGGGACGGTTGACCGTTGGGTTAGAAGTCGGCCTGCTATCGCCCGAACGAACGACCCGCGGCCTGCTTTCCTGCGCCAATGTGCCTGAAACCGCAAAAAACGCGACGATCAGAGTACACACAAAGACGACAGGCGTCTTAGAAAAAATCATTAATAAAACTCCAAAATTCTTTTCTGTGGGAAGGGGCGGATCGTAGAACTGACCCGTGTCGCAAACGGCGAAATGAACGTTCAGAACGGAGATTCACTCCGATTTCGGTTCATAAATTACTGCAAATTTTAAGTTGGCTGTTTTGTTTTCGCTTGGTTTGCTAACTGGATTGTCGCTGATTGTGAAGGAAATTGCAAACGGTATCCGAAAATTTGTATGCGAGAGATACAAAATTTTGGATTCGCGCCGACGTCGCCCTGTAGTCCGCTTTTGAAACCGTCGGGGTCTTCTGTTTTTCGAAGACCCCGCCAATCCCGTCCTCTCCGCCTTCGCCGTTCCGTTCAGTTGTCCTGTATGCCAATAGATAGTCGGAATTGCAAAGCCGTTCCATGAAAAAGACGCGGACTTCGAAAATAATTCCGACCCGCGTCTAAATCGCTGAATACCAATGAACTTATGCCGAGAACGAAGTGCCGCAACCGCAGCCGCCGGTGGCGTTCGGATTCTCGAATGTGAAGCCGGATCCCATCATGTTCGACGTGTAATCGATCGTGATCCCGTTCAGGTATTGGGCGGAGAACATGTCGACGAAAAGGTTCACGCCGCCTTTGTCGACAATGAAATCGCCCTGGCGCGATTCTTCCTCGATGTTGAGGCTGTACTGAAAGCCCGAGCATCCGCCCGGAACCACGCGGACGCGAAGTCCCGCTGTTTCGGGAAGGTCCTCTTCACCGTCCATGAATTTCTTGATCTCCTCGATCGCCGACTCGGTGACGTTCATCTCGACTGTAGGTGCCGCTACTGCTGACATATTTGATTAACTTTCTCCTTGTTTTGTCCGACTCCGTTTGGAATCTTTACTTATTTGTCAATTTTACGAATCAAACCACGATTTTTGCAAGCGCTAAAATCCGCGCAACAGGTAAATGCCCACCAACACGATGGATAAGACATTTACGACGCCGCCGACCACGGCCCCAATCCAGACGTACCAACGTCGTTGCGAGTTGCGTGAGTAGTTGTAGCCTGACATGAAATCTGAATCGATGTCGACGTCTTCGACGTCAGGGATCAACATTCGCAGGAACAGGTAAGTTATGTACAGTCCCAGTCCGAATGGAATTCCCAGAAGGATCACCATTCCTTTCCCCTGATCGCGTGAGAATAGGCGGATCAAGATCCAACTCTGGTATATCGCGATGAGCACGACACCCGCCCAAAGCAAAACATTCAGCAGGAGAAACACTGCAAGCGATCGTTTCAGATACGTGCGGTCCGCGACGTCCGCAACGAACCGGTTCATTCGTTCCGCGATGATCTCGTCGTCGCGCTCGCTTTTCTTACCAAACTGAATCATTTAGCTCGCGAAATGACGACCAACTCGGGCTTCATCGCCTCGATCGATACCTGCCGGGCGACCTCTTCGGCCGTTTTTCTAAACGCCAGGGCCTGCGGCGATTCGGGATCGCTAACGACGACGGGAACGCCTGCATCGCCCGCCTCGCGGACCTCGATACCGAGCGGAACCTCGCCGAGGAACGGCACGCCCATCTCATCGGCAAAGCTGCTTCCGCCGCCACTGCCGAAAATGTCGTAGCGCTTGTCCGGCATATCCGGCGGGATGAAATACGACATGTTCTCGATCACGCCGATCACCGGAACGGCGACAGTCTCGAACATCTTGAGCGCGCGTCGGACGTCCGCAAGCGAAACCGATTGCGGTGTCGTCACGAGCACCGCCCCCTGGACCGGGACGAGCTGCGCGAGCGAAAGCTGAACGTCGCCCGTTCCCGGCGGCATGTCGACGATCAGATAATCAAGTTCGCCCCAGTTCACGTCCGTCAGGAACTGGCGGACAATGCCGTGGAGCATCGGCCCGCGCAGTATCATCGGTTTGTCGGGCGGCGCGAGGACCGCCATCGAGATCATTTTCACGCCGTGAGCCTTGATCGGCAGTATCTTGCCGTTCTCGACGACCGGCTGTTTGTGCGCCGTGCCGAGCATCAGCGGGACGTTTGGACCGTATACGTCGGCGTCCATCAGTCCGACCTTTGCGCCGTCAAGCGCGAGCGAAACTGCCATATTGACCGCGACGGTCGATTTTCCGACGCCGCCCTTGCCGCTTGAGACGGCGACGATGTTCTTGACGTTCGGAAGCGCCATGTTTCCGGCGATGCCTCGGCCTTTCGGGACTTCGGCGTCCATCGTCACCGCAACTCTCGTGACACCGTCGATTGCTCCGACAAGCGATTTCGCCTCGGCTTCGAAGGCTTCCTTTACCGGGCACGCCGGCGTCGTCAGGACGATGCGGAACGAGACGTCGCCGCCGTCGATCTTGAGATCCTTGACGAAATCGAGCGTCACGATGTCCTTTCCGAGATCCGGATCCCGGATCCCGCGCAACGCATCCAAAACCGATTCTTGAGTGATCTGACCCATACTTGTTTACTGCCTCTCCGATTTACTAAAATTCGATTTTACAAATTTGCCCGTCGATGAACAAAGAACGCAAATTGAAACTGTTCAAGGAACTCGCGTCCGAAGCGCACGCGTGCCGCATTTGCGAGAAGATGCAGGACAAGACGGCCGTTCTCAGCGAGTTGAACGGCACGATCTTTCCGAAGGTGTTCTTCATCGCCGAGGCCCCCGGTCGTCAGGGCGCGGATCGGACGCGGCGGCCGTTCTGGGGCGACAAATCGGGAGAGAATTTTCAGGTCTTGCTAGATTCTATCGGTCTCGAACGCGAAGAAGTATTCATCACGAACACCGTCATGTGCAGTCCGCGGAGCGATTCCGGCGCGAACCGCCGACCAGCGCGAAGCGAGATCCGAAATTGTTCTTTATTCCTCAAGCGACAGATCGAGTTGATCGATCCGAGGGTCGTTGCGACGCTCGGTTCAGTGGCGCTCGATGCACTAAAACTGATCGAACCTCACTCACTTACTTTGAAGGAGAATGCCGCGACCGCAATCGAATGGAACGGACGACTGCTTGTCCCGCTTTATCATCCGAGCCCGCAGGTCATAATCACGGTCCGCAATCTTGAACAGCAGACGCGCGATTTTTCCGTTTTGCGTTTGGCGATCGAGTCGGCAGAATAGAACCGACATGAACAGGGAAATTTACGACCGGATCGCGAACGGGGAAGCCGCTCACTTCAAACAGGAACGCGGCCTGATCGCGGTCTGGGGAAAAGAGTCGGTGCAATTCCTCAACGGGATGATCACGAACGACGTCGCGAAACTCGGGGACGGCGAGGAGATGCTCGCGGCCTTCCCGAACGCGCAGGGACGGCTGATCGCGATCGTCCGCGTCCGGCGCGACGGCGATCGGTTTCTGTTCGAGACCGAAGCCGCGACACGCGAAAAGGTATTTCAAAATCTCTATCGTTTCACATTTGCGGGAGATTTTTTCGTCGAGGACCGGTCGGACGCTTACGACTATTTCTCAACTTTCAATTCTCAATTATCAAATAACGGTTTGAAGTTCACGACCGGACGAATGGACGGCGTCTTTCTCCCAATCGGCGAGGTTCCGTCAGATTCGGTCGAGATCGATTCGGGAACTTTCGAAACAATGCGGATCGAACGCGGCCGGCCGTTGTACGGAGTAGATTGCGACGACACGACGATCGTCCCCGAACTCGGCATCGACGGGCTGATAAGCTACACGAAAGGCTGTTACATCGGTCAGGAGATCATCGCCCGAATCCACTTCCGCGGCCATGTCGCGAAACAACTTCGCGGGCTCGATCTGAGCGGCATGGTCGAGCCGGGCTCGGAACTGACCGCGGATGGTAAGTCTGCGGGGCGCGTGACGTCTGTTGCGCCGGGATCACTGGCGGCGCTCGGTTATGTCCGATACGATCATCTCGCCGACGGGACCGAACTCGCGTGCGGCAGCGCGCAGGCTATCGTGAGGTCGTTTGTGAAATAGACGGACCCTTGATTTGGAGGATCATCGAATGAGGAGAATTTCTGCTGCAGCATTCTTGGCGTTCCTTTTCGTATTGCCGCTGGCGGCACAGCAAAGGAAGCCCGTTGACGATCGGGCACTGGTTGCGATTCTTGGAACCTATCACTTTTCAAATCCCAAGCTCGATTACGCGAAGTTCGAGGTCGCCGATGTCATGTCCCCACAGAAACAGCGGGAGATCGCTTCGGTCGTGAGGCTGCTCGTCAGGTTTCGACCGAACAAGGTGGCCGTCGAGTGGCCGCTCGCGGATTCGGAAAAGACGAACGTCGATTATCGAAAATACGTCGCCGGACAGTTTGAACTTACGCGGAACGAGGTGCATCAGATCGGCTTCCGCCTCGCAAAGCAAATCGGGCTGAAGCAGGTTTATCTCATTGATCAGGGCGGATCACCGCAGGACACGAGTCTCAACGCGGCGGTCGGCTATGCGAGGGAGAAATCGCCCGCGGTGTTCGAAAGCTTCAACCGGCAGATCAATGAATTCACGACACTCTTTGAGAAGATGCAGACCGAAAAATCCATCCTCGAGATCCTGCGTTACATGAATTCGCCGGCGGCATCACACGCGAACCATAAACTGTACATCGAGCTTGCTGAGGTCGGCGCCGGAGACAACTTCATCGGAGCGGAGGCGGTCGCCGGCTGGTACAAACGCAATCTGAAGATCTACGCCAATCTCGCCGCGATCTCGGAACCCGGCGACAGGATCCTCGTTCTCTACGGACAAGGGCACAAACCGATACTCGAGCAGATCGCGATCGACTCGGAGAAGATCAGGATCGTGGACGTACTGAAATATCTGTAGGAGACGGACGGGAACGGTATGCGGGTGGCGACGTTGTTCATCATTATCTGGGTTTTTGCGATTCTTCCCGTGAATGCCCAATGGATATTCGAGCCGAGTCCGACGCGGCTTCGGATTGTTGCCTCGAAGAAACAAGACGCCGTCGAATCCGGGATGGCGGTCCTGGAAGCGCGTTTGGACAAAGACAAGAACGGCCAGGGCTACATTATCAACTACGGAACCGGCACGGAGATCCTCGCCCGCGAGAAACAGTTGCAGAATACGACCTTTTTGCAGCGACGACTTTTTCACGACGGTCCGAGGATTACGTTCGTCCGCGGCGGATTTCGTCCGATCGCGAGTTCGGATATTTGGTTCGTCCCGCCCGGCGCGGATGATCCGGTTCCGGATTCGGGATATAGGATCGTAACTGTAATAGGCGATCTCAACGAAGAACTATTGATGGCAGAGGTCGACCATATCTATATCGACTTGGGAAATGTGGGACAACGTTCAAAGGCATACTTCGTGGTCAGCGGGCCGACTCGGGATCGCCGGCAATTCGTCCGAAAAGTAAGCAGATATGTCCGTCTGAGGAAGTTTCCGCAAGCACTTTTGGAGTTTCGGTACGAAAAACCGTCCACAAAATTTGAAGTTACGGTTTATGCTCCGGCGCAATGATTCGCCGTATCGGTTTGAAACTCCGCTTTTTGTTACAATCTAGCTGTCCATGAACGTATCGCAAATCGATCAAAACGACCTCGACATCGATCTTCCGAATGCGCGTCTGGCGTACACGATCATCCAGTCGCTGCTCGACAACCATGAGGCGATCAGCGATCTGCTCGCGGTCATGGCGCACGCGCTCGACGAGGACGTCGCCAAGGCGCTGACGAACACAAGCGAGTGGGAACGCTATCTCGAAGCCAAACGAGGGCTTGAGAACACACGCGTTCAGATCGAGAAGTTCACGGTCGAACTGAAGAAGCTTGAAGAAGTAGGCAGTAGACAGTAGACCGTAGACGGTAGGCGGAAGAGAGTTGGGACCGCGGTTACCGACTATCAGTTGCCAACGTCAGTTATCAGTTATTCCGATTCGAGCGTTGGTCAAGGATTTCCCGAACCGCTTACTGGTTACTGCTCACCGCTCACTGAAACAAAATGTTGGACCTCTTGATCATCGGCGCCGGACCTGCGGGTATTTCGGCGGCATTCGAGGCGAAGAGAGCGGGACTCGATTATCTTGTCGTCGAGAAACACCTCATCGGCAGCACGATCTACAAGTATCCGATCGGATTGACGGTATTCTCGACCGTCGACGAGCTCGAACTTGTCGCCGGCACCCTCAATCCGGCGCGCGAAAAGCCGACGCGCGAGGAACTGCTTTCTTATTACACCCGATTCGTCCTCGAGAACGATCTGAACATCCACACCGAAGAGGAAGTGATCAAGGTTGAAAAACTCGGTGAAGGGCACTTCGGAACCACGACGACTAAAGGAGTTTACGAGGCGCGCGCTGTCCTTTTTGCGATCGGCGCGATGGATCACGTTCGTCGGTTGAACGTCCCCGGTGAGGATCTGCCGAAAGTTCATCATCTCTTTCGCGAGACCTATCCGTATGTCCGCAAGAACGCGATGGTCATCGGCGGCGGCAATTCGGCAGGCGAAGCCGCACTTTTTCTCGCTCAGGAAGGCGCGAACGCGATTCTGGCGATCTTCCGCGACGACTGGGAGAACAATGATCCGAAACAGGGCTGTATCAAATACTGGGTGAAGCAACCGCTCGAAGAGGAACTTTCGAAGGATTGTCTGAACGTGTTTTTCCTCAAACGCGTGATCGAGATCCGCGAGAAAGACATAGTTCTTGAGGGCGAAGACGGCGAGCGGCGAGTGTTTCCCAACGATGTCCTGTTCGTCTTGATCGGAGCAGATGCCGAACTCGGACTTCTCAAGGAACTGGGCGTGTCGACCCGCAAAGGCAAGTACGGCGAAGTTCCGGAATATGACGAAGAGACCTTCGAAACCAACGTGTCGGGCGTTTATGTCGTCGGCCATTTCACGAACGCCCGTCACATTGCCGGCGCGATCACGGTCCCGCGAAAGATAATTCCGCAGATCGCCGCAAAGATGAATGGAAGCTGATCGATTTTGGATTTTGAATTCTTGATTTTGGATTCTTCGAGGTCGCGTCCGAATAATCCTTGAAGAAGCACACGCGCCCAGCCAATCCGAAATCCAAAATCCAAAATCCGAAATGGAAAAGCGGGCCGCATGACGTGGCCCGCCTTTTCTTAGGTCATTGACCGGCCGCTACTTCTGATCGTCAACCTTGACGACGAACTTCTGCGGCATTTCCTTGAATTTGTCAGCGATGTTCGCCGGGTTGACTTCGTAGCTCGTGATGTCAACCGTCTCATCGGCCTTTCCGCCGACCGTTTGCGTCCATTTGAACGGAAGCTGAACTCCACCGACGCTGCGATAATCCGAATACTTGATCTGGAATTCTTCAAGTTGCGGCTGTTCCATCTTGCGCACCATCGTCTTCGTTTCGCCGTTTGTCGGCGCCTTCGAATCGTCCGATTTGCGGAAAAACACCATCAGCGGCTTGATCGCCTGGAACGAGATCATGCGCGGAAGGCTCGTGCCGCGATCGATGTAGAGCTTGATCCCCGATTTCGCGACCTGTGCGTCGATGATATCGACGGGAAATCCGTCGACGTTTCCTTCGCCGGCGTAGGTGTAGCTGACATCGAGACCTTCAGGGGCCGTCAGGAGCAGTGAAAGCGTCGTCCGGAACAGTTCAATCTGCTGGTGCATTTCGGCGACCGGCGCATTGCCGTCCGCGGTCCGCAGCATGATCTTCTTGCCTTCAACGTTGACGGTCTTGCCGTCCTCGCTCGTCCAGGTCGCGTTCGAGCCGTCGGCGGATTTGCGGATGATCATCGGTTTCACGTCTTCAGTGATCACCTTGCCGCTTTCGTCCTGCTTGCGGACGATCACCGTTTCGACCTTCTGTCCGGGAATCGCGTCGCTGCTTTGCGGGGTCCACGTGGCGTTACCGTCGCCGTTCCGCATCACGATCACATCGAGCCGCTTGTCAACTACCGCCGGATTGCCGTCAGGCGTGCCGAATCTTAGCGATTTGCTCATCTTGTTCGGGAGTTCGAAGTTGATTTCGACATCGCCCTGCTCGGTGCGCGCAACGCCGTCGCCCTCAAACGTCTTGGTCGTCTTGCCGACGATCGTCATGCTGCGGACACCGCCGATCGCGGATTCGCCGCCGATCGCCTGACGTGCGCGCTGAAGGATGGCGAGCGCACGCTCGTCCGACTTGAAAGAGGCTCCGGCCTTTTCAACGACAATGCCCAAGCCCGTGAACACGAGCGTCGCCAACATTACGGTGGTTATGAATTGTTTCATTTTTCTCTCCTATGATTACTTTGCTTTACTTTGAACTTTTCGTCCAGTTCCTTTATCAGGCCCGGACCATTCAAACCCCGAAACGATCAAGTTGATCAATGCGTGCTGTCGGGATCGTGAATCTGACATTGTGGATTCTGGCAGACGTTTGCCCGCGAGTGGTTAAGACGAAGCAAAGAAAATGTTAAGAATGTAAAATGTCTTGTAAAGCCATTGATTCGCCCCGAATTCAAGCGTCATAATGCGTTCTGACACAGGTTATGAGGCGCAGTTCACTATCATACATATTTATTCCGGCCGTGATCGCGATGCTCGTCGTGACGGCGGTACTGCAGTACATCTGGATCGGAAAGGTCAGCGACGGCGAACGTGAACGGATGAGATCGCGGCTGGACGCTGACGTAAAACGTTTTGCCGACGACTTTAACCGCGAGACCCAGAGCGCCTTCTTCAATTTTCAGTTGCCGCAAAGAAGCTGGAAGGAACACAATTGGTCCGAATTTGCCGAACGCGTAGATTTTTGGAAGGAGCGGACGGCTTATCCGTCGTTGATTAAGGGCTTCACGTACGTCGATCTCGAAGCGAATTCGACGTTTGTCTATGACCCCGCAAACCGGACGTTCGGTCCGGCTTCCGTTCCGGAGGAACTTGCGCCGCTGCGCGAGAAACTGACCGCCGACGGTGAGATGCCAACGGTTGCCGACGAGGTTCCGGCCCTCGTAATGCCGATCTACGAGGTTCACGACCGGGTCACGAAACTTGTGGTCAGAACCGTTGCGGAGGACGATTCGTCGCGACCAATCGAACCGACGATGCCGAAGAAGACAGGGTTTTTGCTGATCGGACTTAGTCAGAATGTGATCCGTGACGGATTGCTCGCCGATCTCGTCAAAAAGTATTTCTCGACGGATGAAGGCGTGGTTTATGACGTGTCGGTGACAAGAAAGGACGGGACGACTGTTTTTGGAACGAGCCGGACGGCCGCGCCGGACTCAACGGCCTCGCTCTTCAACCTTCTCAACGACAGTTTTGTGTTCTATTCGAATCGAGAACTGATGCCGAAAACGGCGGCCGGCGTGCAACGGAGCATCGTTTTCAGCACGACGACGGAACGTCTCGAACGCCGCACGGCGGCACCCGGCAATCCGGAGGACGCGAAAAAGAAAGTCGACATCAATGTTTTGACTGAGGACATTAAGCCCAGGACGGAGGTCCGAAGTTCCGTGATTCCGAAGTCGGACGGGCCATGGAAACTAAACGTCGGACATTCTTCGGGATCGATCGACGCCTTTATCTCCGGCCAGCGCCGCAAGAACCTCGCGATCGGATTCGGCATTCTGGGACTGATTGGCGCGTCCGTTCTCACGGTCTTTTTTTCAGCCCAGCGGGCGCGGCTTTTTGCCAAGCGTCAGGTCGATTTTGTTTCGAGTGTCTCACATGAATTCCGAACGCCGCTTGCCGTGATCTACTCGGCAAGCGAGAATCTTGCCGACGGCGTCGCGCGCGAGCCCGAGCAGATCACTCGATACGGCGAACTCATCAAGGGCGAGGGCCGAAAACTATCGGCGATGGTCGAGCAGATACTTGAATTTGCCGGTGCGCGATCCGGAAAACGGACGTTCGACAAGCGCCCGGTCGCGCCGGGCGAGATCGTCAACGACGCGATCGAACAGACGCGCCCGATGCTCGACGAACACGGTTTCGAGGTTGAGGTTTGGATCGAACCGGAATTGCCGATGATCGTCGGTGACAGAAAAGCATTGTCTCAGGCGATCCAGAATCTGATCGTCAATGCATTGAAATACTCGAACGGTTCGCGGTGGGTTCGGGTCGAGGCCGAACGCACCGACGACGGCGTTGCGATCGCCGTTTCTGACCGCGGCGTCGGAATCGGCGCAAAGGACCTGAAGAATATTTTCGAACCGTTTTATCGCGCGAAATCGGTTGTCGATGAGCAGATTCACGGAAACGGACTCGGCCTGAGCCTCGTAAAAGAGACCGTTGAAGCGCACGGCGGCCGGATCGGCGTCGAAAGCGAGCCCGGAAAGGGAAGCCGGTTTACGATCACCCTCTAAGCAATTGCGATTTGCGATTTTCAATTTGCAATTGTCTGGAATCGGAAGCTGCGTTTGATTTGAACGAGATTGCAAATCGTAAATCGAGAATTGCAAATGTAATGAAGATTCTCCTGATCGAAGATGAAGAAGGATTGATCCTGACCCTGACCGACCGGCTCGAGAGCGAGGGGTTTTCGGTCACCAGCGCAATTGACGGCGAAGCCGGGCTCGCGTTGGCGCTCGCAAAGAATTTCAATCTGATCATTCTAGACGTCATGCTGCCGAGAAAAAACGGATACGACGTCTGCCGCGACCTGCGCCAACGAAACGTTCAAACGCCGATCCTCATGCTTACGGCGAAGGGGGAAACGATCGATAAGGTGCTTGGACTCAAACTCGGAGCGGACGATTATCTGACAAAACCGTTCGAAGTGATGGAGCTTCTCGCGCGGATCGAAGCGCTGCTCCGCCGTGCTCCGAACACGGATCAATTTTCCGACGCATCTTTCGAGTTCGGAGACGTGTCGATCGATTTTCGCCGTGCCGAAATTTCGCGTTCCGGAGAGCGCGTTGATCTGTCGGCAATGGAGTTCAAATTGCTGCAGTTCCTGATTGAGAATCGCGGAGCCGTCCACTCCCGCGATCACCTTCTCGACGAGGTCTGGGGTTACGACGCAATGCCGTCAACACGGACAGTCGATGTGCATGTCGCGTGGCTGCGCCAGAAGCTCGAGGAAAATCCGAAACACCCGCAGTTCATCCAAACGGTTCACGGGCTTGGGTACAAGTTCGTTGCCTGAACCGATCGTTTTCCGGCGTTTCGCGTTAAAGTCAAAAAATCAGCCGCGCAGGGGCGAACGCCCCCCGCGGCATTTTTCATAAAAACGGCGACTGATTGCAGGGCGGCAACCAATCAACCGGTTCAGCGTGTCTTGAACGTTCGGTTCGCGTTCGTCGCCGTCAGGGTGATGACGTTCACAGGTTGCGTCGCATCGACGTTCGACGCCGGGAAATTCAGGCCTTTCGACGTCGTATTGACCAACAACGACGACCCGTTCGGGATCCCTTCGATAAAGAACCGGCCAAGTTGGTTCGTGGTCGCTGAATAAGTGTTCATTCCGCCATCGGTCATCGTTACCCGGGCACGCTTGACCGGGGAACCAAGGGAATCAACTACCACGCCGCGAACGATAACGGTCGCGCCGGCGTTGACGTTGACCGAGTAATTGACGAGGGTCGAATGCGTCCCGTCACTTACCTGAACGACGGCGTTGCGCGTACCGGACTGGTTCGGAGTGCCGCCAAGCGTTGCCGAAGTGGCCGCGGATGTAAGAGTGATCCCACCAAGATCCCCGCTGTTGAGCAGGAATGTGAATCCCGTGAACCCGCTTGCGAGCGTGAAATCGTACGGAACGCCAAAAGTCGCATCCGGCAGGCTCGCGACATACGAAGGGCTCGCTTCTACGGCGCCGATATCGACGTTTGCCCCCGCCGATGCCGGCGGATTCGCCGGTCGCGCCGCACCGCGCTGATCGACGTTGACATTGATCGGCGGATTGTTTGCCGAGCAGGTGCTGTCGAGAACGCAGGCCTGACCGGCCCCGAGCGCCGGGGAGCCGGAAAGCGGCACGTATGTCACTCCCAGGCCACCGTAAAAGCCGAGCGGCGAAAGGATCGGATCCTGACCGGTGATGTCCGAACCGACCCAGCCCGAGCTTGTGCCGACGGTCTCGATCAGGTTGTTGCCTTCCGAGCTGAAAATTCCGGTCACATCCTCGCTTCCGACGGTTCCGTTGTTGTTCGCGATCATGCTGTTGCGGATGACACCGGTAAGATTGGAAGTCGATTTGTGGATTCCGCCGCCGTTGTTCGTCGACGTGTTGCCGACGATCGTCGAGTTTGTCACCAGGAGAGTGACGCCGTTGTAAACGATAGCGCCGCCGCTGCCGCCGGGGGCGTTGTTTCCGGTGAACGTCGAATTGGTGATACGGACATTTCCGTTCGCCTGAATGCCGCCGCCTCCCGTCGTCCCCCCGCTCGTGTTGTTCATGATCGTCGAGTTGTTGATCGTTAAAGTACTGGTCGAAAAATTCTGCATTCCGCCGCCGGACGACGTGGTCGTGTTATTCGACACGACGCAGTTGTTGAGCGTCAGCGTTCCGGGCACGCTTGGGGAACTGGACGAGGCGTTGTTCAGTCCGCCGCCGTTACTCGCGGTGTTGCCGGTGACGACCAGGTTGTTCAGCGTCAACGTCCCGCCGACGTTGTAAATTGCGCCGGCGCGTCCGGTGTTGAGTGCCCCGGCACCGTTCCCGTGTGTGAACTTGGCGTCGTTAATGGTTGCGACGACGTTGGCACCGGTCGAAATGATCCGGCTCGTCCCGTTGCCGTCGAACGTCAATTTCGAGGCACCGGTGCCGTTGATGGTCAGCGTGCCATTATTCGCGATGACGACCTCACCGAGCGTGATCAGCACGGTCTGGGGCGTCGCAAAGACCATTCCGTCGAATTCGACGACATCGTCGGTCGCGGCTGCATTGGCGGCGACAACCGCCTCGCGAAACGAACAGTCGCTATCGCAAACGCCGTCATTCGAATCGGATGTCTTGGTAACGACAAACGTCGCGGCAATAGAACAAGTAGCCGCATAAAGAAGAAGCAAAGTGGCAGTGATCAGCCTACGCATCGAGGGCCTCCTTTTTCGATCAATGTTTGTTTGACTTGAGCGGAATGATTTTAACCGAGTCTCGGCAAACGGCAAAGTCGGGCGGTTCACGTCATACGAAATTACTTTGCCCGGATTACGCGTTAAACCGAGATTGCGCACCAGACACTTCAGCCCCTCAACGCCGTTGATCGATCTGGCCGCGGATTACCCAGACAACGCAGATATGAGCAGAAAGTATAGACCTGATTGAACTTACGCCGTCGATTGCGACAGGATCGCAATTCGCCGTGATCTGGCTTAATGGATTATCCGCGTCATCCGCGTTCATCAGCGGCTGATGCGTTATCCGGGTTAAGGACTGTTGCCCGCGAAATACCCGAAAAGCGCGAACGTCTCTTCGGTTGTTTTTTGTCGGTACATAAATTCGTTGCCGGCTGCTGTTCCGGATCACAAGTATTGCAAAGAAGCGGTTTACGGCCGCAAGCGATCATATAATCGAATATCCGACCGAGGTCTTGAAGGACGGTCATTTTTTGCGTGTTCAGCGTGTTTCGCGGGAAGCAAATCCTATCGCGTAATCACGGCTTAATAAAAATGGCTCGCGGGAGCGATCCGATGGGGCGCGGAGTGCGTTGAAACGTGTGTTGGAGTGATTCCACTCAATCTGCACTGCGTGGAATCACAAGGTCTTCCGAAAGCCGCCGATGATAATTGATCTGCCCAAGGTGGTAATTGAGGTGCGTGAGCAAGTGCAGAAGCATTTGCCGCATCGTCACCGCGCGTCCACGATGCGGCTCGGGGAACGGAGCATTCAGATCGTCGTCCGACAAGCCGTCAAGAGCGCCGCGCATTACTTCGATCGCGCCGTCGATGGCCTGAAGCATCGCGTCTCGCGGAACGAACTTCGAAGAGAACTCGGAGCCGCGGTCGCGGACGAAGCCGTTCCGTGCGATCAGCGCTCCGAAAAAGTGATTTATGTTGCCGATCAGGTGAAGGCAGAGATTGCCGGCAGAATTTGTGACGTCTCTGCCGACGAGCCAGATCGCCGATTCGCGCTCATAGGCCGCGATCTCGTTCTTGACCGCGGTCAGGTCGCGCGCAAAAAGTTCGGCCAAATCTTGTCTGATCATAAGAAAAACAAAAAATTCAAGATTCAAGAATCAAGAACCGTGCGTCTCCCGATCTTGAATCTTGAATCTTGAACCGATTCCGAGACTATGCGCTTTTGCCCATCGTCTCCATGTCCTTCCGCCATCGGAGGACGGGCTTTCTGGCGGCCGTCGCTTCGTCGAGCCGGCCGATTCGCGTTGAATGCGGAGCGTCGATGACGAGCTGGGGATCCGACTGGGCCTCGGCGTTGATGTCCTTCATCGCCTCGACGAAGGCGTCGAGATCGGCACGCCCGACCGATTCTGTCGGTTCGATCAGCATCGCGCCCTCGACGATCAGCGGGAAGTAGATCGTCATCGGATGGAAGCCGTAGTCGATCAGGCGCTTTGCAATGTCGAGCGTGTGAACACCCTTCCTCGACTGGTTCTTGTGCGAGAAAATCACTTCGTGCATGCAATCGGAATGGAACGGCCGATCGTAATCCTCTTCGAGATAATGCGCCAGATACCGGGCGTTCAGAACGGCAGCTTCCGTGGCTTCGCGCAGCCCGGTTGCCCCGTGTGTGTAAATGTACGCGAGCGCGCGGATCATCATGCCGAAATTGCCGAAGAAAGCCTTCACCCGACCGATCGAATCAGGGAAGTCATAGTTGAGTTTGAACTTACCGCCTTCGTTCTCGACTCTCGGAACCGGCAGGAACGGAGCGAGTTCGGCGGTGCAGCAGCACGGTCCGCAGCCCGGACCGCCTCCGCCGTGCGGCGTCGAAAAGGTCTTGTGTAGATTCAAATGGATAACGTCAACGCCCATGTCGCCGGGCCGCGCGACCCCGACCAGCGCATTCATGTTCGCGCCGTCCATGTAGACCAGCCCGCCGGTATCGTGAACGATATCGCAGATCTCCCTGATGTTGCGTTCGAAGATGCCGACCGTATTCGGGTTCGTCAGCATCAGGCCGGCGACG
>JAKQII010000098.1 GCA_029557535.1 Acidobacteriota bacterium
TGTGAGCGGTGAGCAGTGAGCGGTGAGCAGTGAGCAGTAAGCGGTGAGCCGTGAGCGGTGAGCCGTGAGCAGTGAGTGGTGAGCGGTGAGCAGTGAGCGGTGAGCAGTGAGCGGTGAGCAGTGAGCGGTGAGCGGTGAGCGGTGAGCAGTGAGCAGTGAGCGGTGAGCAGTAAGAAGTGAGCGGTGAGCAGTGAGCGGTGAGCAGTGAACAGTAAGCAGTGAGCAGTGAGTAGTGAGCGGTGAGCAGTAAGTCGTGAGCAGTTGAGCCGTGAGCAGTGAGCAGTGAGAAGTGAGCAGTGGTCTGTGATCAGTTATCCGCTATGACCTATCAGTTTTCAGCAATCCCGTGCCAAGCCGTGAGCAATTGATGCCACGGCCTCGGCAGACTGACAAACTATTGGAACAGTATCGACATGAAAAGTTCAGAAGTCGTAAGAAAGATCATTGAGATCGGCGTGGTGCCGGTCGTGCGGGCCAACTCGCCCGAGGAAGCGCTCGAAGCGGTCGACGCGATCAAGGCCGGCGGCGTGCCGATCCTTGAGATCACGATGACGGTCCCGGGCGCGGTGAAGGTGATCGAAAAGGTCGCGGACAAATTCGGCAGTGACGTCGTGGTCGGTGCCGGAACGGTCCTCGATCCCGAAACGGCGCGTGCGTGCATTCTCGCCGGTGCGACGTTCGTCGTCAGTCCTGCGCTAAACCTCGGCACGATCGAGCTCTGCAAGCGCTATTCGGTGCCGATCTGCCCCGGCGCGCTAACGCCGACCGAGGTCGTCACCGCGTGGCAAGCCGGAGCCGACTTCGTCAAGGTCTTTCCGTGTTCGGCGATGGGTGGCTCAAGCTATATCAAGGGATTGAAGGCGCCGCTACCGCAGGTCGAGCTGATTCCGACCGGCGGCGTGAACCTCAATACGGCGGCTGATTTCATCAAAGCAGGTTCGAGTGCGCTCGGCATCGGTGCCGATCTTGTCGATCTGAAGGCGATCCGCGCCGGCGAGGCTCACATCGTGACCGAACGCGCGCAGCAATTCGCCCAGATCGTTCGGGACGCGAGAGCGTAAGGATCCGCGGGATCCTTATTCCAAATTCCAAATTCCAAATTCCAGATTCCGCGCCGCCGGAATTCCAGGATTCTAAGATCTAAGATTCCAAGCCGCCGGGATTCGAGAATGCCACCGGCCTCAAATTTGGAATGCTGAAAGCCTGGAATCTGGAATGCCGAAGGCTGTCACTTCGTTTTCCCAACGATGTAACTGTCGCGGGCTCGGATCACGAGGTTCGGACGGTTGATTCTGACCTTGATCGATCTCCGTTCGCCGGGTGTGCCTTTTTCCTGAGGGATATATCCGATCACATACTGCTTTCTGAGTTCGTCGGCGATCGCCTCGAACGCCCCGACAAGACCGCCCGGCGTCGACGCCGAATCGTAGACCGTTCCTCCCGTGTAATCGGCGAGTTCCTTAAGGTATTTCCGGCCTAGCGCGTATTCGCCGCGCGTGTTCGGCTGTACCCCGATGCGCATGTTCTGCTGATCCATGAAGGTGTTGAAATAGATCGGGAAAACCGGAGCCTCGGATTCTTCGGCGTAATCAATGCTGCGGTCGTAATTTGAACGTCTGGAAGTCGTATCGACGCCGTCCGTGAACAGGACGATCGCTTTGCGGCCCTCGATCGGGGGGATCAGCTTCCGCACCGAAAGTTCGACGGTGTCGTAGATCGACGTGCCCGATCCGATATCGGCCTTGCGGATTCCGCGGTAAATCTCTTCGCGGTTCGTTGTCATTTCGGCGAGCGTGCGATAACTGCCGGTGAACTGGATCACGCATACCCGATCCTGAGCGTTCAGCCGGTCGACGAACGCGATCGCCGCCTGTTTGATAAGGTCGACCTTCCGCTCGCTGGAGTAGCTCATGTCCAGCAGGAGGATGACGCTGATCGGAACCTCGGCATCGGCGAAGAATTCGATCTGCTGTTCCTTTCCGTTCTCGAATATTCGAAAGCTTTCCTTGCTGAGGGTCGGAACATAAAGGCCGTTGCGATCCAGAACCGAAACCGGGATAGTTACGAGGTTCGTCTCGACGCGTATCGTGTCGTCGTCGGTATCCGCGTCGGGGTCTGCTTCTTTGTTCGAAGTAACGGTGGTGTTCTTTTCGGAATCCTTGAACTTCGGCTTGGTGATCCGCATGCGCTGCGGCAGGACCTTCGAATCCGAAAACTGGTCTTCGACCGGACGCGGCGCCGGCGTCGGTGTCGGCGTCGACGCGATCCGGCGGCCCGATTGGCCAAATCCTGCGATCGCAAAAAATGTCACGATCGCGATTCCTGAAAGCAAATACTTCATGAAAAAAGGCTCCCCACGTTTTTGTTTTTGATGCACCTCGCGCAGAAAGGTTGAACTAATTTTGTCGAAAAGAATTGTAAACGGTGATCGCCATGAAACCGAGCATCACCGCGACGACCGTCCAGCCGGCCATTTGAAGCCACTTCGGATGCACATAATCGCCGACGACCGTTCGTTTTCGCGATGCCAAGAGGACAAGCGTCAGGCCAATCGGCAGAATGAACCCGTTCACCGTGCCGGCCCAGACGAGCAGTTGGACGGGTTTCGGATCGATCAGGAAGATCGCGGTCGAAACCAGTATGAACGCGATGATCACAATATTGCTTTTCGCCGCGATCAACGGATGGAACGATCGCAGAAACGAACTCGACGTGAACGCCGCACCGATAACCGACGTCAGCGCCGCCGCCCACATGACGATCCCGAAGACACGAAAACCGAATTCGCCCGCAGCGTTTTGGAATACGGATGCCGGCGGATTTGACGGGTCGATCTTCATCCCAAGAGCGACGACGCCGAATGCCGCTAAAAACAAGGCGAAGCGGATGATCGCGGTCACCGCGATGCCGGTCGTCGCGCCGCGATTCACCTCGCGCAGCCGTTCCGGACCGGTGACGCCGGCATCGATAAGCCGGTGTGCGCCGGCGAAAGTGATGTAGCCACCGACGGTGCCGCCAACCAGCGTCACGATCGCATGCGAAAGCGCCGCGAGGGAATCACTCGAATCGACGATCGGCAGCATCGTTCGGTATGCCGCTTCTCCGATCGGAGGTTTCGAGGCAAAAACGACGTAGCAGATCAATCCGAGCATGACCACGCCGAGGATCTTGACGACGAAATCCATCGCCTTTCCGGCTTCCTTGACACAGAAGATCATGATCGCCGCGGCGGCGCTGATCGCTGCGCCGAAAACTTCCGGGATACCGAACAGTGCCTTGAGACCCAATCCGCATCCGGCGATGTTGCCGATGTTGAAAACGAGCCCGCCGAACGCGACGAGGCCGGCGAGCAGATAGCCGCTTCCCGGAACGGTTTCATTGGCAACATCCTGACCGCGTTTTCCGCTGACCGTCAGCACGCGCCAGACGTTCAGCTGAGCGAAGACGTCCAGGATCACAGAGATCAGAATGACGAATCCAAAGCTCGCGAGAAGGGTCGTGGTGAAGACCGTCGTTTGAGTCAAGAATCCCGGCCCGACCGCGGATGTCGCCATCAGGAAGGCCGCTCCGAGTATTGTTGATGAGCGTCGGGTGGTTTTCATTCCGGCTGGTTTCGGATTCGCGCGGTTCTGGTCTATATTCGTTTCGAAGTTTGTCAGGATATTAACACAAAGTCGCGTCCGAACTCATTTTGCGTATGCGACCGGAGGCGATCATGGCAGCAGAAACTGCACCTAACCGGCTGGTCTCGCTCGACGTCTTTCGCGGACTGACGATCGCCGGAATGGTGCTTGTCAACAATCCAGGCACATGGGGCGCGATCTACGCGCCGCTCCAGCACGCCCCCTGGCACGGCATCACGCCAACCGATTTCATCTTCCCGTTCTTTTTGTTCATCGTCGGCGCGGCGATCCCGATCGCGCTCTCAAAACGGATTGTGGAAGGCATCAATCGAAAGGTCTACATCAAGATCCTGGGCAGGGCGGCGATCATCTTCGTTCTCGGGCTTTTCATGGCGGCGTTTCCGATCATCAACCTGACCGCGTCGGATCTCGGAAACTTTGCAAAGATCGTCCTGATGCTGGCGACGATGGCGTCCGTCTACTTTTGGCTGATCGATAGGAACAGGGAAGCGATCGGTTGTGTCTTGTTCCTCGTCGTCGCGTACACGGCGTTCGCCCTGACGGGTTCGCACATCCAGTTCTTCGATCCGTCGACGCTCAGGATCCCGGGCGTGCTCCAGCGCATCGCGGTCTGCTACGCCGTGGTCTCGATCCTGTTTCTGCGTTTTGGTTGGCGACATCTCGCGGCGATCGGTGTCGCTGGGTTGTTCGTGTACTGGATCCTGATGACTTGGATTCCCGTACCGGGCTGCGAGGTTACGACGATCGATGACAAGGCGTGCAATCTTGCGGCGTACATCGATCGCCTGATCTTCACGGAGAACCATATTTGGCGCTCCGCAAAGGTTTTCGACCCTGAAGGTCTGCTTTCGACGATCCCGGCGTGCGTCACGACGATCTCGGGCGTTCTGACCGGAATGTGGCTGCGGACTGAGAAAAGCGAGATGGAAAAGGCGGGCGGTATTCTGTTCTTCGGCATCGTGTTGTGCGCGATCGGCTGGTGCTGGAATTTCTTTTTTCCTTACAACAAGTCGCTTTGGACGAGTTCCTACGTGTGCTACACGTCTGGGCTGGCGCTCTGTTTCCTAGGCTTTTGCTACTGGCTGATCGACATCAAGGGCTACACGCGTTGGACGAAACCATTCGTGATATTCGGGATGAACGCGCTCGCGCTTTTCGTTTTTTCGGGTTTGTTCGCACGAATGATCGGGATCATCAAGTTTGCCGGTGACGACGGGAAGTCGGTGAGCCTTCAAGGGTGGATCTTCAACAATGTGTTTCTTGCTGTCGCCACGCCGATCAACGCATCGCTCGCGTACGCGGTCTGCTTCATCCTTTTCTGGCTGTTTCTGATGTGGCTGCTTTATCGGAGAAGGATCTGGATCAAAGTGTGATTCCATTTGGGATTTCGGATTGGGGATTTCGGATCTGGGATTTCGGATTGCCGACCGATGATCAGCCATCGCAAATCCCGGCTCCCAAATTCCATCTCCCAAATCCCCAATCCCAAATGGAGCGGGTCGTCTCAAGGCGGAACTCCAAACGGCCCTCAAGCGATCACTTAATCGAAAACGCGCGGACAAGCTGCGTGATCTCGTTCGTCAGCCTGGTTTTTTCCTCCTCGAGCGATCTGCGTTCTTTCTCCATCTCCTCGAGCCGCGTTTCCTGATCGTTCGCCTTTTGAATGTAGCGGGTGATCAATGCCTTGGCCTCCGCCGTTTTCGAGAGCGCCTCGATGTTCTCACGAAGCCGCTTCTGGTCCGCTTCGATCGCATCGACCTCGTCGTCGAAACCGTCGAGCTTCTGCTCGATCTGGGCGAGCCGCATGCGGAGATCGATGATCTTCTCGAGCTGGGCGCGCGCGTCGTCGTCGATGTACTTTCGCGTCACGAAGAGCTGGACGTCGTTGCGCGTCAACGAATAGAGCTGATAGTTATCGGCCATTCCCTGCCGGACGGTGATCTTGACCTCCTTTTCCTGGAACCCGTCGAGCTCGACCCGGAAGCGATAGTACTTTTGCGTCGTATAGTCAGGTTTGGGGGAGTCGTCGCTCAGCGTCCATCCGTCCTGGACCGGATATTCAATGTAGAGCACCTTCTTCCGGCCCGTTTGGTTGGTGATCTGATAGCGCTTGACGCTTGTCTGAAAATAATGGACCTGAAAGACGCCGTTGACGACCTTCACGAGTCGCGCCGGCTCGCGGTCCTGGTCGGTCCGGACGCGGACGTGAGTTCCGAGATCGAGCGCAAACGACACGAGCCGCTGTTCCTTCGATTTCAGACGATCCATCAGCGCTTCGCCGGCGTAGGCGTCCGAGTCGATGACCGTCAGGCTGCCCGACTCAAGTGTCAGATTGGTCGTGTTCTTCAGAAGTACGCCGCTGAACGGTCGATCGAGGCGGACCGATTCGTTGTAGATCGTGGCGCGCTCACCGTCCATCTTCGTCTGTACGATCGGGATAAGCGCCGACTTGTCGCGCAGAACCGTGACCGGCTGCTCGATGCGATATTCAAAGAGATCGCCGATTTCCTCGCCGACCGTCGTGTTTTGATATGACTCGGAAGAGTTCTGAAGCGCCTCGCTCACGGTTGTATCTACCGTGCGAAAATTCGAGCGAGCTTCGTTCGAGTCGGCGCCGTCCGTCCGGAGCGTGTTCGAATACTGCGCGCCAGGCTGCATTTGTACGAGAGAGGCCGGGTTGCGGCCGCTTACCGGCAGATTTTGGCTTTGGGCCTGCGTAAGATTCGTCTGGATCCTCGACTCCGTGTTTCCCACAAGATTTCCGCCAGGTTCATAAGTTTGCGGGTTCAGCTGCAGATCGCGCGGCATAGGAACGACTGGACGGTAGCGATAGAACGGTTTCTGGATCGGCTGGATGAACGAGATCGGCGAGCCTGAAACGAGCGAGAGCTGAACGTCCTTCCAGTCTTCGTCCGAAATGTTGTCGACGATCGCCCAACCCTGAAAGAATGGCTTTCCGGCCTCGTCGAGTACGACGCGGTACGTCGTTTTCCAGATCGGCGCGGCGATAGTGTAGCTGACGATCATCTCGCGCGGCCCCGAACCGTCGGACGTGATCGTGATCGTTTTCGCGTCGCGACGGCGAGCGGATGCCGCAGCGTTGGCGAATTCGTTCAGATCGCGGCGCGTGCCCTCGTCGAGAAGTTTGACCGATTTGACGTCCGAAAGGTCGAAACTCGCGATGTCGCCGGTCTCGGACACGATCGTCAGAACGCTTGTCGAGGTCGTCGATTTTTCGCCCTGAACCTGCTTGCGTTCGACGGTCACGATCGAGCCCGACGCCGCTCCTTTCGACGAGGTCACGGCGACTTTTGCTCCCTGAAGCTGCGAGAGCACTCCGGCGAGTCCTCCGCCTTCGCCGGTCAGGGGACCGATCGAGAACGGGATTTCTGACATTTGCGACGATACCGGCGCCGACGAATTGTATGAGACCGCGCCGATCTTGCTGCCTTTGCCGAGATCGAGAACGACCATCGACTTGAGCACGTCGTCGACCTGTGATTGCTTGAAAGAGAGATTGATCTCGGCCGCGCCGGTGACGATCCCGCGGCGCTCGACATACGCGACGCCATTCGAATAAAGGATCACGCGTTTGATCGGGAGTTGATCGGCCGATGATCTCGGCTGAACGGCCGGCGTCGTCCGAACCGGAACGCGGACCTGTGCCGGGACGGAGATCGAACACAAAACGAGCAGGGAGAGAAGCATCTTGATTTTCATTTTTTTTGCCTTCCTTTTTTGAAATGAACGAAGAACAGGGGGACGACTTGCGGCCTGGCGTCCCGCGATATGCGTTTGATATCAAGATGATACAAGTTTGGAGAGAGGTTGTCTTACCGAAGGATGAAGGATGAGGGATGAAGGCGGAAGGCCGTCGGAACCGTAAGCGACCGGATCAAGTAAAAAGTAAAATGGCGATCCGCGACCGAATCAAGTAAACAGTAAAAAGGCGAAGGTAAAAATCGACCGGTGATCCCAAAAACCGTGTTCCCTGAATCCAGCAAACCGCCGCTGATGCGTGACGCGCATTTCGCAGGATCAGCGGATCGTCACGGACTCACTCGAATTTGTCGGATTGAATCCGTCTATCGTTTCAAACGAGTCAAATGTCAGCGCGATGCTAAAGCCGCGAACCCAATTCGGGGGGCAGAAATCTCGCTGCCGGATTACATGCATAAGTAACGAGCAAAAGATGCACAAAGCACTTTCGATTTCTTGCCTTTTTACTTTTCACTTTTTACTTTTTCTCTTTCTCCTTTTCGGCTTTGTCCTTGAGGTATTTTTCCTGGGCTTCCTTGCAACCCTGGGCGATCTTTTCCGTGTCGCCCTTGTTTTCTTCGATATTCGTCTTGATCGCCTCTTTGGCAATGTCGATCGCGACCTCGCGGATCTTCTTGGCGACGAAGCCCTCGTTCGGGTCCTTCGAGTCGCGATCGATCATGTCAATGAAATCGTCGCATTCCTTGACGCCGGTCTTCGCGGAGACTTCGCTGTTCGAATTTCCCGACGACGTGTTCGATCCCGAACTCGGCCAGATACGGCTGCAGCCGAGAACCGCGAGCGACAAAACACACAGAGCGATGACGAAGGTAAGTTTGTTTTTCATATCGGTTGTAAGAACGAAATGCCGACCCGGGATGTTCGGCCAAAAAAGTAAAAGGTAAGAAGGAAAAAGTAAAAGGCAAAAGTCTAAAGTAGAAAATCCGATCCCTACGGAATCCCAAATCGAAAACCCTAAATCGCAAATGAAGAGAGCCGCCAAAAAGGCGGAACTCCAAACAATCCCAAATCCCAGATCCGCAATCCCAAATGGCTAGGCTGGTTCAAGATTCGCGTATTTCTCGATCAGCTTCTTCTGCCCGAATCCGGGGAAACTCACCGTCAGCTTGACGTTGTCGCCGCTGCCTTCGCGACGCAACACGAGTCCCTTGCCGTATTTCGGATGCCGGACATGCGCGCCCGGAACGAAGGCTTTGTTTGACGCCGTCGGATTCGGACCCTGCGACGCCTGAGCACGAAGTTTGTCAAATCCGGTCAAGGCTTTCGGCTCGGACGGTTTTGGCTGCTCGATGCTCTTCTTTTTGAAAAACTCGGCGATCGCTTCCGACGAGTTATATGTCTTTCCCGTGTAAAGATTCTTCGGTTTCGACGATTCGCGGTTCTCTCCCCGCAAGGCCGATACGGCATACTGGCTCGATCGCGCCTTTCCGCCTTTGGCGAAGGAAAGCCAACTTTGGCCGCGCGAAAGATCCCGGATCATGTCGAGCGGCATTTCGTTGAGAAACTGCGACGGTTCGGCGGCCATTTCCTCGCCGTAAACTCGGCGCCGCATTGAATGAGTAACGTAGAGCAGCGTTTCCGCCCGCGTGATCGCGACGTACGCCAGGCGGCGTTCTTCCTCAAGTTCCTTCGGATCGTTGATCGAGCGCGAGTGCGGGAAGATCCCGTCCTCGAGTCCGACGAGAAACACGACAGGGAATTCGAGGCCTTTCGCCGAATGCACGGTCATCATCGTCACCGCGGCGTTGCGATCGTATTTGTCCGTGTCGGAGGTCAGAGCGGCGTGATCGATGAAATCGCGCAAGCCGTCCGCTTCTTGCTTATCGTAATCGACGGCCGCGTTGACAAGTTCCTCGAGGTTTTCGAGACGCGCCGCGGATTCGTCGGAATTTTCAGCGCGCAGCATCGCCGCGTAGCCCGAATCCTCGATCGCCGCGACGACCGATTCGGAAACCGGCCGATCGGATTGCCCGGCGTCGGCGATTTTCTGCGCGAGCGACTCGATCGTGGATTTGAACCGGCGAAGGGCTTCGATCGCACGCGGCGTCAAATTGATGCCCTCTTTGTGTTCGAGATCGGTGATGACCGCGGTCGTTTCCCAAAGCGACGCCCCAGAACTTCGCGCGCGCCTGGAAACCTCGTCGAGCGTCGTCTTGCCGATCCCGCGCGGCGGCGTGTTGACGACGCGCAACAGCGCGATGTCGTCGAATGGGTTGAGCGCGACCTTCAGGTACGAAATGACGTCCTTGATCTCGGCGCGTTCGTAGAACGAGAAACCGCCGACGATGTTGTATTCGATGCGGTAACGGCGCAACGCTTCTTCGAAAAGCCGCGACTGCGCGTTCGTACGGTAAAGAATTGCGATGCGTTTGCGCGGATCGCGGCGCCGGAGCTCATCGACCTGCGAGGCCACGAAGCGCGCCTCTCCGTCGCCGTCAAGCGCCTGAAAATAAAGGATCTTCTCGCCGCCCGGATTCGATGTCCAGAGTTTCTTTTTCTTCTGTTCGACGTTGTTCTCGATGATCGCGTGAGCGACGTCGAGGATCGTCTGCGTCGAGCGGTAATTCTGTTCGAGAAGCACGACCTTCGCCTTCGGATAATGCTGCTCGAAATCGAGAATATTGCGGATGTCGGCCTGCCTGAAACGGTAGATGCTCTGGGCGTCGTCGCCGACCACGCAGATGTTCTGCTGCTTTTCGGTGAGATAGCCGATCAGCGAGAACTGCAGCGGGTTCGTGTCCTGATATTCGTCGACTAGAATGTACTTGAAGCGGTCGTTGTACTTATCGCGGATCTCCGGGTTGTTGCGGAGCAGCCTGACGGTCATGATCAACAAGTCGTCGAAATCGAGCGCGTTCGCATTTCGCAAACGCTCTTCATAAATCTTGTAAACACGCGAGATCGCTTGCCGCCGTTCATCGGTGAATTCGATCTTCGAGGCGAAATCGTCGAAGTTCTCGCCGCGGTTCTTGGCGTTCGAGATCGCGCTCAGGATCGTCCGCGGTGCGAGTTGTTTTTCATCGAATCCAATGTCTTTGAGCGCCGCCTTGATGACCTTGATCGAGTCGTCGGTGTCGTAGATCGTGAACGATTTCTTGTAGCCTTCGTCGAGCGCCTCGATGTCGCGCCTCAACACGCGGACGCAGAATGAGTGAAAGGTCGTCACCAGCGGCGCGGACTGGAGTTTTTGACCGGCGAGCAGCTGTTCGACGCGTTCGCGCATTTCGCCGGCAGCCTTGTTCGTGAACGTAACGGCGAGGATGTTGTGCGGTGCAACATCCTTCTCCGCAATGAGATAGGCTATCCGAACCGTAATTACGCGGGTCTTGCCTGAGCCGGCACCTGCCAAGATCAGAACCGGCCCCTCGGTGGTCAAGACCGCATCCCGCTGCTGAGGATTGAGTGTCGAAAGTAGTTCCATGTCGTGAGGACGATTTTAGCAATATCGACCGCGAGTCGCGAGTCGAGCTTCCGAATTCCAGATTCCAGGCCGCTGGCATTCCAGGATTCCAAGCAGGGCATTCCAAGCGGGGCATTCCAGATTCCAAGCTTCGCATTCCAAGCGGGGCATTCCAAGATTCAAAGCAGGGCATTCCTAGATTCCAAGCAAGGCATTCCAAGCAGGGCATTCCAAGCGGGGCATTCCAAGCGGGGCATTCCAGGCGGGGCATTCCAAGATTCAAAGCAGGGCATTCCAAGATTCAAAGCAGGGCATTCCTAGATTCCAAGCAAGGCATTCCGAGCGGGGCATTCCAAGATTCCAAGCAAGGCAT
>JAKQII010000103.1 GCA_029557535.1 Acidobacteriota bacterium
CTATTCGGCAGGGCGGTCACCGAGAACGCACATGATCTCGGCTTCCGCCGTGATCTGACCGTCGACGCGCGTCTCGCCGCGCATCTTCTGGACCTTGGATCCGATCCTGAGCGCGACGACCTCGATCGTTAGCGTGTCGCCCGGCACGACCGGGCGCCGGAAACGAGCGTTCTCGATCCCGCTGAAAAACGGGATCTTGCTGTCGCGGTCTTCAAACTCACGCAACGCCAGGATCGCGCCGACCTGCGCCATGGCCTCGATCTGAAGCACGCCGGGCATCACGGGCGCGCCGGGAAAATGACCCTGGAAGAATTGCTCGTTGATCGTGACCTGCTTAATCCCCACGATCCGGACGCGCGGTTCGAGTTCGACGATCTTGTCGACCAAAAGGAACGGGTAACGATGCGGCAGGATATCCTGGATTGCACGAGAGTCAAGAATGCTCATAACTTTCAGTAATTTAGCACACACGACATCAAAAACGAGAAGCCGACAGTTTACGTCGGCTTCTGATCAATGTGCTTGAAATTTCTGACGTCTATCGACCAACTACGGCTTCGTCACAGCGGCCGTCGCCGGGCGCGAATTGTAGAAAAGGATAAAGTCCTCTGTCACGTTTGCCTTCTGGTTGAAACCAAGAAGAATTTGCGCTTCCTGCAAGCGGGCACCGTCGAGAATGACGGCATATCCTTTCGCGGTCGCATAATCGCTCAGTGCCTTTATGATGTCGTCCTGAATCGGACCGACGACCACGTTGAACCGGCTTTGATAAGTAGCTTTCGCGTCTTCTTGTTTTTTCTTAATATCCCGTTCGAGCTGACCAAGCGTATCGATCTTCTTCTGAATCTCGGCATCTGAAACCGGAACAGGCTTGCCGCTGTCCTTCAACTCCCGCAATCCCTGGATTTCCTTTCCGAGGGCTTCGTACTTCGCGGCCATCGTTTTCAGCTCATCGTTGACGGGCTTGAACTCCGTTTCGAGCGAATTGATCGCCGCGACATACTTCTTAATGCCCTTCGTCGGATCCTCGAAGGCGCCCCAGGCGATCAGACCGATCTTGTCACCTGTCGTCGGCGTCTGCGCCTGCGCCGACACTGCCAGAAATGCCGCGAACAACAAAGCGACGGCAACCAAACTAACTCTCTTCATTCTATTTAAGTACTCCTTAACTTTGGAAAACGGTTTTTATTTCAACTTATCCTTTTGAAACCCATTTCACTGAATTTGTTGCCCGCCTCACTAAAAGAAAAGCCATAGTAAGGTATCGGGCACCCCTTGTCAACGCATTAGAACGTGCGTCCAACGGTGAATCTGAAGCCGCTTCGCTTGCCCGGCAAATACAAATTCGGCAGTTCTTCACGGAATCCAAGTTTGGCGTTCGGGTTGTAGTAATAGATCAGCCTGAACGGCACGTTGACGATCGGAACCTGCACTCTCAGCTCGAGACCGACGCTCGATCGGAAATCGCCGAGTTTACTGAAGGCCGCGTCATCGACGCGAACAAGCGAATTCGTCTGCGCTTCTCCGCGGATAAAGATCTGCCTGATGTCCCGAGACGGACTCGTCGGACAACCGAACGGGTTGAGATAACAGTATTGCCGGAACTCCGTCTGCGTCAGCAACCGGTCGTTGAACAGGAACAGATTATTGAAGTTGTTGACATTCGGCACGTTTCGCGCCGTCAGCGCCGTCAGCAGCGTCGCGCCGAGGAACGAGTCGTCCGCCAGGAAGTTGCTGTCGATCCGCTGCGTCCCCGTCTTCTGCAAATTGAGGACGGAGCCGACGTCCGCAAAAAGCGCAAGGCTCGCCGGTCCGAAGATCGGGATTCTGTATTCGAAGTTCCCGAGCAACTGCGTGTCGCCGCCGATGAACCGGTACGAATTGGTATAACTAGCCGGATTCGCGCCGTCCGGACCCGTCAGCGTCCCCAGCGCCACCAGTTCCGCAAGCGTCTGATCGGACAATCCCGGAATCGGCGTGATCGTTCCCGTCGACGCGCCAGCGACCTGAACGTTCCTTGACGTGACGTAGGTGTCGAACGGGGCGATAGGCCCGATCGAACGCGTATTGTAACCGCGGACGTCGTATTCGCTCCCAAGGAAGTAACGCTCGTAGATCGGAATCCCGCCGACGAACGAGAGCGAGTTCGCGTCCCTGATCTTGCTCGTCGTCGCAAAGCTTCCGATCGTTCCCGCCAAGATGCGGAACCCGAAGACTTCGGCGTTCTTCGATCTCTTGCGTCTGATCGGATAGAACGAGGTCAGCGAGATGCTTGGGTGGTATGTCCGGACATCACCGCCGAGCCCTGAAAAGGCGAACGATGCCGCGAGCTGCGATCCGCGGAGCGTGTCGATCCCATTCTCCGCCGGTTGGCGAGAATCGTAAACGAAACTGCCGGTCACCCGGCTTGTGATGATATTCGGCTGCGAATAAATGACCGGGATCGCCGTCGAAACGTTGCCGGCCTGATTGACGTCCGGCTCCTTGATCGTCGTCGCCGAGAACTGGTACGTCAGACCGACTCTCGAGAATTGCGTGAACTTGCGCTTCTTGAAAAACAGTTCGGAAAGCGGAGCCGTCGCGAACAGCGATGCACCGTAGGTCGACTGCGTGAAAAGGTTGGCGGAATCGGTCGTGATCGTACTGTACGGATTGGTCACGATATCCGTGAGCAGGTCGGTGTTCTGAGACAGGAACGTGCCCTCGCCGAAGAACTGATACCGCGTGGCGAAAAGCGAGAATCCAACCGAGATCGGACGATCCTTGAAGTATGGTTCCTGGAAGGTGAACTGGAAACTCTGCTGACGGTTGCCGACGCCGAACTGCAGCGACAGGTTTTCACCGCGTCCGAGCAGGTTGTTCGTCGAGTATTCAAGTCCAAAGAAGGAACCGCCGATGCCCGAAATGCCGCCATTCAGCGAAATTTGCTGCCGTCCCTTTTCACGGACCTTAATTACGAGATCGACCTCGCCCTCTTCCTCGTCCGGCCGCATCTCGACATCCTTGTCCTTGTCGATCGGATCGAAATATTGCGTTTGATTGAGACGGATGATCGAAGTCTCGAGATAGATCTGGTTGTAGATATCGCCTTCGGGGATCAGGACCTCGCGCCGCAGGATCTTGTCGCGCGTGAACGTGTTGCCCGTGAACTCAAGCCGACGCAGACGAAACTGCTTGTTCTCGTCGATCGTGATCGTGATATCGACGATCCCTTCGTTGGGGTTCGCGTCGCTGTCACGGAATTCAGGACTGAAATCGGCATCATAGAGGATGAACCCCTGCGAGCCGTAAACCTTCTTCAAGTTCTCGTAAACAGCTTCCTGCAACCGCTTTCCGTCCGCGATCTCTCCTTTTTTCAATCCTACGTAACTGAGGATCTGCTGCTCGGAATAGATCGAGTTTCCCTCGACCTTCAATTCGCCGACGCGGAACTGTCGCCCTTCGGTTACCGGAACGATGATCTTGAGCGTGTCGTCCTTCGATGTTACGAGCGGCAGCGGGAAAAGCTTGAGGACCGGAAATCCGGTTCGTTTGTAACCGAGGCCTTCTACCTGAGGCTCCCCGATCCGCGCTTGAAAGTAGCCCTTCGACCACATGTACGCCAGGACATTCTTCCGAAGATCGTACTGCAGCTTGCGAAGGTCGAGGATGTCCATCCCCTTGAAGCGCGAAATCAGCCCGGTCTTCTTGACGAGCTGAAGCTGCCCGCGCAGTTCGCCGTCCTTGAAGATCTGGTTCCCTTCGAACTCGATCTGGACGATTCGCGACCGATTTCCCTGATCGACCTCGAAATAGATCGCAGTCGAAGTTGCGGAAACCTCTTCCTCGCGCACTTTCACACTCGCGTTCGGGTAACCCTTTCCTGCCAGAAGTTCGCGAATCACGCGTATGCCTTTCTGCGCATTGACCGGATTGTAGATCGCTTCCTTCGAAATTCCGACGCGTTCCTCGCGGAATGATTTCAGCACTTCCGACTCCGGAACGGCCTTCAATCCTTCGAATTGAAGGTCACGGATGATCGGAAGTTCGACGACCTCAAAGATCACGTTCACGCCACCGCGGACGCCTTCTTCCGTCAGAACGCGGGTCTTGACCTTGTCAAAGAAATTCAGCGAAAGAAGTTCGCGAAGATCTCGTTCGAGCTGTGCCCGGTCGAATTTATCGCCGGGCCTGGTCTTGATGTAGTAAAGAAGGTCATCGTCCTTAAGGCGACGATTGCCCTGAATATCGACCGATTCGACCGTCTGTTCCTGAACGACGGCGGTCTTTGGAGCCTCACCTGATTTGTCATCGTTTGCGGCCAATGACGTGATTACCATCAGCATCGATGCCAACAAGATCAGCCCAAAAGCGCGAAGAATCTGCATAAAACCGAATTTCCTTATTATTGCAATTGCCCCACCGACAGCACTCCACAGTTTCTGACAAAACTACCAACAAAAAACGCGAAAGTACTCATTGTCCGGATGGCTAAAGTCTGTTGGGTTGATACGCGCATTTTGATTCATTCAAACAAGACCGGGTTGCCTTTTCGCGATAACTCCAACAAATCTCAAAATTATACAGACAAACCCCCGAAAACTAAAAAGCTCGGGCGTCTTTGTGGATGCAGCGAACCGTTCGAAGTCGAATCGGAATCGGCGGGCCAACGAAGTCGCCGCGTTAACGGTCGCCAAAAACAGCGCTTCGCCCCTTTCCGCAAGTATCCGCGGCCAAGTTGCACGCCGCCTCCAGGCTCCGATCCGATCGACCGGATCGGCCGGCGCAATCGCCGCAAAGTGCCCGGCTGTCAAAGAAAAACATCGCCGATCTCCGAATGAGAGACCGGCGATCGTCTGTCGATCAGAATTGCATTACGTCTTCGGCAACTTGCGTCCGGCAGGAACCCCGACATTCTCGTTCAGTGTGTCCTCAAGCGGAATCGAACGGAATACCAGTCCGTCTTCCTCGCGCAGCACCTCGACGAGGCTTTCATCATCGAGCGTGCCCTGTATCAGTCTTTCCGAAAGCTCATCCTCAACATGACGCTGAATCGCCCGCTTCAACGGACGCGCGCCGTAACTTCTGTCTGCACATGTTTTATCGATCAGCCACTGCCTCGCTTCAGAACTCAAACGAATCTGCAGCGAGCGATGCGCGAGCATTTCATTCAGTTTCACGATCTGGAGTTCGACGATGTCATGCAGGTTGTCGTCCGTCAGCTCGTCGAAGGTGATGATCTCGTCGAGCCGGTTAATGAACTCCGGCGCGAATGTCTTTCGGACCTCGAACATCACCTGATCTTCCATCTTCTCGCGCGACGCGTCGCCGCTCGACTGAAACCCGAGCGTCGTCCGTTTTTGAATAAACCGCGCACCGATGTTCGAGGTCATGATGAAGATCGCGTGCTTGCAATCGACGGTTTGGCCGGTCGAATCGGTCAGGACGCCGTCCTCGAAAACCTGGAGCAGAATGTTGAACAGATCCGGGTGCGCCTTTTCGATCTCGTCGAAGAGCACGACGGCGTACGGCGTCCGCCGAATCTTTTCCGTCAGCTGCCCGCCTTCCTCGTGCCCGACATATCCCGGCGGCGAACCAATCAGCTTCGCGACGGCGTGCTTCTCCATGAACTCGCTCATGTCGAACCGGACGAGCGATCTCTCCGAACCGAACAGGAATTCGGCGAGCGATCTCGCGACCTCCGTCTTGCCGACTCCGGTTGGGCCGAGGAAAAGGAACGAGCCGACCGGCTTGTTCGGATTCTTCAGACCGGCCCGCGAGCGCCTGATCGCGCGCGCCAACGCGTGGATCGCCGGTCGTTGCGAGACTATCCGCTTGTGCAGTTCGCTCTCGATCTCGAGCAGCTTTTTCGCCTCTTCCTGCTTGATCGACATCAGCGGGATGCCGGTCCAGCGGGCGATCACCTCCTCGACGTCCTCTTTCCTGACCTCAACCGCGAAGAACGAGTCCTCGAGATTCTTCAATTCGTACGAGATGAGCTGTTCCTCGTTCGCCGTCGCGCGCTTCCAGTTCTCGACCGCCTCCTTCCACGAAGGCTCACCTTCCTGCTCGTACCGCAGTTTCGCGCGCGCGCCGGCCTCGTCGAGCACGTCGATCGCCTTGTCCGGTAAGAAACGATCGGTGATATATCGATTGGACTGATGAACCGCGGCCGATAACGCTTCTTTCGAATAACGGATCTGATGGAACGACTCGTAGCGTTCGACGATCCCTTCGATGATCTTGAGGGCTTCCTCTTCGTCAGGCGGCGCAACCTTTACAGCCTGGAACCGACGCTCGAGCGCCTTGTCCTTCTCGATAGATTTCCTGTATTCGGACGGGGTGGTGGCGCCGATGCACTGGATCTCGCCGCGCGACAGCGACGGCTTGAGGATGTTCGCCGCGTCGAGCGTTCCTTCCGCCGACCCGGCTCCAACAAGAGTGTGAAGCTCGTCGACAAAGACAATGTACTGCCTGTTGTCGCGGAGCTCGCCCATGATTTTCTTGAGCCGTTCTTCGAACTGGCCGCGATATTTCGTGCCCGCGACGATGAGCGACAGATCGAGCGACAGAATGCGCTTGTCTTCGAGGAAAGTCGGGACGCGGCGCTCGACTATCCGTTGCGCGAGCCCTTCGATGATCGCCGTCTTACCGACGCCGGCCTCGCCGATCAGCACCGGATTGTTCTTCGTCCGGCGGCAAAGGATCTCGATCAGCCGTTCGATCTCGTGTTCGCGTCCGATCAGCGGATCAAGCTTGCCCTGTGCCGCCTCATCGGTCAGGTCTCGGGTGAATTCCGCGAGGTGCGGCGTGTCCGACTTGTCGCGCGACTGCGCCCCGAAACCGGTGAGTCCGTTCTGGCGTCCGATCTCGTCGCGCGCGTCCTGAAGACGCAGTCCGTTCTGATAAAGGATCTCGGCGGCGATCGATTTTTCTTCCCGAAGGATTCCGAGCAGAAGATGCTCCGGACCGATGTGGCGGTTCTGAAGCTTGCGGCTTTCCTCGGACGCGAACGCCAGGATCTTCTTGGTTTCCGGCGCGAGGTGAAGTTCGGCCGATTGCGGGATGCGCTCGCGCAGAACGATGCGCTCCTCGACTTCCCGACGGACCGACTCGACGGTCAGCGTGTTCCGGAACGGGAAGAACCGCGCGCTCAACGTCTTGTCCTCGCGCATCAGCCCGAGCAGGATGTGCTCCGGCGAGATTACTTGGGAACCATATTGAAGCGCCTCGTAACGGGCGAAAAAGATGACCCGGCGGGCCTTCTCCGTGTAGCGTTCAAACATAAATCGTTGGCCTAGACTTTCGGTGTTTCCCAAGTCTGAACCTTTGGATTGAATATTTCAAGTAAGTTTTGTTTTCCGAGACTGCCTTAATATAGTCCCAACCCTTCCTAAAATCCACAATATTTTTTATTCGGACTCAATGCGAGCGGAGATTTTCGACCGGGAGCATTCGATTAGCGCGGACGGCCGGATAAAGACTCGCCGCGACGACCGTTATCAACGCTGTAAGTGCAATTAAAAGTAAACTTTCCGGACGAATTTGAAGCGGCACGCGGCTCAGACTGTAAACCTCTTCGGACAGTTTCACAAGTTGCCACTTCTCGGCGGCGACGCAGACCAGGATCCCGGACAAAATGCCGGCGGCGATTCCCGTGAGTCCGAGGATCAAGCCTTCGATCAGGACGATCGAAATGATGCTTCGTGACCGCGCTCCGCAGGCTCGGAGAACGCCGAAATCGTATCGCCGCTCGATGACCAGAAGCGAAAGCGTCACCGTGATATTTATCGTGGCGATGAAAATGATCAACCCGATGATGATCGTCACGACCCGGCGCTCAAGGCTGAGCGCTGCGAAGAGCTCCCGATTCTGACTTTGCCAATCAATCGCCTTGAAATCGGCGCCCAGAACCTCTCCGATCCGGCGTGCCGTTTCCGGTGACCGGTAAATGTCCGCGACACGAACTTCAAGCGATCGCGGTGAAAACGATTCCTCACCGGCGACCCCGGCGAATTTTTGTTTGGGAAGCGCGATCCACGTCGCGTCATAGTCGTGGATGCCGGTATCGAGTATGCCGTCGACGGTTATCCGTTTCGGTTGCCGACTTCCGAGCGTCACTACCTCAATCTTTTCGCCGGGAACAATTCGAAGCGCGTCCGCCAGAGACCGTCCGACGCGGACACCGTACTCGTCGTCCGCCTTCAACAGAGCGTAGCTCGTCGCATTTTCGGAACTGACCACGGCATGTTCCATCGCTCCGGGTTCGACCGATCGGACGTTCCCGATCGCCGCGATCTTCGCCCGGACCGATTCCGCGTCGGCAATCGGACCGCCTCCGGTTAATGTAACCCGAACATGCGCCGAATTTGCGAGGATCTTGTCGCGCATCTCGTCGGCGAATCCTCGTGCGAGTGTTTCCGCGAAAATCAAACTTGCAACGCCGGCAGCGATTCCGACGACCGCGACGGCCGCGGTGAAGCGTGTCAGGGACCGCTTCCGTGCGGTCAGGTAACGCCATGCCAGCTTGAACTCGAAACGCATGTCGCAATTGTAATTGCTGGGCGCCGCACCGCAAAGAACCCGGACGAAACGCCGATCAAGTGGCCGAGCGCCGTTCTCGTCCGAGAATGAAACGCTTGACAAAATAGCCCCACGGAACGATCAAGGCGATAAATGGCGCCGCGATGTAAACATGGGCCATTTCGTCCGGCGGCGATCCGGCGAGCGTGCCCGCGCGCCATAGCGGAAGCGCGACGACGATCAGCCAAAGGGTCTTGTAAAAGATCATGAACACGACGATCGGCAGCCATCTCAGCGGATTGAGAATCCCGAAGAACGAAAGCGTCGTATACGCCGCCCAAACACACCACGCGACCGCTTTCGTGTGATCCCAAGTGCCTTCGTGCCCGAAGATGGTGCTCCACGATTCGTAGCCGATCATCGTGAACATCAACAAGTAGAGCGTTCGGAGGAAGTAGATATTGATCGGACGAACGCCTTCGTACTTTTCGAAATTGCGGCTGAACACATAATTAAGCGGATTCATAACGGCGCTTACGCTCGATTTCGGCAAGGTGTTCAGAATATTGCCGCCTGTTCGTCAATCACATCCGATTTGGTAGAATCAACGCAAGTTTCTCGAACTGTTTACGATGCCGTTAGCAACCATCGATCAAGCAGTCGGCGACATTCGCGCCGGCAAAATGATCATTATCGTCGACGACGAGGATCGCGAGAACGAGGGTGATCTCGTTTGCGCGGCGGAACTCGTGACGCCGGAGATCATCAACTTCATGGCGGTCCACGGCCGCGGACTGATCTGCATGCCGCTGACCGAGGAACGCTGCGATTTTCTGCAGCTCAATCCCCAAACTCCGGAAAACACGTCCGGGTTCGGAACGGCGTTCACGGTTTCGATCGAGGCCAAAGAAGGCGTCACGACCGGGATCTCCGCCGCCGACCGGGCGCATACGATCCGTACCGCGGTCGACCCGAACTCAACCGCCGCCGATCTCGCCCGGCCAGGACACGTATTTCCGTTGCGGGCGCGGCGCGGCGGAGTTCTGGTCCGCGTCGGCCAGACGGAAGCGAGCGTCGATGTCGCGCGGATCGCCGGACTCGATCCGTCGGCAGTCATTTGCGAGATCATGAACGACGACGGGACGATGGCGCGGATGCCGCAGCTCGAAGCGTTCGCTGTGCGTCACGATCTGAAGATCATTTCCGTCGCCGACCTCGTTCGGTACCGGATCCAGAAAGAGACGCTCGTTCGGAAAGTCATCGAATCGGATCTGCCGACCGATCACGGCGTTTTCCGGGCATCGATCTACGAGAACGTCATCAACGGCGAAACGCACCTCGCGCTCGCGATGGGCGACATTTCGCGGACAACCGAGCCGGTTTTGGTCCGCGTCCAAACCGAGAACATCACATTCGCGATGTTTGGATCGCGCCTCGGGGAAGCGACGGACGCGATCAACGCTGCACTCAGGATCATCGCCGAGTCGGGCACCGGCGTGATACTTTATCTTCGGCAACACGGACACAATCTCGACCTGATCCATCAGCTTCAAACGTACGCTCTGATGCAGCAGCGGTCGGTCGATTTTCAAACTGCGCGCCGCGAAACCGGATTCGGCCAGGCGCGCGACTACGGGATCGGAGCGCAGATCCTGAACGATCTTGGCGTTCGCCGGATCCGGCTTTTGACGAATCATCCCCCGAAGATCAACGCGATCGAAGGTTTCGACCTCGAGATCGTCGAAACCGTTTCCTTTTAGCTTCTAATGGCGGAAGAGCCGGAAAACTTGGAACCACAGGAAGTCCCCGAGCCACCGCAACGACGGCGACTGTTTTCGCGGCGGAATCTTCTTCGTGTCGCGCTTTTTGCCCTGATCGGCGTTGCCGCGATATTCGTCATCCTCGCAATTCTTTACAAAACCGGTGGCACCGATTCGTACATCCGCGGCGAATTCTCGGCGAAAATGGACCGTATGGGAATCGGATTCGAGTCCGAACAATTCCATGTCGGCGTTTCGCCTTTGCAACTGGAACTTAAGAACGCTGTTTTCAAGAACAAGGAAACCGGTGAGAAACTGTTCACGATCAGGGACGGGCGGATCGGTCTGACCGTTCGCGACCTTCTCACGTTGAAGCCCGCCCGCGACATCAATGTCGACTCGACACGTCTTTCAGGCGCCGAGGTTTGGCTGAACTTCGACGAAAACGGCCGTTCGAACTTTTCCGGCGTGCGCATCGTCGAAGAGCAGAGCAGGCTCAACTTCATTTACTCGTCGACGAACGTCTCGATCGAAGACTCGGTCATTCATTTCGGTGACATTTCGCGATCGATCTCCGGCGACGCGAAAGAACTGACCGTCTCCGTCGATCCGGAAAATCCCGGCGCACCCGACGATGAGATTCGATTCAAATTCGATCTTTCCGCGAAGGATTCCAACTTCGTTTACGATTCGCGAAAGCTCCAACCCATCGACCTGCGCGCACAGGGCGTCGCGACGACGACCGGCGCCGAATTCACAGGTGTGAGGATCAAGACGCCCGTCGGCGAATCGATTCTGAAAGGCAGGGTTTCCGACTGGAGATCCCCGAAATACGAATTCGAGATCGAGTCGACGCTCAACATGACCGAAACCTCGTCCCTGTTCGAATTGGCGAACCCCATCAAGGGAATCGGCAACTTCAAGGGAAAGGTGAGCGGCGAGGGCGAGAGCTACAGGATCGAGGGCGAGGTCTTCAGCGAATCGCTCTCGGCGTCGAACATCTATCTTAAAGCGCTGAGTGTCAATGCGAGCGTTTCCGGAAATGACTCGACCTACGAAGCGAACGGCAAGGCGATCGCGCAGATGCTCACCTTCGAGGATTTCAAGATCGACGCTCCCGCGCTTTCAGGGTTCATACGCGGAACCGGAACTGATTTCAAATGGCTCGGCGAACTGCAGGCGGCCGCGGCAAAGACGCCGATCGGGACCATCGGCGGACTCTTCATCGCCGACGCCGTGGCGGAATATAAAGAGAAACAGTTCCGCGCGAATTTCGGGCGGATTCGGTTCGACGGATTCAAGGACGAGGACGTCGTCATCAGCAATATCCGCTCGGCCAACGTCGCCGTCGATTCAAAAGGCGGGATCACGAACGTCACGGTGCCGAACGCGACCGCCTCGAAGGTAACGACCGAAGACATCGAACTCAATGGTGTGACGGCCAATCGCGTCGATGTTACGGATCGCCCGGAAGACGTGCAGATAAACGCCGAAAACGCCCGGGCGGCGAACGGAAACACGCGCGACACCAAGCTCAAGAACATCTCCGCCGATTCACTGAGGATCAAGCACCGCAAAGGCGTCACCGACATCGTCGTCGACAACGCAAAGGCCGAGCAAGTCGATGCCAAGGGCGCGAAGATCTCCGACGTCGTCGCGGACAGTCTCACCGTGCGGGACGAGGGGAATCTGATGACGATCTATTCAGACAAACTCCGCGTCGCCCGCATCGACACGAGCGCCGCCGTGCTCGGAAGTCTCAATATTGCCGGCGTCAGGCTGACGATCCGGGAAGGAGTCATCGAGGGTACCACCGGTGATATCGACGCGGGTGACGTCGCACTCAACAAATCGAAAGACCTTCCGGACGGCGGGAAACTCGAAAAAGTGAAGATCGTCAAACCGATTTTCGTTCTTGAGCCATCCGGCAGCTATCGGGCAACGGCCGACATGAGCCTCGGCGGAGGCGTGCTCGGCAGCATCAATCTCGGTGCCGCCCGAGCGTCGGTAACGGCGATGTCGGACCGGGTCGAACTCAGGAATCTTTCGGCCGAAGTGATGGACGGAAAACTCGACGGTGATGCGACGATCGCGCTTGACTCTAAGAACCGCTCGGTACTCAAGGGGACGTTCGCGGAACTTGACCTCGCAAAACTCTTGGCGCTGCAAGGCGGACGCGTCGTTCCACTCGAAGGCAGCACGACGGGCACAATCGATTTCAGTTTCAACGGCACCGATCTTAAAACCGCCGACGGCACGTTGAACGCGGACATCTCCGCGAGCGCGGGATCGACGAATGAGGGTTTCGTCCCAGTCAACGGCCGGGTAGAAACGAGCGCCGTGAACGGGCTTTTCCATCTTGATATTGCGCGTCTCGATACGGAGAAGAGCCGCTTCAACGCGCAGGGCGACCTTGATATGAGGGCCGACGGATCGAATCTCAAGCTGGCGCTTGCGTCGAACGACGCACGAGAGATCGAACGTCTCCTGCGCGTTCTGGATCTTTCGCCGGAACTCGAAAAAACGATCGATGAATACCAGGCCGTGGTTTCCGGCAAACTGACCTTCGACGGAACGCTGACCGGCAATTTTTCGGAACCCAGCGTCAACGGGCGCGCAGTGGTCGACATGATTGCGCTACGAAAACGCGAACTCGGATCGCTCGCAGTCACTGTCGCCACGACCCCTGAGGAAACAAAGCTGACCAACGGGCTGCTGCGCGAGCCGGACGGCGGGAACATCGAATTCTCCGCCGAGATTCCGGCGTACGGGACCGACAATATTGCCGTTCGGGCAAAACTCGACAAGGTCAACACGGGGAATATCCTCGCCGCGTTCCCGATCGAACTCCCGGAAACCTTCCGCGATCTGAAGGCCGATGCGTCGGGCGCGCTCGATCTTCGCGGACTGCCGAATGCGATGACCGGCGAAGCCAATCTCTCCGCGGAAAGCGGTTCGCTTGGCGGTGAGACGTTTGACAACCTGAGTACGCGACTGACGTTCGCCGGAACATTGATCACGCTCGAACGGTTCGATGCGAGGTTCGGCGACGGAAGATTGATCGCGAATGGTAATTACAGGACGGATTCGACCGCGTTCGATTTCTCGGCGGATGCGAAGGGTATCGAATTCAAACGGATCACCCCGTTCATTCCGGGCCATCAAAGCCTGCCTGAAATTTCCGGAATCGTGACTTTCGGCGGACGCGCTACCGGAATCGTGAACGATTCGACCTCGGACGTCATCAATTTCTCCGGAAGCGGCGCGAACGTGACGATCAACGGCAATCCGCTCGGCGAGATCGCATTTTTCGGAAAAACGGAGAATCGCCTCCTCACCGCTAGTCTGACGGCCAGTCTTGAAGGCCAGCAACAGAAGATCGACGCGACGCTCGACTTCTCGAACCCGGATCTTCCGCTTCGCGCCGAAACGAGTTTCGACAATTCGCAGCTCGCGCCGTTCATATCCCTGATTCTGCCGCCGAGCGACCGGCTGACCGTGACGGGACGCGCGACCGGCAAGGTCTCGGTTTCCGGCGATCTTTCGCGGCAGACCCGCGACGGGCGCGAGCTTACGGCGGACAATCTTGGCGGCCATGCCGACTTCTCGCAATTCGATCTGATGATCAACCAAACGCCGCTGAACGCGGTTGGCGGTATATCGATCGGGTTCAATTCGCGGCAAGTCATTGTCAACAACGCGAAATTCTCGGGCGGTGGCTCAAATCTGGTTGTCAGCGGAACGAAAGCGCTGCGCGACGAGGGAATCAATGACTTCTCGGTCAATGGCCGAATCAATCTCGCGATCCTGAACATCGCTTCGAAGAACGCGTTCTTCGCTGGTCTTGCGGACGTGAGCATGAGGCTCACCGGACCCAATTCGACGGCTCGCCTGAACGGAACCGCGGATCTTCAGAACGCTTCCGCCGCGGCCTTCATCGGCACCGAGCGGATCACGTTCGATCGTATCCGCGGCCGCGCGATCTTCACCTCGAACCAGGTGCAGATCAACGAGATCAACGGTTTTCTAGGCGGCGGAAAATTCACGGCATCGGGCGGCGTTTTTCTGGGCGACAAGCTCAACGTCGAGGCATTTCGCGTCGCGATCCGCGGTGCGGACGTGACACTGCCGTTGCCGAAGAACTTCATCACGACCGGCGACGCCGATATTGAAGTCAACGGACGCCGGATCGGCGAGCAATTGTCGAGCGTCGTCTCGGGCAGGATCAACGCCAGGCGTAGCGTCTATTCGCGCGACATCGATCTGGCGGACGTGATCGGCGGGCGCCGTGAAGGCGCGATCACCCAGGGTGACAGTGGCTCGTCGATCGGCAACGTCAGGCTCGATCTGCTCGTGGAGGGTCGGGATGCGCTCGTCGTCAGAAACAACCTTGCCGACGTTACCGCTTCGCTTTCGCTTCGCGTGTCGGGTGATCTCGATTATCCGTTGGTCGCCGGACGCATCACCGCCGGCTCGGGAACGCTCTTTTACCGCAATGACCGTTATGAGGTTCAACGTGGCGAGCTCGTTTTTCCGCCGAACACCGAAGGCGTCGATCCGGTCATCGGACTTCAGGCGGAATCCGAGATCAACGGATATCAGATCTTTTTGAACCTCGACGGTCGGCTGTCGGATACAGAAAACCTGAAGGCGACGGTCCGTTCGAATCCGGCATTGCCGCAGGCGGACGTGATCTCGCTGATCACGACCGGGAGTCTTTCGAACACTGCCTCCGGGATCCCGACGCTCGCACAATCGGGAATTAAGACCGCCGCCGAGATCCTGACCGACGAGATCATCAACAAGCCGATCACACGTGCGACCGACAAACTTTTCGGCCTGAACAAGTTCCAGCTCGATCCGATCCTTTCCGGACAACGCTTGAATCCGACAGCGCGGCTCACCGTCGGCCGGCAGATCAACCGCAACCTGCTCGTAACTTATTCTACAAATCTCTCAGAAGACCAGAATCAGGTGCTTGCGCTCGAATACCGTGTTTCGAACCGGCTCTCGTTCGTCGCGCAATACGAACAGCGCTCGCTGACGAACGTCACCCGCAATAAGGACAGTTTCAGTTTTGAAATAAGGCTGAGGAAGCGGTTTTAGTCGTTGCGGTTCGCGATTTTCGATTCGCGATTGAACGGATGATCCAAGTTATTATGAAACCAAAGTTACTGATCGCGATTCTCATTCTTGCGTATTGCGTGATCCCCGCGACCGCACAGACGCTCCGATCGCCGGACGGAAAGTTCGAACTCAATTTCAAGCTGTCGGCCGCGGGTGAGCCTACCTACAACCTTTCGTACAAAAAACGGCCCGTTTTGAACGACAGCAAGATGGCGTTCGCGATCAAGGATCAGCCGTCGTTCGCGTCGCATTTTACGCTCGTCGACTCAAAAACAGGTACGCACGACGAGACCTGGAAGCCCGCCTGGGGCGAGGTCAGTTCGATCCGCGATCATTACAACGAACTCGCGGTCACTTTGCAGCAAGTGTCTGACAAGCCCGGCTCTTCGGATTCCCGCAAAATGACGCGCCGATTGGTGATTCGGTTCCGGTTGTTCGACGACGGACTCGGATTCCGTTACGAATTTCCGGTTCAGGATGAGCTCAAGTATTTTCAATTGAACGAAGAACGCACCGAGTTCAGTCTCACGGGCGATCACAAAGCGTTCTGGATTCCCGGCTGCTACGATTCGCAGGAATTTGCGTACAACACCACGAAACTGAGCGAGATCCACGCGATGAAAGGGAAGTACGTTGATCTCGAGGCGGACAAAAAGGTCTTTGCCGACAACGCCGTCCAGACGCCGCTGATGCTCAAGTCGGACGACGGGCTCTACATCAACATCCACGAAGCGGCGCTGACGAATTATCCGGCGATCTACATGATGGTCGATCGCGATGACTTCGGGTTAACGACCCATCTCGCTCCGAATGCGGTCGGGAGCGCGGCATTTCTCCAAACTCCGGCGAAGACTCCGTGGCGCACAGTGATCGTTTCGGACAACGCGGCGGACATCCTTGCGTCGAAGATGATCCTCAACCTCAACGAGCCGACGAAGATCGCCAACACGAGCTGGATCAAACCGCAGAAGTTCGTCGGCGTCTGGTGGGAGATGCACATCGGAACCGGGTCGTGGAACTATTCCGACACCAACAACGTCAAGATCGACGAGGTCGACTGGAAGACCCTGAAACCGAATGGCAAGCACGCCGCAACGACCGCGAACGTCAAGCGGTACATCGATTTTGCGGCAGCGAACGGTATCGACGGCGTGCTCGTCGAGGGATGGAACGTCGGCTGGGAAGACTGGTACGGCAATTGGAAAGAGAATGTCTTCGATTTTGTTACGCCGTATCCGGATTTCGACGTCCGGGAGCTTCAACGCTACGCCGCGGCGAAGAAGGTTAAACTGATCATGCACCACGAGACTTCGGCGTCGGCGGCGAACTACGAACGCCGAATCGACGAAGCATTTCGATTCATGAAGGCCAACGGATATGATTCGGTGAAAACGGGTTACGTCGGACGAATCATCCCGCGCGGCGAGTCGCACGACGGGCAGACGATGGTGAATCACTACTCCTTTGTCGCCGAAACCGCGGCGAAATACCGCATCATGATCGACTCGCATGAGTCTGTGCGACTGACCGGACTTTCGCGGACTTATCCGAACTGGCTAGCCGCCGAAGCGGCGCGCGGCAATGAGTACAACGCCTGGAGCGTCGGAAATCCGCCCGAGCACGAAACGATCCTGCCATTTACGCGTCTGATGGGCGGTCCGATGGACTACACGCCCGGGATTTTCGAGATCAAGCTGAACGTTTACGATCCGGCAAAGAAAGAGGTTGTCCACACGACGCTCGCAAAGCAACTCGCGCTCTACGTCACGCTTTACAGCCCGTTGCAGATGGCGGCCGATCTTCCGCAGAACTATGAAAAACGGATGGATGCATTCCAGTTCATTCGGGATGTCGCGGTCGATTGGGACGATACATGGATCGCCGAGGCGGAACCGGGCGATTACCTCACGATCGCGCGTAAAGCGAAAGGCCGTCTGAATTGGTTCATCGGCGCGATCACCGACGAGAATTCAAGGGTCTCGACGGTGCCTCTCGATTTTCTGCCGGCGGACGAAAAGTACGCGGTGACGATCTACGCCGACGCTAAAGACGCCGACTGGGACAAGAATCCGATGGCTTATACGATCGAAAGCTACATCGCCGATTCGAAGACGGTCCTGAAACTCGCGCTCGCGAAGGGCGGCGGGGCGGCGGTCAGCATTCGCCCGGCGACGCGTACCGATCTTTTCAGGTTGAAGCCATACGCGCCTTGATGCTTGAACAACTATGCGAATTAGACCTTTGCTCCTGACGATCGCACTGACCGTCGTTTCGCACGCAATAATGGGTCAGACGCCAACTCCAACTCCAACGCCACAGCCGATGATTCCGAAACGCGAGCTCATGGCCGGTCGGCTCGGACTCGCCCGGCGGACCCAGAACGGATCGTTCTTCGACGTGCTCGGACGGCGCTCGGCGGCGTTCGGTTACGAGCACCGCGGGATGGAGGCGTGGGTCTATCCGCTGAAGATCGTCGACACTTTCGAGCTTTCTTTCAGGATCGACGGTTACAATCTTCCGTTCCGCGGACGCGATGTGTTGACGTCGATCGAGGCGCGTCCCGAAGCGACGATCTTCACCTACTCGCACGCCGCTTTCACCGTCCGTGAGATCGTTTTCGCGCCTATCGACGAACAAGGTTTGATCGTTTTGCTTGACGTGAACACCGTCGTCCCGATGGCGGTCGAGGTCGAGTTCCGGCCAAAATTGCGGCTGATGTGGGCCGGGACTTCAATGACGCCGTTCTTTGGGCAGGACGAGAAAGAAAAGTACTACTACATCGGTGAGGAGACCAACAAATTCTACGGGATCGTCGGTACGCCGGGTGCAAAAGACGTTTCGCTCATGCCGTATCAGGAAGAGCCGCGCGACGTGCCGCTGAAATATCAGGTCAGGGTGACGCCGGAGGAGGCGCGTGCAAACTTCATCCCGATCGTGATCGCCGCAAGCACCGAAGGCCGCGACAAGGCGGTCGAGACGTACCGCCGGCTCCACGTCGACGCGCCCGCGCTCTACGAAAAAAACGTCAAATACTACGAGGATTTTTTGACGAACTCGACCTATGTGGTGACGCCCGATCCGCGTTTGAATCAGGCATTCTCATGGGCAAAGATCGGGATCGAAAAAGGCGTCGTGACGAGTCCGTTTCTCGGGACCGGAATTGTTGCCGGTTTTCGGACATCGGGCGAATCGGAACGTCCCGGATTCGCCTGGTACTTCGGCCGCGACGCGCTTTGGACATCGTTCGCCATAAACTCTTACGGCGATCTCTCAACCACCAAAAAGTCGCTCGAGTTTCTGAAGAAGTTTCAGCGCCCGGACGGAAAGATCCCGCACGAGATCTCGCAGGCGGCGAACCAGACCGATTGGTGGAACGCCTACCCGTATGCGTGGAATTCAACCGACGCGACGCCGCTCTACGTAATCGCGCACGAAGACTATTTCAGAACATCGGGCGATCACGAATATCTCAAGGCCAGTTGGGAATCGATCCTCAAGGCCTATCTCTACGAGGAATCGACCGACACCGACAATAACGGCCTGATCGAGAACACGAAGTTCGGCCACGGCTGGGTCGAGGGCGATTCGCTCTACCCGCCGCACGAGGAGATCTATCTTCAGGGGCTGTGGATTCAGGCTTCGCAAGCGATCGCATCGATGTCGGACGTCGTCGGCGACAAGACCCTTGCAAAACGCGCATTGGCCAACGCCGAAAGGACGCGTAACTCCATGGAGAAGACCTTTTGGCTCGAAGATCGCGGCTTTTATGCGTTCGGAACTCAGATGCCGCGGTCCGAACCGGTGAAGGCCGAGCCTGGACCGAATCTTGAGCGGCGCCAGAAGCGGCTCGACGAGCTCATGACGGCGAAGATCTATGACGAAAACACCGTGCTACCGGCCGTTCCGATGTGTTGGAACGTCATGCGCGACGACGTCCGGGCGCAAAAGGAGATCGATCATCTCGGCAGCGCGAAGATCGCGACCGACTGGGGCGCACGGATCCTCGCCGACGATTCAAAACTCTACGATCCGCTTTCGTATCACTCGGGTTCCGTCTGGCCGCTGTTTACCGGCTGGCAGTCGGTCGCCGCATACAACTACGGACGCCCGAGCGTCGGCTACCAGGCGTTGATGGCCAATACGCTGCTCTCCTATACGAACGCTCTCGGTTATGTCACCGAGCTTCTTTCCGGCGATCTTAACGCGCCGTTCGGACGTTCGTCTCACCATCAGGTATGGTCCGAGGCGATGGTCGTAACGCCGGTCATGCGCGGGCTTTTTGGGATCGACGTCTCCGGCGGCGGCAAGCGCATCAGGTTCGCGCCGCAAATTCCGGCGGACTGGAACGACGCCGGCGCATGGAACGTCAGGACGGGCGACGGCGCTTACGATTTCGTCGTTGCGCGGAAGGACGGCGTGTATTCGGTCTTTGTCTCGCGGCGCGACGCGAAAGGTCCGGCGACGATCGAACTTGCGCCGGCGTTCGCGCTCGACGCCGTGATCAAACGCGTCACGGTTGAAGGCAAGAATCTGCAGTTCAGGTCGGTGAGGCGGGGCGACAGGCAATTCGTCGAGGTGACTTCGAATCTTGAACCCGGAATCCGCGAATTCAAGTTCGAGTACGATGAAGGGACGGACGTTTTTCAGACTCCGGCCAACCTCGTCGCGGGCGCGGAAAGCAGCGGACTTCGCATCATCAGATCGGAAGCCAGGAAGGACGGCCTTTTTCTGGTGCTCGAAGGACGTGCCGGATCGACCTACGATCTCGGGCTTGTTTCAACCCTGCAGTTTCCCGAAACTCAGGGCGTGAGAACATATCGCGGCGACGATCGGAACTGGCTTCTTCGCATCCCGTTCACGGGCGCGGACGGTAAATATGTCCGGCGTGAGCTGTTGCTGAAGAAACCGTGATTCCCGCTCTAACATGCTAGTATTCAAAAAACCCCTGCGGAGTAAATTGATGAAAACACTGCTCTTGGTTCTCGCGGCGTCGCTGCTGATGTCGCTCGCTTCTTGCGTCAGCGCACCGGTTGGTGACCAGAACGCGGCGACGAAAAAGAAGGACGGCCGGATCCGGATCGGATTCTCCATGGACACGCTCAAGGAACATTGGGTAAAGGACAAGGCGTTGGTCGAAAAGCGCGCCGGTGAGCTCGGGGCGGATGTCGTGGTTAACGTCGCCGAGAGCAATGATGAACGCCAGCTCAAGCAGATCGACGATTTCCTGACGCAGGGGGTCGATGTTTTGATCATTGCTCCTCACAACGGCCAGGTGATGGCGACGGCGGTCGAAAAGGCGAAAGCGAAGGGAGTTCCCGTCGTCAGTTACGATCGATTGATCCTGAGCGACCAGATCGATGTTCTCGTCTCGCATCTCCACTCGCTTGCGGGTCAGATGCAGGCGGAATACGCACTGAAGAACGCTCCGAAAGGCAACTACGTTATGATCTACGGCGCGCCGACCGACAATAATGCGCTGATCATGAAGGAAGCCCAGATGGCGATCCTCAAACCGGCGGTCGATCGTGGCGACATCAAGATAGTGGCCGATCAGCACGCCCGCGACTGGTCGGCCGAGGAAGCTCTGAAGACCGCCGAGAACGCGCTGACACAGAATCGCAACGAAATCGTCGCGTTCGTTTGTTCCAACGACGGCACCGCCGGCGGCGCGGTGCAGGCGCTGAAAAAGCAGGGATTGATCGGAAAAGTGGTCGTGACGGGAATGGACGCGCAGATCGACGCGCTGCAGCGGATCGCGCAGGGCGAGCAGTCGATGACCGTTTACAAGCCCATCCAGCCGATCGCGTACGCGGCGGTCGAGGCGGCGGTGAAGCTCGCGAAAGGCGAGAAACTTGAAACGACGAAGACGATGAAGGCCGTCAACAAAGAGGTGCCGTTCATTTTCATCGAGCCGAAGATCGTCGAGAAAGGCAATTTGATGGATGTCGTCCGCGACGGCTACGAGGAATACGACAAGATATTCGCTAACGTCCCCGAGGACCAACGGCCGAAGAAGAACTGATCACCTTCATCTCCTTGGATTTGCGACGACACAATGACCACAGCTTTCGTACATCATCCGAGTTCGCTCAAACACGACACCGGTCCCGGGCATCCGGAGACGGCGCGGCGCTACGAGGCCGTCATGGCGACAATGACAGGCGACGCGGAACTGTGGCCGCAACTGCAAGAGATCGTTCCCGAAAAAGCCTCGCGCGGACTGATCCAGGCGGCGCATTCGAAGGAACATTTCAGGCGTGTAGAGGGTGCGTTCGAGAACGGACTTGACAGGCTCGATTCCGACACGGTGATCTCGATGCTGTCGTTCGACGCCGCGCTTTTCGCCGCAGGAGGAGTCTGCCGCGCGGTCGATGCCGTGATGAGCGGCGAATCGGACAACGCGTTCGTCGCGGCCCGTCCGCCCGGACACCATGCGACGGCCGAGAGCGCGATGGGATTTTGTCTTTTCAACAACGTTGCAGTCGGCGCCCGCTATGCGCAAAACAGGTACAAGGAGGTCGATCGTGTCGCGATCCTCGACTGGGACGTCCACCACGGCAACGGAACTCAGGGGATCTTTTACGACGATCCGTCCGTCTTCTTTTTCTCGATGCACCAATATCCGTGGTATCCCGGAACCGGAAGCCGCGGCGAAACCGGGTTCGGACGCGGACGCGGGTACACGATGAACGTTCCGGTCAAGGCGCATACGAAGGCGACGGAGCAGCGCCGGATGTTCGAATCGGCGCTGGAATCGATTGCCTCCGGGTTCAGGCCGGATCTCGTGATCGTATCATCGGGTTTCGACGCGCACCTGACAGATCCGCTCGGTCAGTTGAGACTCGAGGATCCGGATTTTGTGTCGATGACGAAGAGCGTGCTGAATTGGGCGCAGGAAACATGCGCGGGACGCGTGGTTTCAGTTCTCGAGGGCGGTTACAATCTTCAAACTTTGGGGCCGACGGTAGCGGCACACGTCACGGCGCTTTTGAAATGATGATGACCGGTTCGTCGATCGCCGCCACGGTCGCTATCGCTTGCGGCCGGTTCGCGATAAACAGAACTTCGCGCGAGATGAGATCGAGCCTCACGGTCTGGAACGGAAACGCAAAGTCGTAGCTTTTGCTCTTGGCGCCGATGAGGAAAGTGTTGCCGAACTGAAGGTCGCGGATCCGAAAGCAGCCGAAATCGTTCGTGATCACATTGCGCTGATCGAGCGTCGTCAGGTCCAGGACGAGGATGCTGACGCGCCGCGCAGGCCTTTTATCGTCGGTCATTACCCTGCCGTTGATCTCACCTCGGATGTCGATCTGCGCATCGGCAGCAACGGCGAAGCAAAGTGAAATGACAACTATCCCGAAGCTGATCAGGTGTCTTCGCATAAAAAGGGTAATCAGTTTTGGCGTTCTCCAAAAGATACCCCGAAAGCCCTCCTGTTTCCAGAAGAGCACCGAACGGCGATTTTAGACACCTTATTCTCAACTGTGTTAGAATCCGGGCATAAACCAATAAGGAGATGACATCGCAATGCCCGACATTGAGATCACGTGCGTGCAGTGTAAGGAGGTGTTTCTTTTCGGCGAAAAGGAGCAAGAGATCTTCTATCAACGCAATATGATGACGCCGCAACGTTGTCAGAAATGCCGGTCAAAGCGCGCCGGGTCGGGCAACAATGTGCCGGCAAGGTTCGAGATCGTGTGCGATCATTGCGGTAAACACGATCACGTCCCGTTCCAGCCGAAGGTCGGCCGTTCCGTGCTCTGCCGCGAATGCTACAACGCCAGCCGCTCAAAGGTCCGGATGGCATAGATCCAATTTCTCGGAATCGGAACTCACTATTGACCGGACGGTATTGCGATCCTCCGGTGACCACGCGGAAAACCCGAATGAGCCAGTTTGAGACCGTAATATTCACGATGACGGACAACGTCGCCGTGATCGCCATGAACCGGCCGGAGGCACTGAATGCCCTTTCGCTCCAGTTGACGAAGGATCTGCGTTCGGCGATCGGACAGGCGATCGCCGACGGCGCGCGTGCCGTCATTCTGACCGGCGAGGGGCGCGCCTTTTGTGCTGGTGGCGACTTGCGCGAGATGCAGATGATGTGGCAGATGGAAGGCCGGATCGAGGCGTTCATGGAAGAACCGCTGAAGGCGCTTCACGACGTGATACTCTCGATTCGGGAAACACCGGTTCCGTTCATCGCGGCGGTTCAGGGACTCTGCGCCGGCGCAGGTACGAACTTCGCGCTCGCGTGCGACATCGTATTCGCCGCTCGCGGTGCAACGTTCAATGAGGCCTTTGTCAGGATCGGGCTTTCGCCTGATTGCGGCGGAACGTTTTTCCTGCCGCGTGCGATCGGTGAGAAACTGGCGGCTGAAATTCTCATGACGGGTGAAACAATTCCGGCCGAACGCGCGTTAGACATCGGGATGATCAATCGTGTGGTTGAGCAGGAAGAACTGATGAACGAAGCGTTGGGCATGGCGGCACGGCTCGCGGCGGCTCCGACTGCTTCGATCGGCCGGATCAAGCAATTGATGAACACGACGTTTTCGAACGACCTCGAGTCGCAACTCGATCTCGAGCATCGCCTTCAGATCGATTCCGGAAAAGGGAACGACTTTCGTGAGGGCGTCCAGGCGTTTTTCGAAAAGCGCGCGCCGGAGTTTACCGGCACTTGAGTTTGGGACAGTTTGAGAGTTTGGGCCGTCGGGTTGAAACTCGGCGGCTTCTTATTTTGAGAGCTTTCTTATCAATGATCAGGGTTCACGATTTCGCGCTTCTTGAATCTTGAATTTTGAATCTCGATCGGTTGTCGAATTTTCATCGAGCGATGAACCTGACCTATTCACAACTTCTCAGGGGAAACAGGAATTTCCGCAATCTGTTTGCGGGCCAGCTGATCTCCGAACTCGGCAACTGGTTCAATTACATTGCCGGGCTCGGACTGATCCGTTTGGTCACCGATGCCGCTCCGGAAGCCGCCGGAATACTTCTGCTTTCAAGAATGCTCCCGTGGTCGTTGCTTGCTCCGTTTGCGGGTACGCTCGCCGACCGGTTGTCACGGCGCCAGATAATGTTCTGGACCGACATCGCCCGAGCGTTCCTGGCGCTCGTCTTCCTGCTCGTCAAGACCCGTGACGACCTTTGGATCGCGTATTCCGGTGCCGTTGTACTCTCTGTCGCGACCGCGTTTTTCGACGGCGCGAAGAACGCGTCCGTGCCTAACATTGCCGGTCGCGAGGGCTTACTTGCGGGAACCGCGCTGATGTTCTCGTCCAGGTTTCTGCTGATGGCGATCGGATCCGCGCTCGGTGGCATCGCTTCGGCCTATTTCGGCTACGAGATCGCGTTCTTGATCAACGCCGCCTCTTTTCTGGTATCTGCGTATTCGGTCTGGCTGATCCCGGAGGACGCCACTCGCGCGAACGACACGGCGACACGCGAAAAGGAGCCGTTCATGAGCGAATTGCGTGAGGGAATGCGCTACACGCTGACCAACCATTTCGCCCTGACGATCCTGCTGATGAACATCGTTTGGGCGATCGGTGGCGGTGCGACGTTCTTGAGTTTCGAAGGGCTCGCAACGAAAGTCTTCGGTTCGTTCGATCACGGACCTGATTTCATCATTGCCGCGCTGATGACCGCGAACGGAATCGGACTGTCGGTCGGGATGCTTGTCGCGCATCGCGTCAGCTCGTTCGTCGAGCGGATAGGTGTCGAGCGCGGGTTCATCGGCTGGTCGCTGTTGGTTCACGGTGCGCTCTTTGCGATCGGAGGCTGGATGCCGACCTTTTGGTTGACGGCGGTATTCGTGATCGCTTCGCGAATTGTCGTCGGAGCCGAGTACGCGGTTCAGGAGACGATCTTTCAGCGCGGCCTGCCGGATCACATCCGCGGGCGGATCACGACGCTCGACCGCGGCGCGGAGATCACGGTTTTCAGTCTCTCCAATCTGGCGGCGGGATACTCTCTTACCGTGATATCGGCGCAGCTTCTGACGACACTTTCAGGACTGCTTGCCGGGAGCTCGGGATTGATCTGGTTCTTGCGTCAGAAGGGAGCAGTGACCGAGACGGTCGCCGGGGAGAAGCTTTCGGGCGCCGAGGGCCAGCCGTGATCAGGCCGTTACGATCACGGCCTTTGCGCCCGTCAGTTCGCTGAAATCCTTGGTGTAGATCGTATCGACCTTCCTTACCTCACCGATCGTTTCGACGAGTTCCTGGGTGGTCATGAATCCGTCTTCGGTGTGGGCGATCGCCCAGTTCTTGATATGCGAGGCGGTTCGGAGCATTTCTTCGACGAGCCGTAAGTACTGCGACTTCGTCTCACAGAGAGTTCCGAGCCGGCCAGCCTGCCTATGCTCAACGTCGTCCCAGAACTCGTCGCTCCCCCGGAGCCATTCCTCACGCCATGCAGTCCAGCCAAGATATTTCCGCTGGCTCAGATTGTGCGCCCGCGGTAGACGCAGAAACATCAGATCGGGGCCGAAGGTTTCGGCGATGAAATCGTATCCGCTACGGTTGGCGGCCGTGTTCGCGCGCCCATTTTCAAATGGCGCGGGCATCGCGGTTCGCAGCCGTTTGAAGACGGTCGATAGCGGTTGACGGAGTTCGCGCGTCGACTCGTCGAACGAAAGGACGTAATCACCGACACCGAACGCGATCGTCATCGCGATCGCCCTGAGCGTCGGGGTTGAAAGGCCATCGATTTTCCGTCGAACGTTGTCGAACCACCAGGAATCGGTCTCCGAAAACCAGTTGCGAAGGGCCTGATTTCCCAGTTTGTAACCCGGAACGTACGCGTCTTCGAGTACCGTTTCGACGTCCTCGTCGGTCATCGTCACGGCGCTGTTTTCGATCGCCGCGACAGCTTTGGCCCAACCGGTCATCGTCAGATCGTTCGCCCGAACGCCGATTCGCCAGCGCTTCAGATAGCTTCCAAGCGCGGCGTCGCTCGCAAATGGGATCGCGACCTCCGTAAACTTCATCCGCTTCAGAACGGTCAGTTCGAACGCGAGCCAGCCTCTCGGGATACTTGTCGGAATTGTCAGCATGACGTCAGTTCTGCGGGCTCCTCCGGGGCAAAGGAATTGAGTTCGGGAAGATCGCCGATCGAGAGGAAAACGCTCACGATTTTCGGGTCGAATTCGATTCCGGACCATTCGATCAGATAGCGCATCGCTTCGCCGGCGGAGATCGCGACCGAATAGGGGCGTGAGTCCGTCATTGCGCAGTACGTGTCGACTACACGCAAGATCCTTGCGGCAAGCGGAATATGATCACGTTCGAGCGCGTCCGGGTATCCCGAACCGTTCCACCATTCGTGATGCCAGCGAACAAGCAGCTGAACCGCGCGCGAATGGCCCCGCCGCGCCGCTTCCTGTTCGCCGATCACCGTGTGGCGCTGCATGTCGATCCGCTCCTCGTCCCGCAAGACGCGATCCGAACAGATGTAATCCCGTTCCATCATCAATTCGCCGAGGTCGTGCAGCAACGCGGCCTGACGGAGCGAAAACCGATCGTGCGACGCAAAGTTGAACCGTTCGGCAATTGCGTCGGCCAGCGTCGCCAGACGTTTTCCGTGCGGGTGCGTGTAGCCCTCGAAACTGTCGATCTCAGCACTGATCAACGCCGTGACATCGTCATACGGTTCAACCGACGGCGCGTCGGGCGCAAAAATACTGTCCATACTCGCGGAGTTGGCCTGAAGAAAAGCGGGTGCAGCAACGAAACTTCAAACTCGGCTACAGTTTATGATTTCTGCAGTAAGCTGTCGAGCATCGCGCGGGCCTCGTAGTTGTCCGGCGCGATTTCCAGAAGACGGTTCAATTCACCCTCAGCCCGTTTGAAAAGATTGTAGTCGATGAAGAATTCGACGAGGAGCAACCGAAACGTCGGATTCTCGGGCTCAAGTTTGATCGCAGCTTGAAACTCGGTCTCCGCCTTGAATTTTTGCGTGCGGTCGACCGAGAGCACCTTTCCGTAGTACGCATGGTAGCGGGCGACGTCTGGAGCCATGGCAACGGCCCGAGTGAGATACGGCAAAGCAGCTTCGTAATCTTCGTCGAGCAAAAGACTGAATCCGTGGTCGAAGATCTCCGAGGCGTCTCGAAGCTGCTTGTGACTCGTTTGCTGCTGGGCGCGTATGCCGCCTTTGCCCTGACGCTGCAGTTCGGCAAGTATCGACTTGAGCCTGTAATCGTAACGCAAGCGCGACTCTTCGTTGCGCAGCGTTTCGTACGCGTGAGCGATCTGCGTAAATGCATTCTGGATTCGGCGAAGCTGTTCGGGCGGCGCTTGCCTGTGAAATAGATCCGGATGGAATCGTTTTGCGAGGTCGAAGTAGGCCTTCTTGACGCGCGCCGTATCGGATTCGATCGGGATGTTGAGCGTCTCATAGTGCGTTTCGGATCGCTCGACCTGATTCAGATATGATTCCAGCGGAATCTCGCGCCTCGGAATTGGCGTTGGTGCCGGTTCCGGCTTTGTCGCGACCGCCGGCTCCGGTCGAACTTCGGCAACGGCATCGGGAACCGTTTTTGCGTCGCGTTTGAGTTCGAGTTTCGCCGACTGCATATCGGCAAGCCGCCGAACACTGATCGCGGAGTTATACCCGGTCCGGGTCAAATATCCGCCAAGCCAAAGCGCATAAAGGCACTTTAGGTTATCGGCATCCGGCATTCCCGTCAGCCGGTTGATGTCCTCGACCCGAAGCATCTCGTTTTCGAATCGCGAGAGAACAAATGCTTCCTGGGGCCAGAGATTGACCTGGGGTGACGACGATACATTGCGTCCGAAAAGTTCTTTGAAACTCTTGAACCTCCGGATAATGGCATCTTTGGGAAGCTCCCGGGCATGCTTCATCATGATCGTCCGGGTCCCGAGCTGAACGTGAAGATCGCCCTTCACACGCACCAGCGGGCTAAGGGTCCAACTCCCGTCCTTCCATTTCAAACCGTCGCAGAATATCGATTCGACCTGCCGAGCGATGATGGTTCCGATTGCGGATTCCGCCATCTTCCCGGACTCGCGCAATGCGGTTGCGAGATGGAGGTCGTTCGTGAATTCGGGGATCGCGATCAGTTCCTTCTTGGTGATCAAATTCGCATTGAGGAGCAATTCAAACAACCGGTGACGCCGTTGGTTCGATACTGCATAGCACACCTGGCCGTCGCGGAAATAAACGATCGCCTTTGAGTTGTGCGCGGAGAGCCGCACCGAGCCGTCGAGCCCGGCGTCGAGGACCACGACGAGCAGTTCGGCAAGCGGATAGTCGAAAAGACTTCCGGAGTATTCGAGATTGTCGAGAGAACTCATGAAGAAAACGCGATGCGGGACAGCACAAACAATGTTGACCGCCGAAAAACATCATATCAAACGCGGTGGTCGAAAGTTAAGGAAATATTTTCAGAACGTCGTTGAGTTAGCCGTCGGCGCTCTGCTAAATTGTTGACAACACATGGCCGAGAATAATTCCGTGATTGAGATCCGTGAATGCGTCACGCTTGACGAACTCGCGGCGTGCGTTCAGCTTCAGCGTGATGTTTTCGCGCTGCCTGAGATCGAAATTTCGCCGGTCCGGCATTTCATCGTGACGAAAAATGCGGGCGGATTCGCGCTTGGCGCCTTCGCCGGCGGACGCCTCGTCGGGTTTGTCCTGAGTGTGCCGGCGTTTCTTCGCGGCCGGAAGGCGTTCTACTCCCACATGACGGCGGTCGATCGTGAATTTCAAAGTCACGGTGTCGGCGCTCGACTGAAATGGGCGCAGCGTGAGCGGGCGCTGTCGGAAGGCGTGAAATTCATCAAGTGGACGTTTCAACCGGTGCAGGCGAGGAACGCTCATTTCAATCTTGAGAAACTTGGCGCAATCGTCCGCCATTATGAAGCGAACTTTTACGGGACCGACTACTCGACTTCGCATCAGGTTGGCGGAGAACTGGGGCTCGACAGCGACCGTCTGTTCGCAGAATGGGCCCTCGAAAGTGAAAAAGTAGTCTGCCTCGCGGCGGGCGGAAAGTACGTCGAGGACCGGAATCCCGCGCTCGCGATCACGATCCCGGCGAATTGGGACGGTTTGGTCAGAACTGATCTCAAACGTGCGATTGCCGAGCAGAACCGCATCAGGAGCGAGTTTCAGATCGCATTCTCTCGCGGACTGATCGCGCGTTCGTTCGAGCGACGCCAAGGCGATCCGGCGTACGTTCTTTACTCAGACTAGTCAGCGGATCGACAATTTGTCCAAATGCAGAAATTCGACATCGATCCTGATATCCGTGTCGCGGAAACGTTGCCCGCGCGTTTCTACACCGACGACCTGCTCTTCGAACTCTCGAAAGAACGGATCTTTGCCCGCACTTGGCAGGCAACCGGAATCGCGTCGAAGATCGGATCCGTGCTTCCAACGACTTTGCTTGCGGGTTTCTTGGACGAACCGGTTGTTTTCACACGCATGAACGGCCAGCTTCGCTGCCTTTCAAACGTCTGCACGCACCGCGCGAAGATCGTTGCCGAGGAAGAATGCGGAGCGACGGGTCTCCGTTGCCGTTATCACGGGCGACGGTTCGATCTCGAAGGCCGGTTCGTCTCGATGCCGGAATTCGACGAGGCGCTCAATTTTCCGTCGGAGCGGGACAATTTGCCGCGAATCGCCGTTGAAACATTTGAAGACCTTGTCCTGGTTTCACTGAATCCCTTGGCGCCGGTCTCGGAATTTGTCGGCGAGGTCGTCTCGGCGACCGAGGAGCTTTATCGTGAGCGACCGGAGTTCAGATGGGAGCGCGAATACGAGGTGAACGCGCACTGGGCGCTCTACTGCGAGAATTATCTCGAAGGATTTCATGTGCCGTTTGTTCATGAATCGCTGAACCGCTCGATCGACTACGGCACATATCGCACCGAGACGCACCGCTATTCGAGCGTCCAGATCGCCGAATCCAGAGATCCGTCGCTGACTTTCGACGGTCGCATTGCCGCGTATTATTACTTCGTGTTTCCGAACCTGATGCTCAATTATTATCCGTGGGGAATATCCGTGAACGTCGTCGAACCGATCCGGAAGGATCTCACGCAGGTAAGGTACCTGACTTTCGTCGCCGACGAGTCGAAACTCGGCGCAGGCGCCGGCGCGGATCTGGACACCGTCGAACTTGAAGATCAGGCGGTCGTCGAGTCGGTGCAGCAAGGAATCCGTTCGCGGTATTATGACCGCGGCCGTTATTCGCCTTCCCGCGAACGGGGAACGCATCACTTTCACCGGCTGATCGCCGAATTTATGAACGAATGAAGCATTTAACGAAAACCGAGATCGAAGAGAAACTGCCGCATGTACTTCAGTCACCGCGAGATGAAGGGACGGTCGAACTTATTGTCCGGCGCCCGCAGACCGATCTGCGTGAAGAACTTGAATCCGGTGAATTCGACGTCGAGAAAGGACTTATCGGCGATAACTGGTTCCGGCCGGGACGTTCGCCCGAATCGCAGATCACGATCATGAATTCGCGGATCGTCACGCTGCTTGCGCAGGACGATTCGCGGCGTGCGCTCGCCGGAGATCAGCTCTACGTGGACCTCGATCTTTCCGACGAGAACCTGCCGCCAGGTACGCGGCTCGAGGTCGGAACCGCAATCCTCGAAACTACCGCACTGCCGCACAACGGCTGCAAAAAGTTTATCGAGCGGTTCGGGCTTGACGCGATGCGGTTCGTCAATTCTCCGATCGGCAAAGAACATCATTTGCGCGGCATCTACGCGAAGGTCGTCAAATCGGGCGTCGTCCGTCGCGGCGACAAGATACTGAAAACATGAACGAGACCGGAATCGAAAACGAGATTGTCGAGCTCCGAGAGGAGATCGAGCATCACAACGATCTCTATTACCAAAAGAATGCCCCCGAGATCTCGGATTTCGAGTTCGACAGACTCTTGGAACGCCTCAAGGAACTCGAAGCGGAGCATCCCGAACTGGTCACGCCCGATAGCCCGACCCAACGCGTTGGCGGCCGCGCTGAAGGCTTCGAGTCGTTCACCCACAAGGTGCCCCTGATGTCGCTGGACAACTCGTACAGCATCGACGAGCTGCGGGCGTTCGACGAGCGCTGTCTGAAACTGGCGGACGGACGCAAACTGGACTACGTTGCCGAACTGAAGATCGACGGGCTCAGCGTCTCGCTGCATTACAAAAATGGCGTTCTCGTTGTCGGCGCGACGCGCGGTGACGGCACGACCGGCGACAACGTGACGTCGAACGTCAAAACGATCAAGACCATCCCGCTCACGCTTGGAAGCGATTTTCCGGACGAGATCGAGATCCGCGGCGAGGTCTTCATGGCGCGTTCCGTGTTCGAGAGCATCAATGCCGAACTCGAGATGCAGGGCGAAAAGCTCTACGCGAACCCGCGGAATTTTGCCTCGGGAACGCTTCGCCAGCTCGACTCGTCGATCGTCGCTTCGCGCCGGCTCGATATGTTTCCGTACGACGTCTGGCAGGGGAATCAAAAGCCGTTCGCGTCGCATTGGGAGAATTTTGCGTGGCTCGAGAAACAGGGATTCAACGTCAATCCGCACCGCCGTTTGTGCGGGTCGATCGACGACGTTATCGGGTTCTGTGACGACATTCTGGCGGAACGCGACGCGCTCGATTATGAGATCGACGGCGTCGTCGTGAAGGTCAATTCGACCGCGCTTCAGGAAGAATTCGGGTCGACGACGAAAGCGCCGCGTTGGGCGATCGCCTACAAATACCCGGCGATGCAGGCGACGACGCGGCTCAACGGCATCACCGTCCAAGTTGGAAGGACCGGCGCGCTGACGCCCGTCGCCGAGCTTGAACCGGTCCTGCTTGCCGGAACGACGGTTTCGCGGGCGAGCCTCCACAACGAGGACGAGATCAAGCGGCTCGGACTTCGGATCGGCGATCATGTGAACATCGAAAAGAGCGGCGAGATCATCCCTCAGGTTCTCGGCGTGGTCGAATCGCGGCGAACGGGAGAAGAAGTCGAGTACGAGTTCCCGACGGTCTGTCCGGTCTGCGGCTGGGACGCTGTCAGGCCCGAAGGCGAAGCCGTCCGGCGGTGCACAAATCCCGTGTGTCCGGCGAAGATCAAGGCGCGCGTCGGCTATTTCGCGATGCGCAAGGCGATGGACATCGAAGGACTCGGCGACGTGCTCGTCGAGCAGCTCGTCGATCGCGGACATGTGCAGACGGTCGCCGATCTCTACGATCTCGATCTTGCGACCGTCGCCGGGCTTGAGCGAATGGCCGAAAAATCCGCGACAAAAGTGCTCGATCAGATCGAGGCGTCAAAATCGCGCGGACTTCAGCGTCTGTTGTTCGGGCTCGACATACGGCACGTCGGCGAGCGTTACGCGAAGATCCTCGCGAATCATTTCCGCGACATCGAGAAGCTGAAAACGGCTTCGGTTGAACAATTGGACGACATTCCCGAAATCGGGTTGGCGGTCGCCGAAAGTGTCTTTCAATGGTTCCGCGACGAGGACAACCTGGAGATCGTCGAACGGCTTCAGGCCGCCGGGGTCAAGACCGAGATCGACGCCGACGCGGTCGCAAACCTCGACGAACGGTTTGTCGGAAAGACCTTCGTCCTGACGGGAAAGCTCGAAGGATTCACGCGTGACGAAGCGGCCCGGCTGATCGAGCAGCGCGGCGGGCGAACCGCGAGTTCGGTCAGCAAAAAGACGGACTTCGTCGTCGCGGGAAGCGACGCCGGATCGAAACTGACGAAGGCGCAGTCGCTCGGCGTGGCGGTGATCGGCGAGGAAGAGTTCGTGGCAATGCTGGGAACTTAGCGAAGTGATCTGAGAAGCACACCAAGATTTTCCGGTTCCTCGATCTCTTCACCATTAGCGCCGCGGATCATCAATTCCAATGATCGAATCAGGTTCTGCGCGACGTAGTCGACAAAAGGCTGAAGTTCGCCCGCATCGGCGAGTCGAAGAACCGAGAAATAGTTCTCGTTGTCGTCCGTTTTGATGATCACCGGCGGATATCCGAATTGCATCAGGATGAAGTTCATCAGGATCCGCGCGACCCGTCCATTGCCGTCGTCGAACGGGTGAATCAGAATGAACTTGTAGTGAAAAACGGCGGCGAGGGCGATCGGATCTACATCCGGGCGTTCCCGTTGTTCGCGAAACCAGTCCACCAACTCCTTCATTTTCGCGGGCGTTTCTTCCGGAGTCGCAAAATAGAACGTCTCACCCGTTACGGTGACGACGTGATTCGGTTGGATTTTGTACTTGCCGACCACAATCCTTCGCCGGGTCGGTTGTCCGTCTGCGGTCTGCGCCTCTTTGAACGAGTCTTCCTTAAGAACCAGCGTGTGAAGCTCGCGAATGAACTTCTCGGTCAGCGGCGTCTCGCTTTTCACAAGATCGAGCACCCAATTTATCGCCTCATTGTGACCCGTGATCTCGAAATGGTCGCGCAAAGGCTTTCCCTGCGCGGTAACGCCGAATAGGATCAGCGCTTTCGTCTCGCCGTAGGTCAGAGTATTGCCTTCGAGATTGTTCGAATGATAGTTCCAGTCGAGCCGGAATTTCTGCATGATCCTCGCTTCTGCCTCGGGATCGAGCGGACGGAAAGCATCCAATTCTGATTTGAGCTGTGCGGCGCGATCCAATGAATTCATGAGGCTATTCTAACCCAATTGCACGGCTACTTGGCGCCCAATTTTCGTCTGATCGCGTTGTAGATCTTCTCGACCTCTTCGATCTTCAGGATCTTCGCGGCGATGACGAACGTCAGCCCGCCGAGCCCGATCGGCACAAAACACTCGATCGCTTTCGCAAGAAATCCATGCCCTTCGAAACGGGCGTGCAGAAGCTTGAAACTGAACCAGCAAACGACCGACATGATCGCCGACGCCAGCCCGATCCGCAGAAACGCCGAGGCGATCACGCGTCCGTTCAGCCGCGATATCCGGCGCCGCATCATCAGTGCCAAGGCGAAGAAATTCACGAGCGCGACCGACGACGTCGCGAGCGCGACCCCGACGTGGCCGACGCCGTACGCGCCGAGCCATTCACGGAACAAGAAACTCGCGGCGGCGTTGACGACGATCGATCCGAGCGCGATGATCATCGGGGTTTTGGCGTCATCGAGTGCATAGAACGCCGGCGACAGGACCTTGATCGCGGCGTACCCGGTGAGTCCGATCGAATAGCCGGCGAGCGCGTATGCCGTCATCGCCGTGTCTGCTTCGTGAAAGCGCCCGCGCTCGTAGATCAGGCGAATGATCGGTTCACCGAGGACGATCAATCCGCAGGCGGACGGCACCGTCATCAGAAACACAAGGCTGATCGAGGACGAGAGCGTGTCGCGAAAGTCTTTCAGCCTGCCCTCGCTCGCCATCCGCGACAACACGGGGATCGAGGCGGTTCCAACCGCGACGCCGAAAACTCCGATCGGAAACTGCATCAGCCGGAACGCGTAACTGAGCCAGGACCGGCCGCCGTCGATGCTCGAGACGACTGCGAGATTTACAAGAACATTGATCTGGACCGCCGAGGTGCCAATGATCGCGGGCGCCATCAGTTTCATGATCCGGCGCACGCCTTCGTCTGCAAAACTGAGGACCGGCGAGAAACGGAATCCGACCTTCCTCAACGACGGGACCTGCATGAGGAACTGCGCGCCGCCGCCGATCAGCGTTCCGATCGACATTCCGATGATCGCCCACTGCGCGCCTTCCGACGGGATCATCGATTTGTCGGACGAACCCTGCCAGGTTCCGCCGGCCAGCCAGTAGGCGAAACCGAGCCCGAAAATGATCGAGACTATGTTGAAGACGGTTGAGGCCGACGCCGGAACGCCGAATACACCCTTCGTATTCAGAACGCCCATCGCGACCGCTGCGAGTGCGACCAGCAAGATGAACGGAAACATGATCTGCGTCATCGTGACGGTCAGCGCGGCTTTTTCGGGCGAGAATCCGGACGCGACGATCGAGACCAAATACGGCGTCAGCAACACGCCGAGTAGGACGAAGACACTTAGCACGACGGCGAGCGCGTTCAAAACCATGCTCGCGAGCCGCCACGCTTCCTGCTCGCCTTTCTTGATCTGGTAGTCGGTGAAAACCTTGACGAAAGCAGCGGAGAGGGCACCTTCGGCAAAAAGGTCGCGGAGGACGTTGGGAATCGTGAACGCGGCCTGATAAGCGTCGTAAAGAAACCCGGCGCCGAAGTAGAAAGCGAAAACCTGCTCGCGCACCAGCCCAAGCACGCGCGAGAACATGACGGCGATCGAGACGATCCCGGCCGACTTGGCGACACTCGTCTGTTTCGTCGTGCTTTCAGCGACCGCTTCGGCCTCGACCAATGGTTCGGCAACGGTTTCGGGGTTTTGTCCTTCGGGAAGATCCAGCTCGTCGGTTTGGTTCATTTCGGTCGGCCGTTACAAGTCTTGAATTATGGATGGAATTCAGGAGCGTTGCAATAGCATAAAAAAAGAAGCAGCACGATGGCTGCTTCTGATATTCGGCGTGAAGAAATGCTAGTTGATCCGGGCGCGGGTCGGATAGCTCACGCGCGTATTGGCGATCCTGATATCGAGTGCGACCGCATTATAGCTCATCGGAGCGGCTCCGCCGAACTGGCCCTGGATCGTCGACACATAGCTGTTCTGGAAGGCCCTGAACCTCGGAACGCTTCCGCGCTGATTGAAGATCACAAACAGCAAGGACCCGCTCCGGGTTCCGATCTCACCGGCGAGCGCGCTGACGCCGCCGTCGGTGTTTCCGAGTGTCCCGGTTTTCCCGACTACGCTGCCGCGGGCAAAATCGGAATCAAATCGTCCCTCGAGAGTCCCCTTGTCGATCCCCGCGACGGGCATGATGTCGGAGAATGCCATTCGGTAGCGGCCAAGATCATTTCGGAGCGCGCGAAGCAGTTTCATCATTGCACGGGGCGTGACGCGGTTGATGCCGAGTCCGCTCGATGTCTGAAGAAGAAACTCCTGAGGTGGGACGCCGGCACCCTGCTGGACGATCTGCGAAACCTTGTAAGCGCCGCCGACCATGTCGCCGAGACGTTCCGCGAGGAAATTGTTCGAATAGCTCAGCGTTACCTTCAGGATCTCACGCATCGGTGCCGATTCGTGCGTGAAAAGCTGACGGAGATTGCTTGGCATCGGCTGGACGTAAACGCTTCCGGAAACCGAAACGGAAGGAAGCATCGTAATGCGGCCCATTTGTCCCGAATTGGTCAGGTAGTTTTGCCAGGCACGGCTCGTCGCCGCGTTTCGCTTCATCGAGTCGAGCGAAGCCAGAAGATTGTTTCCCGAAGCGACCGGCGACATCGAATAGTTCATCGCGAAGTTGTCGGTCACGATGAGATCGCCGTTGATAGTTGAGATTCCGAGATTGTTCAGCTCGAGAGCCAATCTCACGCCGTGCTCGAGGTTGAACATCGGATCGCGTCCCGAAACATAGATATTTCCGGTTAGCGTCCGCGTTGCCGGATCGATCTGACCGTCGGTCCAAACCGTTGTTTGAAAACGAAAATCGGGACCGAATGTCTTGAGCACCGCATACGCGGTTGCGATCTTGACGTTCGACGCCGGATTGAACGAGAAGTTCGACGAACTGTCAACGACGGTTTTCCCGTCGAGCGTTTCGACGAGCACCCCGGAATAGCCGGGGATCTGGACATCATTGAGCGTCGGATAAACGTCGGCGGTTTTGGTGACGGTCGGCGTTGACTGGCCGTTTCCGGTCGGCTGAGCGATCTGAATGTCCTGAAGGAGCGGTTTCGGTGTAGGCGACGGCGTCGTCGGTCTTGTATAAACCTGAGCGCGGACGGGCAAGAACGCGAAGGTCAGCATCAATGCAACGCCAAGGACAAATCTATCGTTCAAAATCTTCATCGCTAAAAATGTTGGTTAGTTGTGCTTGCGGCAGGCTCTCTTACAAGAAGGAACGCTGGCGAAAAGTATACCACAAAACACCATCCTCTTTTCAAGCTTGACCAAAAGGGCTGTCAGCCTTAGGTCCTTGATTTGAGATGATTTGAGGGGCTTTCGGGATGTCAAGTATTAAACGTCGCTTATACATCCGACACAATACACTTATACGTAACAAGTCCGGATTGTCAAGAATTTTTTTGCCGCCAAATCGAGTTTTGTTCCTTACTGCCTCCTTGGGCGTGTCTACGAAGATCCGGTCGTTACGGTTCGGTCCGGCTTCGCTTAACCGTCCCCGCAGGCGCCATAATTTCATTGCAATTGGCGCCGAAAGTGCATAAGATTAATCCCCCGAACGTCCGTGAAGACAGAGCGCATATTCCCTACTATCGAAAGTATCAGGCAGGCGCATACCGAACGGGCTTCGGAAATCCGTGCTCGCCTCGCCGAGTTTGCTTCGATCCTTTCGTCAGCAGACGATTCGCGGCTTTGGGAAGAGATGGTCTATTGCTTTTTCACCGGCGGCTGTTCGGCACGGATGGGACTCAGGTCGCTCGAAGCGGTCCGTCATCTTCTTGAAACCGGGACCCATGAAGAACTGACGAACGCGCTCGTCGGTCGTCACCGTTACCCGAGGGCCCGCTCCCGGTATATTGTCGCATCGCGGGATTTTCTTACGCAGCATTGCGGCATGAGGCTATTTGATAAGCTCGAAAGTCTTGAAGATCCGCTCGCGCGCCGCGACTGGTTGGTTGCAGAAAAGGGTATCATGGGGCTCGGTTACAAGGAAGCAAGTCACTATTTACGCAATATCGGATACCGCGGTTATGCGATCCTCGACAAGCATGTGCTTCGATGCATGGCAGAACTGGGAATTATTGATGAACCAAAGCCACCAAATACGCGTTTGAAGTATCTAAGTCTGGAAGACCTGCTAAAAAAGTTTGCACGCCGCGCTGGGATAGACTTTGATGAACTGGATCTCGTCCTTTGGTCGATGAAGACCGGCGAGATCCTGAAGTAGCCTGAAAACCTGTCGAAGTTGAGGAAAGGAGTTGTAAATTATGAGATTTAGAATTCTTGAGGTACTCGATCAACGAGATCCTTTCCGGATAATACGCTTTGTGTTTCTGATCGCGATTGTCGCGATCGGGACGTCCGTAAATGCTGCTGACGACGTTCAGCAATCGGACGAGGATTCGAGGTTCCTCGTAAAGCAGTCGGGAAAGTTGGTCCGGAAGGGCCGACTCGACGAGGCCGAGAAGATCCTCCGGGCGTTGCTCGGGCGTGAGCCGGGTCATTCCGCGGCAAAAGTTCAGCTTGCGTACGTTTCTTTGAAAAAGAGGAAGTTGATTGAGGCGTACGAACTTTCGTTTGAGGTCGCAAGGGCCGAGCCGAAGAACTCGCGCGCGTTCGCCGTCCTCGGAATGACGTTGTTGACGGCGGGCAACTTCAAGGACGCGGAACAAATTCTCGTCAGTAGTTTGCGGATCAATAAGAAGGAGGCGCTCGCGTGGGCCGGCCTCGGAATGCTCGATTTTTACGAGAATCGGATCGATAAGGCGATTGAAAACCTCAGGGAAGCGGCGTTCTATGACGATAAGGATCCGGACTTCGTTTTCTCGCTCGCCCAAGTCTCCGCCCGCGCCGAGCGCTATAAAGAATCAGCTTTGGCCTATCAGAGATTTCTTGACGTTTCGTCGGATACCGACTCCGAACGGCGCGAGCGGATCAAGGGATTGATAAATTTCCTGACGTATCTTGGCCGCAAGCCGTCCATGTACGACATCGCCGGAGCTGACCGGGTCTCGGTCAGAATCGAGCTGCTTCGCGACAGGCCCGTGCTTGAGGTTCGGATTAACAAGAGCGACGAGCCGCTGCGTTTTGTCCTCGATACGGGATCGGGAATCAGCGTGATCTCCCGCGAAACGGCCGAACGCCTGAAGATAAAGTCCATAACCCGCGGCGGTCTTGCACGCGCGATCGGCGGCGACGGAAAGTTTGAGATCGTTTACGGCTTTCTGAAGACCGTCAACATCGGCGACGTGCAAATCAGGAACGTTCCGGTTTACATTCGCAAGTTCCACCAGACCGATGAACGGATCGACGGGTATATCGGGCTTTCGCTGATCTCGAAATTCCTGACGACGCTCGATTACGGGAAGCAGAAGTTTTCGTTAATCAGGAAGGACGTTGCCGATGAGTTGAAGGTCGTTGAGAACAGCGACCTATTCCTGCCGTTGCGATTGACGCCGAGCGGCTTCCTGAGCGGTGAGGTGCAGCTCGAAGGGATCGAAAACCGGCTCAATTTCATTGTCGACACGGGAGCAAGCGTTTCGGTGATATCCGACGACCTTGCCGGAACGGAAGAGATCGGCCGGTTTTTGCGAGAAGAAAAGCTCCGGGTGATCGGTGCCGCCGGAATCACGGACAACGTTCGATCGTTCATGTTGCCAAGGGTCACGTTCGGAAATCATTCGCGTGAAAGCATCATGGCGGTGGCATTGGATCTCGATATTATCAACGAGGCTTCCGGCTTCACTCAGTCAGGAATCCTTGGCGGCAATTTCCTGAAAAACTACAAGTTGACTTTTGATTTCAAGAATTCGAAAGTTATCTTCTCTCCGCTAAACAAGTAGTATCGGAGTCAAGGCTGAGAATCGCGGCCGCGGAATACCGCGGCCATTGTTTTTATCCGCGAAACGCAAAAATGAAACACTCGCTCTATCTCGAAACGTCGGTCGTCGGAGCTTATCTCGACAACGGTGAACCGTTCAGACGGGACCTGACGATCCGTTGGTGGGAACACGAATTGTCCGAGTACCGGGTTTTCAGTTCGATCCTTGTACGGCGAGAACTTGAGCACGTCGCCGAGCCGCATCGGACCGGATATCTTAAACTCGTCGCGCCGCTCGAAGAACTTGAGATCGTGGACGAAGTTGCGATTCTCGCCGAAGGCTACGTTTCGCGCGGAATTTTTCACCGACGTTTTCTCGCGGACGCCGTTCACGTCGCGCTCGCGTCCTTCCACAAGATCGATTATCTCGTCACGTGGAATTTCGGTCACCTGGCGAACGTTCGCAAACAGGCCCGTATCCGTTTGTTCAATACGGCTGCGGGGTTCTTCTCGCCCGTCGTGGTGACGCCGGAGTTTCTGGTTCACAGTCTTTGATCATATTCCCGGAGTCGCTGACGCTCTTGACGATTGATTTGTAACAATCGACAATTACCACTGACTGACCAATGTATCGCCGACCTAAATTCTTGGAAGTTTTGCTTGACATCAGACAGGAAATGGCCCGTTGCGCCGACTACGATGTCGATCTATTCGCGGAGCTCGTGCGATCCGGGGACTTTCCCGAATCAAGCGGCGTCCGCTCCGTTTCCGACCCGCCGTCGCGTGAGTCCGAAGCGCTTGCCCGGACTGCTCGAATTCGAACCAAATAAGCCGATGGATCCGTCGTTTCAAGCAATCGGAATCAGTTTCCCGAACGAGCGCGCGTTCAATGAATTCGCGGCCGACGTTGAGCGGCGCGGCGAGCCGACCCATCTTCGCCGCGACGACGGCGTACTCCACGGGCGCTGTTTGAAGTTTGGAAAAGGACTCGAGGTTTGGACGGTTCACTATGAATCCAAGCCTGGTGAACTGATCTACACGGACTGCCGGCCCGCATTCAGGGCTCGTAAGATGCAGTGCATCAGGCCCTGGATCCTTTGCGAATCGTCGATCGAGGGCGTCGCGATCGTACACGGTTTTATCGAAGACGCGGAAACGGAAGTTCTTTTCGAGGTCCAGAACCTGACCGAGATCGGAATGTCCGAGCTTCGGCGCAATTCGCTGCACGTGAGGCTATGCGGGCTCGCTCATGCCGCCGAGATCGGCGAATCTCCGGTCGAAGCGCTTTGGATATCGAAGGACGAGGCATCGCTCAATATCGGCGGCCAGCACGAGATCTGGACCCTTGCCGGAAACATCGTCGCATTCGAAGCGATCCGCAATCCTGTATCGGGCACCGAGTTGTTTTGGCTGATCGTTGCGATCGGCGATTTCCGGCTCGAACTGATCGTCAACAGCGAAACGCTTTCCGGCACGCGAATCGGCATTGGCAAGTCAATTCGCGCGGGGATCTGGCTACAGGGCCACATCGAGACCGCTGATGCCGGACGAAGAGGATATGAAGGCGTTGACCGGTTTACGCCGGCCAAGGAGCACTGGCGCGGTTTACGCCGACCGAACTGATTACGAATTGATCGAATGGGTCCAAGAATGAATCGCCGGATTGTCACGTCGGGTGTTTTCCTGATCGTGATCGCGATTGCGGTCGCGGTCGGATCCTACTTTGCCAACGATTACTGGATTCACCGATACGACGAACTTATCAATCGCCAAGCTGCGGTTTACCGTTTGGACAATCGGCTCGTTTGGAGCGTTATTTACGAGGAGACCTACTTCCGGGCCTGGAAGGTCGGCAACGACGCCGAGGTCGGATTGATGCAGGTAACGCCCGCCGTCGCGCGTGAATGGGGCCGTGAGACGGGACTCAAGGAGTTTGAAAAGCAGTCGAACGAAAACGTCGAGGCCCTGCTCCGCGACCCGGAACGCAACATTCAGATCGGTTGCTGGTACCTCGAACGCCTGGGTGAGAAATATCACGACTACGCTGCCGAGAGCGCGATGACGCTGGCCGCGTACAATGCGGGACCGAGTCGTGTCGACGAATGGACGCGACAGTCACCGGACCCATCGCGGATCAGCGAGGAAGACTTCGTGCGTTCCATCGCGATCGCTTCGACAAAGTCGTACGTGACGTCTATCCTTCAACGCTACCGCGATCAAAAACGATGAAGATCCTATCCGCCGATTGCGTCTTGCCGATCGCCGCGCCGCCGATAGTGGGCGGCGCTGTCGCGTTTGAAGGCGGAACGATCACCGCCGTCGGCACGAAAGCGGACCTGGTCTCGCGATATCCGGAGGCAGCCGCCGAGGATTTTGGCGGATCGGCGATCATGCCAGGACTCGTCAATGTTCACTCGCATCTCGAACTTACTGCTCTCAGAGGATTTGCCGACGAACACGATCACGACTTCTCGAACTGGCTTCTCAAGATTACCGCTGCCCGGAGCGAACGCTTGGACGAGTCTGACGTTAGATTGTCGGCGCTTGCCGGAGCCGTTGAAGGAGCCATTGCGGGTGTGACTTGCTTCGGCGACATCGGGCGTCTCGGCGTCGCGGGCCTCGAGGCGTTGAGAGCTGTCGGTCTTCGCGGAGTCGTTTTTCAAGAATCCGAGTTTTGTCCGGACGACCGGACGGCGGAAGACGACTTCGCCAAACTCGCGGAAAAATTTACGTCGCTACGCGAGCACGAAACTGACCGTGTGCTTGTCGGCCTCTCACCGCACGCGCCGTACACCGTCAGCGCGAAGATGTTCGATAAGATCGCCCGCTACGCTATCGAAAACAACGTTAGAGTATCCGTCCATGCATCCGAATCGGTCATGGAAGAGGAACTGATGCGTTACGGAACCGGATTCTTCGCGGGCGTTTTCAAGAAGTTCGGCATTCAGTTCAAGAGCCCCGGCACCTCCACGATCGAGTTTCTCGACAGATTGGGCGTTCTCGCGGCAAAACCGTTGCTCGCGCATTGCGTTCGGGTTTCCGACCGCGACATCGAACTGATCGCCGAATCGGATTCGCGAGTCGCTCATTGCCCGAAGTCAAACGCAAAGTTCGGCCATGGCACGGCACCGTTCGACAGATTTCTCGCCCGCGGCATCAAGGTCGGATTCGGGAGCGACTCGATGGCGTCCAACAATTCGTGCGACCTTTTTGAAGAAGCTCGGTTCGCGGCACTCTTGGCGCGCAATTCCGGATCGGGGGGGCCGTTCGTTCAGCCGCAGCGACTGATCGAAACCGCTACGCTCGGAGGTGCGCGCGCACTCGGATTGGAATCTGAGATCGGATCGCTGGAACCGGGCAAGCAAGCCGACCTGATCGTTGTCGGTCTCGGGCGCGTCGCCCAACAACCGGTTCACGATGTTCATTCGACACTTGTTTTCGCGACGGGCGCCCGCGACGTCCGACTGACCGTCGTCGGCGGCGATGAGATCGCCCGCGACGGAGCGACCCTTTCGGTCGATGCCGGTGAGATCGGATCCCGGTTCGGTGCGTTGCGGCAAAAATGAGTAGACGGTAGACGGTAGGCGGTAGGCAGTAGACGGTAGACGGTAGGCGGTAGACAGTAGAAATCCGAAATCCCAATTCCGAAATCCGAAATCCCACATCAAACCACATTCATGATCTCGTTGAGACTCTTGCGCTTGATGTCGGGGACCTTCGCGTCGGCCGCCGGGTAGCCGACCGGAATCAGGACGAACGGCACTTCCGTCTTTGGGCGCCCGAGGATCTCCTGCAGGAACTTCATCGGGCTCGGCGTATGCGTCAGAGTCGCCAGACCGGCCGTATGTAGCGCCGCGAGCAGCATTCCGACGGCGATTCCGACCGACTCCTGCGAATAATAGGTCGGCTCGGGTTCACCCGATTCGTTCACTGACGTGATCCGGAAGACGACGATCAAGTAGGGAGCGATCTCAAGGAACGGCTTGTGTTCGTCGGTCCCGAGCGGTGCCAGCCGGCGCAGCCATTTCTTGCTCATCCTGCCGTGATAGCTCTCGTGTTCTTCGTGTTCAGCGGCTTCGCGTATCCGCGCCTTCGTCTCCGGATCGCGAACGACGACGAATCGCCAAGGCTGCATGTTCGCTCCTGAAGGAGCTGTTCCCGCCGTGCGGATCGCGGTTTCGATGATCTCGATCGGAACCGGTTCGTTGGAGAATTCGCGCACCGTGCGGCGTCGATTCATCAGTTCGAAGAATTTAGTGACGCGCTCGATCTGCTCCGATTCGGACGTGGTGCGCTCGAAATCGAGCGCCTTGAGAACTGGGTTGGACATATTTCCTTTCTAGCCGCGAAACGCGGAACTCCAAACTACACTTCAAAGTCGGCGACCACGGGCGTATGGTCCGAAGGCCGATCCCATGTTCGCGGATCGCGATCGATCCAGCAGTTCGTGCACTTGTCCGCAAGACTCTGACTCGTCCAAATATGATCGATCCGCAGGCCCTGGTTCTTCGGAAACGCGCCTTCGCGATAATTCCACCACGAGAATTCCTGCAGGTCGCCGTTGATTTTTCGGTAGACGTCGGTGAACCCCCACTGCCTGACGTGATGGATCGCCGCGCGCTCCGGTTTCGAAAAATGGAGCTTACCTTCCCAATTCTTGACGCTCCAGACGTCACGCTCATCGGGCGCGACGTTGAAGTCGCCGCATAAGAGTACGTCCGATTCCTTCGGGCATTCATCGTCGAACATCCGGCGCAGACGCTGCAGCCAATCGAGTTTGAACGTGAATTTGTCGGTCCAAAGTTCAGTCCCGTTTGGAATGTACGTATTGACGATGCGAACTCCTTTGATCGTGACCGCGATCAGCCGCTTCGGTGCGTCCGGCGCATCGTCCGCGAAGTTGTACTGCGGATTTTCGATTGGGAAACGCGAGACGATCGCCACTCCGTTATAGCTCTTCTCGCCCATGAAGACGGCATTGTAACCAACGTTCAGAAAATCCAATTGCGGGAATTTCTCGTCAACGCACTTTGTCTCCTGCATGCAAAGTACGTCCGTCCCGGTTGCCTCAAGCCACTGCAGTACGGCTTCAAGTCGGATCGCGATCGAATTTACGTTCCAGGTTGCAAGTTTCATAAAAGTAGTCAGTAGTCGGTAGACAGTAGACAGTAGACAGTGGTCGGTGGTCGGTGGTCAGTGGTCAGCGGCCGGTTGCAACTAACCGACTCTCTCCAAGCTTTCAGACTGTCCACTATCCACTGTCCACTATCGACTATCCACTCTCCCTCACTGTTTCTTCCAGTTCCTTTCGTGGAACACTCCGTTTTCGAACCCTTGGATCGAGTTGTCGAATTCTGCGAGTTCCAGCCGCTTTTGTGCGAGCAGGCAATAGCTTTCATCTTTTTCGATCGCACAGAAATCGCGTCCTAGCTTCTTCGCGACCACGGCAGTCGTGCCGCTACCGGCGAACGGGTCGAGGATCTGATCGCCCTCGTTCGTTGACGCCAGTATCACCTTCGCCAGCAACTTTTCAGGCTTCTGCGTTGGATGATCCGTGTTTTCGGGCATTGACCAGAACGGCACCGTCAGATCGGTCCAGACGTTCGAAGGGTGTGTCAGCCGATGGTTTCCGTCGTCAGCGCGCTCCCAGTCTTTGGGCTCTCCGTCGATCGTGTACGGAGCGATCACGCGCCGTTTTATCTTCACGGCGTCGATGTTGAAGGTGTACGAATCCGAGGCCGTGAAGAACCAAATGTCTTCGGACGAATTCTTCCAGTTTCGCTTCGCGCCGCGGCCCTTTTCGCGTTCCCAGGTGATACGGTTCTGCAGCTTGAAATAACGCGATCCGGCCCGTTCGATCGCGGCCGACGACCGCCAGTCGCCGCAAATATAAACCGACGCCGTCGATCGCAGGAGCCGGACGCACTTGCCGAGCCACGTGCCGAGCCAATTCTCGTAATCCTCGACCGATGTTTGCCTGAAACTCTCCTCGCCGAACGACTTCGTCAAGTTGTACGGCGGATCGGCAAACAGCAGATCGAACGACGCCTCCGGGAACTGATCCAGAACGGTGAGCGCGTCGCCGCAGATGACCTGATTTCTGAACTTGATCGTGTCAGTCCGCAGGTTCGCTCGCAACCGCCCGACCTCGTCCGGTCCGATCTCGATCGTTCGGTTTCGCGGGGCGCGCGTCTTCGTTTGCGGCGCGGTCATAGTCTTACCTACTTTTCGAGGATCAGTCGGGCGAGCAACAATGCGCGCTTCGGGATGTCGTCCAATCGAACGTATTCGTCAAGCGTATGCGCACCGTTTCCCGTTATCCCGAGTCCGTCAAGCAACGGCACACCGAGCGCGGCAACGAAATTTCCGTCGGATGCGCCGCCGACGGTCGTCTCGCCCAATTCGTAACCGAATTTGAGCGCGGTCTTGCGCGCCCGCTCGTAAAGTTTGATGACCGCGCGGCTGCGTTCCATCGGCGGGCGATTGATCTCGCCGATCACTTCGACCCGGACCTTCGGATCGAACGGTTTCAGTGTCGTTATCGCTTTTTCGATCCGCGCGGCTTCCTTCATCGATGAGAACCGGACGTCGACCTCGCATTCGGCCTCGGACGGAATGACGTTCGAAGCGGTTCCGCCCGAGACGATGCAGACGTTGACCGTCGTTCCTTTTTCGAGGTCATTGAGGTCGTGAAGTCTCTGGATCTGCCGCGAAAGTTCGAGAACGGCCGAGGCGCCCTTCTCGGGTTCAAGTCCCGCATGAGCCGGTATCCCGTGGGCCTTGATCGTGAACATTCCGGTCCCTTTTCGGCCGGTTTTCGCGCGGCCGTCCGCCGACGGTTCGCAAACGAGTGCGTATTCGGCGTTCGCCGCTTCGCGTTCGACTATCGGCCGGCCCGAGTGGCTGCCGATCTCTTCGTCGCAGCTCAAAAGGATCGTGATCGGGCGCGGCGGAGTCAGTTCGAATTCCCTGAACGCCCGCAGCACTTCAAGAATGACGACGATGTTCGCCTTCATGTCGAACGTTCCGCAGCCATACAAACGACCGTCCTCAATGCGGGTCGGGTTGCGCTCTTTTGTGCCGCGCGGATGCACGGTGTCAGTGTGGCCGAGCAGGAGCACGGGCTTTTCTTTGCCCTCGTACGCTCGAACGACGAGGTGTTCGCCGAATCCCTCGACGGTGATCCGTTCGATGCGGAAGTCATCCGAGATCCGGCGCAGTTCGTCCTCGATCCAAACGACGGCCATTCGGCTACCGGCCTCGTCGCGCGATGGCGACTCGATCTCGACGAGCTGTTGAATACGCCGGATCGTTCGGTCGAGGCGTTCCTCAAAAAATGCTTGCAGTTGATCCATCGGGATTAATTCGAACCGCCAAAGATCCCGTTGAGCGTTTCACCCATCCGGTAGCCGGCCTTTGCGAGTTGCTTCTCGGAGATCTTGAATGCTTGTTTTCGATATGCCGCGGACGGCATTCTTTCACGCGCGAGCGACTCGGGAAAGACATCGACTGACGCGATCGCGAAACTTTCCTTTTGCCATGCGGAATAATCGGAAAGTTCCAGTTTCGATCCGAAGACGGCAAACGGAAATTTTTTCATGATCTTGTCCGCGATCGGGATCAGATAGACCGCGTCCGGCGCGTCGTTCTTGCGAACGATGGAGCGATTGACGATCGAGTCCCAGTACCAATGGAGGTTCATCTGACTCTCGCGCGGCGTGTCCTTGGGCGTCAAAAGGAACAGGTTGCCGCCCTGATCGCCTTTCGGTTCGAGATCCGTCACGCGCGCTGACGTATGAAGCGGCTGATGGATGTCGCCCGAAAGATGCATGAACCACGCGATGGCAATCGCCTTTTCCGCGTCGGACGCGGCGGAGTTGCGCATCGTTTTTTCACTCTCGCCAAGCTGCTCGACCGCCTTTCCGCCGTCCTCGTTCGGATTCGGAATTATCGTCACCTTTCCGTTCTCGAGTTTCCAAAACGTGTCGGCGTAGTGCCAGTTGCTGCGATGGAACTTGTATCGTTGCGGGAAGTTGCGGTCGCGGATGATGTCCGACCAGTAGGCGGCCATCATGAAGAACTCACGCTGTTTGGTCGCGGCGGAACGGGAATCCTGGGGATAAAGCTCGGCGAGTCCCGACTCTTCGGGTGCCTTTGAAAGGATGGCGATTATCTTTTCGCGCGCCGCCGGCGACAGCCTCTGCCATGCGATATATGCGCTGATCTTATGACCGACGTCGTTCCAACCGAACGTCGTTACGCCGAACGACAGCAGCAGCGCGGATGCAATTACGAACTTTTTCATGATTATTTTTCGCGACGATTTTGTCCTTGAATGGAAGATTTTAACCAACTTGGGTGTTTATAAAAAGCGGATAAGCAAGTTTTGGGTCGGGCGCGCCAGGCAAAGGTTTTTCGCGAAATGACATCCCAGTAATTGCAAAAACGGATCGCAAGGGCGTTCTAAGGTACGGAAGGTTGCTGGATAGTTCAGCGAAAAGAGGTAATACCGATGGAATTGATTTTGGATCAGAATCTGATTACGAACGGCGAAGCTTCCCGCAACGAGCAGGTTTTCGGGGAGAAGATCGGAATCATGGGCAAACTATTCGGATGTTGGCACAAGGAATTGAGCCGTCCGTTCAGTAACAAGAGATCTTCGTATCGCTCATGCCTTAATTGCGGCGCAATGAAGCGGTTCGATACCGAAAGCCTGAAAACTTTCGGACCGTTTTACCACCCACCGGTAATATCGCCGGATAACGTGCGATAAAACCCGTCCTGTCCGCCTGCCAAACAACAACCCCCCGAAAGCGCAGCCACCCATTGGCTGCGTTTTCATTTGCGATTTTCAATTTTCGATTTGCGATTGATCGGCTGGTCCGATTCGTCACCGATTGGTTCTTGCGCGATTTCAATCGCAAATCGCAAATCGAAAATCGCAAATCAAAAAGTTCCGCTGAAAATAAAGTCGGCGCGGCCGAGAATCATCATCTCGTCGTCGTCGCGCCAGGTGACGACCGTCGTCCCGCCTTCGGAATGGACGTTGACACGCCGGCCGCTTTCGCCGCGGAAGGCCGTGAGGACAGCGGCTCCGCTTGAACAGGTTCCGGACGCCGCGGTCTCGCCGGCACCGCGTTCCCAGATCCGAAGCTCGATGTTCTCGCGGTCGACGACTTTCACGAAGACGATGTTGGCGCGGTCCGGAAACGCAGAATGAGTTTCAAGTTCCCGACCGATGCTCCGCCAGTCGAAATCGAAGTTCTGGACAAAAACGCAGGCGACCGGATTTCCGACGTTGACGCATGAGACCTGAAGCGAATGGTTTGCCAACGCAACCGGCTGGTCGATCACCGAATGCAACCGATCTTCTGACGCGAACGGAATCTCTTCGGACGCGAGCTTCGGCTTTCCGATCTCGGCGTCAAAGAGATAATGCCCGGCGCCTTCGGAGCTGACGAGCCTGTAGTTTTTGATCCCGGTCCGCATCTTGAGACGCAGGTTCGGTTCAGACCACAAACCCTTGAAATAGGCGTAGGCGACCGCGCATCGCGTGCCGTTTCCGGAAAACCCGGCCTCGCTGCCATCGGGATTGATGATCCGGCAGGAGAAGTCCGCCGCCGGGTCATCGATCTTCTCGAGGATCGCGATACCGTCCGATCCGACGCCCGTGTGGCGGTTGCAAAACGACTTCGTGAACTCGCCGACATCGCTGACATTCGCCAGTTGCGAAGCTTCAATGACGACGTAATCGTTCCCGAATCCGTGGAATTTTGAAAAGTTGATCATGACCGGAAGTAGACGGTAAACGGTATTCGGTAGACAGCACCTTTCCGTGCAGGCGTCAGCAGAACTCAAGCGGCTCCGCCGCCCGACAGGTCGAAATCGCGGCACAGCCGCACGAGAATCTACGTAGCCGATCCCGGAAAAGCAAGCTTTTCCCCACATCCGGGTGGCAAGCCGCAACATGTTCGTTTCCGCGGACCGCCGTAATAGCTGATAACGGATAGTGTAAAGCTGATAACCCGACCACCGTTCACTACTTACTGCTTACTGCTCACTGCTTACTTCTCACTGCTCACTTCTCACTGCCTACTGCTCACTTCTCACTGCTCACTGCTCACTATTTACTTCCTCGCCTGCGGTTTCACCTTGAACGTCAGCGTCTCGTCGCCGCGCTTGACGACGATCTCGTATTCGACGTCCGCCTTTAGGTCGCCGAGTACGTACACGTAGTCCTGAACGCTGCGGATCTCCTTTCCGGCGAATTTGATGATCTTGTCACCGCCCTTGATTCCGGCGATCGCCGCCGGGCCGCCATCGCGGACACCGTCGAGCAACATTCCGTCGTTCGATTCGCCGTAGCCCGGAACGACGCCGATCGTCACCGCAAATCCGCGGCGGCCTTCGCCCTGGCCGGAACTCTGCGCGACCTTGAACGTCGGCCGTTTCGGGTTCCAATCGAGATAATTGCCGATGTCGACGACATACTCGACCAGCGTCCTAAGTCCCGCGTAGTTGATCTTTTCGGCGGTGTCCGACGGTTTATGGTAATCCTCGTGGGTTCCGGTGAAGAAGAACAGCACCGGCATTTGCTTCGAATAGAAAGACGCGTGGTCCGACGGTCCATAACCGTCCTCGCTCAGCTGCAGCGAAAACCGCTGGTAACTTTCCGGCGCGGTCGTCGTGAAACTCGCTCCCTTTCCTTTTCCGTAAACCGGCGGGATGACGTCATTCTTCTTGGTCACGAGATCGCGCCATTCTTCCGCCGTTCCAATGCCGCCGACATTGAGTTTCTTATCCTTCAAACGCCCGACCATGTCCAGATTCAGCATCGCGATCGTCTTGTCGAGCGGGTAAAGCGGATTGTTGACGTAGTATTTCGATCCGAGCAGGCCTTCTTCTTCGCCGCTGAAGCCGATGAAGATCAGCGTGCGCTTGTTGTTGCGCTTCGCGGCGTATTGCCGCGCGACCTCGATCAGCGCCGCCGTGCCGGAAGCGTTGTCGTCCGCGCCGTGATGGATCTCGGTCGAGTTGACCGCGAGGCTGCCCTGACCGCCGTGGCCGAGATGGTCGTAATGCGCGCCGAAAACGATCGCCTCGTTCTTCAGTTTCGGATCGGTTCCCGGAAGATATCCGACGACGTTGTACGCGTCGGCGGTCTTCTTCACGAGGTCGATCGAACCAGAAGCAGAGGCGGTGCTGAATGCGGACTTGATTTGGACAAATTTTGCTTCCGAAACGACCATCACCGGAATTCCCGCGTCTCCGAGATTGTCGTAGTTCAGCTTCTGGTATTTCGAAAGGTCACCGACGATAATCAGTCCTTTCGCGCCGGCGTCCCGCGCAATCGTCGCTTTGCGTCGATTATCGTACGCCGAAAAATTGCGATCTGGAACTGAGTCCGAAGCGACGGCAATTCGGCCTTTGACATCAAGACCTCGATAGTCGTCATGCCCGAGAGTCGGCGCCGAGATTCCGTAACCGACGTCGATGAGCGTCGCGTTCTCAAACGACGAAGCGCTCGAGAACGCGAGCGGCATCCAGTCCTCGCCGACCTTGAGCGCGATCTTTTCCCCCTTTGCATTGCCGCGAAACGACAAAACGTTCGAATCACCGAGCGTCATCGCGGTCACGTGCGGAAACGTCTGCAAATAGCTCGCCTTGCCGAGCGCGTCCTTCGACAGCGGTTTCAGCTTGTACTGGCGGAACATCTTCTCAACATATTTCGCCGCGAGGTTTGCGCCGGGCTCACCCGTGCGGCGCCCCGCCAGCGCGTCCGACGCCAGATACGCGACGCTCGCGCGAAGATTGCGGTCGACCACGTCGACCTTTTGCGCCGGAATGCTGAGAACGAAGGAGAGAAGAAGAAGGAAAGAAAGAATATGCTTAATCATGACTCTAATGTCGCGATTCCAAGATTCCAAAATTCCAAATTCCAACAAGCAAATCTTGGAATCCTGGAATCTTGAAATCATGGAATTACCTGTGATCGCGTACCGCGATCAGTCAACCCAATCGGCGATGAAAACGTTCGTGTCGCCGGGTTTTGCAGCATTGCGGTTGGAAGCGAAAACAAACTTCTTGCCGTCGGGCGAGAACATCGGGAAACCGTCGAAGGTTTCGTTGTAAGTGATACGCTCGAGACCCGTTCCGTCGATATTGATCATCGCCAGATCAAAGTTGCGCTTGCGCGGATCGGTTGCGAAGTAGTTGGTGCAAAAGATGATCTTCTTGCCGTCGGGCGTAAAAAACGGAGCGAAACTCGCCGCGTTGAGCTTTGTTACCTGACGCTTGTTCGAACCGTCGGCGCTCATGACCCAAACCTCGAACGTCGACGGGACGATCAGGTGCTGCGCAAGTAGGCCCTTATAACGCTTGATCTCAGCTTCCGTCTTCGGGTGCGAGCCGCGGTAAACGATCATCTTGCTGTCCGGCGAGTAGAACGCGCCGCCGTCGTAACCGACCTCGTTCGTCAAACGTTTGACGTTCTGGCCGTTGATGTCCATCGAATAAAGCTCAAGGTCGCCGTCGCGTTCGGATGTGAAGACGATCTTCTTCCCGTTCGGCGAAACCGTGGCTTCTGCGTCGTAGCCCGGTGTCGTGGTCAGCGGTTTGATCTTCGATCCGTCCGAATTCGCGACGTAAATGTCGTAATCCGGATAGACCGCCCATACGTAACCCTGCGTAAAGTCGGGATTCGGCGGGCATTCCTTTGCGCCACGGTAGGTCGATGCGTAGACGACCTTCTTTCCGCCTTTCAGGAAGTACGAACAGGTCGTGCGTCCTTCGCCGTTCGAGATCATCTTGACGTTCGAACCGTCGATGTTCATCGAAAAGATCTGATCACATTGGAGGTCGTCCCGTTTCGACTGAAAGATCAGCTTTTTGCCGTCAAATGAAAAATACGCTTCGGCGTTCTCACCGGAAAACGTCAATTGCTTGATGTTCCTGAAGTGCTTTTCGCCCTCGACCTTGAGCGGATCGGACTGGGCGGCGACAGAAATGACCGCGGACAGCGCGATCAGGAGTGAAAAAAATCTCATAAATATTGAATCGAATCCTTCCCGTTTATTTCTCTGAATCCAGAACTTCAGTTTAGCGAAATCGCGGCTGAAACAAAAACGGACCATTGGCGGAAACACGGATCATGTTGTTATTGAACGCGACTTTATCAACTCTCAAGTCTCAAGTGCCGGATAGTTAAGAATTGAAAGTTGAGAGTTGAGAAATTGTATTCAGATTGAACGAGCGAAGCAGTCCGCCACCAATAGTCCGCCGAAATAATTGGTCTTACCAATTTTCCTCAGCGTTTGCGGTAGAATTCGACCCCGTTCTTTATCTCAACGGCGATCTTGCCTTCCTGCTCGGCGAAGTCGAGATGCGCGATCGCCTCCGAGATCGCG
>JAKQII010000128.1 GCA_029557535.1 Acidobacteriota bacterium
AATCTTGAATCTTGAATTTTTCGAATCTTGAATCTTGAATACCGGTCGTTGCTAGATCGAGTCGTTGCCGGTTTTCGAACGCTCGTCTAGTTCATATCGGTCGCGGTCGCGCTTTTCGATCTTTTCGACAAAATCAAGCGGTTCGTTGTCCTCAAAATCAATCCCGACCGCGTGCGCGTTCTCTTCGACATCCGACTGATCCGGCGTCGGATTGTGGCCGAATACCGATTCAGCGCCACTGGTGTTCACTTCTTCCCATTCGGCATCGATGTCACCACCGGCGTCCGCGGGACTCGAAGAATGATGTGCTTTCAATCTTTCCGCCAACTCGCCGGGCGCCTTTGGCGCGTGGGCAATCTCCTCTTCCATGAACTCGGACAGCTCCTCGTCGACGGGTTCTTCGTGTTCGTAAAACTCGAGATTTTTTCCGGAGATCATAGGGTTTTCCTCGTCGCATTCGTCCGAAACGCAGAACAAAGCCGAATCCCGAAATGATCGCTATTGAAGGCGGTTCGGAGTGGTTATCTGATACGAGAATAGCACACCCGGACGGGTGTTTGTAATCGCCGCGCCACCCCGTGGGAAGGTGATCCGGCGAGTTAGATGAAAACGACCGTTTGCGACGACGGAATATCAAAACGGCGCCGGCAACGCATGTTCTTGCACATAAGGGAATCGTCGATCCGGACCATGTAGTCGCGGGATTTTTCAAATCTTGCGACGTCTTGCTGGTTGAGATGTCGCGGCAACTGTCTCTTCTTTGTCCGTTTGAGCCAGCGGACGTCGTAATCGTGCCGTTCCCGGCAAAACGGGCACGAGTAATTCGCGACCTTGGTTTCCTGCCTTTCGTCGAATATGTCTTTTTCGTTGAGCATGTTCAGGATTGTAAAAATAAGTCAACGGCCCTGTTCAGGAAAGGCCGCGCAAGTACTTGAAGCTGTAAATTCCGGTCTCGTGTCCGTCGGAAAAGTGAAAGTTCAGCGCGTATCGGCCGACGACCGAAGTCGATTCGATGGAGAGGTCATCAGGTACAGATTCATCGAGCAGCATTTTCTCTCCTGTCCACTCGTTCACGCAAGACGCGCAGGGACACGCGCGCCGAAGTCTTGAGGCAGAATGTCTCGTGACGATCCCATCGTTCCAGGTGATCGAAAGATCACGCTCGGATTCCTCAACAATTCGGACCGGTTCACTCATCCTTCGTTCACGTCTCCGTTGAGAATCGCCGCGATCTCGTCGCCCGAAATCTCGTAATGAGACGCGGCGTAGACGGCACGGCCCTTCGAAACAACGATCGCCTGCGGCGATTCGTGTCTGACGCCGAGTTTTGATTCGACCTCGTTCGAGAGCGAGCGCGAGCGCTGAACGACTATCACGTGAATGTCCGCGTCCAGTTCGCGGACATCGTCGAGAACGATCGAGCTGATCCCGCATGTCAGGCTGTGTTTGAAAAAGAACACGGGTTCTCTGAACGACCGATCGAATAACGCGGCCAGGTCGTCGTTTGTTTCGAGTTCCTTAAGTTGCGACATTTCTGTTAACGGTAACTGCCGGCGTTTTCAAACGATGACGGCGCCGGAGGAAAATTGCTCTGGCCGAGGGCAGGGAAGATCTTGCGGTATGCGAGCATGTTTCCCGCGAGAATGATCGGGATCACGAAATAGATCCCAACGCAGGCCGCGAGCAGGCCGACGAGACTCAGCGCAAATCCGACGCCGTACAAGCCGGCGACGCCCCCGAGATTCTTCCAGACCGCCCTTGCGCTTAGTCTCATGGCGGCGAACGCGCCAAGATTGCGATCGACGATCAGCGGGAAACTGAACATCAGAAGCGTGTGGAAGCATACCATCACGATGATCACGACAAGATCGACCGCGAACGCGCCGCCGAGCAGCCCCATCAACTCGCCCTCGCTGAGCTTTGATCCCATGACCATAGCCGCAATGAACGGTACGTAGAGAATCAGGTATACGACGAACATCGGCACGAACATGATCAGTCCGACGATCAGGCCAGGCAACCACCATTGAAACCCTTTCCAAAGACCGTTGAAATCAACGGCGTGCCCGTCGATGCGCTGCAGGTAACAAAAGATCATCCCGCACATCATCGCGCCGAGAAGGATATACATCGTCGCGCCGCCGATCATGGCGCCGACGATTGTGATCGCAAAAAGAAGCCAGTAATCGGGTTTAATCAGTTCCCAAGCTTCCTTCATGCATTCAACCGGCTTGATCACGCCGACTTGAAACTGGTTCTGGTTCATAGCGAAATGTAGTAATGGCCACGGTTTCGAGCCGTGACCATTATAGCCGAAAACCCACCGTCGAATCAGCGATAAATCTGCGCGACGTAATCGCGGACCATGCGATCGCTCGAGAACTGCGTTGTCAACGTGGCCAAAGCGTCTTTCATCCTGCGGATCCATTCGACCGGCAGTCGGTGCTCATCGGTCGAATAATAAGCCGGAACGATCTGCTCTTCGAGAACCCGATAAAGCGATTCTGCGTCTTCGAGATCGATGACTTCCTGGTCTCGGCCGACGTTGAGTTCGCCGATAGAGAAACCGTTGACGCCGTTATAGCCCTCGATCCACCAGCCGTCGAGAATCGAAAAGTTAAGTCCGCCGTTCATCGCCGCTTTCTGGCCGCTGGTGCCGCTGGCTTCGAGCGGGCGGCGCGGGACGTTCATCCACACGTCGACGCCCTGAACAAGGTATCGTGCGACCTCCTGGTCATAGTCTTCCACGAACACTGCGCGTTTCTGCCAGTTTGAATCATGGTTGATGCTCATCAGATTCTGGAGCAGTTGTTTGCCTGTCAGATCCTGCGGGTGCGCCTTTCCGGCGAAGACGAATTGGACGGGTCGCGCCGGATCGTCGACGAGCTTCAGGAGCCTTTCAAGATCCGTCATGATCAGGTTCCATCGCTTGTACGCGGCGACACGACGCGCGAAACCGATCGTCAAAACGTCGGGATCGAGCAGCATTCGGGTATCCTCATGCTCGTTGATCGTGTTCTGCAGTCCCGTCTCTTTTGCAAGCGTTCGTTGCCGGATGAATGCGATCAAGAGATGCTTGAGCTGGGTGTGAACTTTCCAAAGTTCGGCGTCCGGAATCCGCTCGATCGCCTCGCGCCAAGCTGCCGGATCGGTCAGCAGCGACGTCCAATTCGGACCGATATGGCGGAAATACAGCGCTTTAAGAGTTGGCGCTATCCAGGTCGGAGCGTGGACGCCGTTCGTGACGTGGCTGATCGGGACTTCGTCGACCGCGGTCTCCGACGGGAACATCTTGTGCCAGAGCGCTCGCGAAACCTCTCCGTGTTTTGCGCTCACACCGTTCGCCGAACGCGCCATGCGAAGCGCCAAAGGAGTCATCCCAAACCATTCGTCGGGGTCGTCGGGATCCGTGCGGCCGAGCGACAAGAACTCCTCGCCGGTCAAACGGAGCGACTCGACAAACGCGGCGCTGAAACAGCTTTGCAGACGATCAGGCGAGAAAACGTCGTTGCCTGCCTCGACAGGCGTATGCGTCGTGAAAACGCACTTCTCGCGGACCCGCGCCATTGCGTCGGTGAACGTCAGCGATTCGTCGCCGGCCAGGATCTCGCGGGCCAATTCGAGCGTCAAGAACGCCGAATGGCCTTCGTTGAGATGATAAACTGATGGATCGATCCGCAATTTCCGCAGAAGTCTGACGCCGCCGAGCCCGAGGACCTTTTCCTGAACGATCCTCGTTTCGGAATCGCCGCCGTACAGGTGGCCGGTGATGTAGCGATCAACTTCGCTGTTCTCGGGGACATTTGTGTCCAGCAGGTAAAGTTTGATCCGTCCGACCTCGGCCAGCCAGGCCTGTGTCAGGACTTCACGGCCGCGGATCATGACAGTTACGGTCAGTCGATCGCCGTTTTCGTCGAGAACGGGCGTCAACGCGAGTTCCGATTCGAAAACGTCGTTATAACGCTCCTCCTGCCAACCGTCGTGCGCGATCTTTTGCCTGAAATAGCCGTAACGATAGAGCAAGCCGATCGCAACCAGCGGAATATTCAGGTCGCTTGCCGATTTGAGATGGTCGCCGGCCAGAATGCCAAGACCGCCGGAATAATTCGGAAGGGAATTGTGAACGCCGAACTCGGCGCAGAAGTACGCGACGGGGTTCGACGGCGAGATCCGCCCCTGAACGATCGGCCCGGGGGCGAGGTACTCGTCCATCATTGCCGCAAATGTGCCGATCCGGTCGACATAATCGGCGTCGAGCGATTTTTGCCAAAGCCGCAGCGGCCGGATTCGTTTCAAAAGCAATCGCGGGCTCTGCTCGCATTTCTCCCAGAGCGCGGGTTCGAGTTCACGAAAGAGTTCGACCCCCTCCCGTCGCCAGGACCAGAAAAAATTCCCGCTGATCCGGTCAAGCAGCCTGAGGTTTTCAGGCAATTCCCGTTTCAATTCAAAATCCTCCCTGAACCTTTGTTCGGTCTTCAAACTAACTGCACTTGAATGCATAAATCGAGTATCTTCGGACAACATCTCCCTTTTCGGATTGCAAAGTTATTGGCTGATTCAATAGGAATGCACGCCAAACTATAAACCATCCGATTATGAAGTTTCAAACGGATGGTACCAGTGGTTATAGTCCGAAACGATCTGAGTCGTTGTAAGTGCTTTGATTGCAGCGAGTTGATGCTTACTCTCGTGCACGCGCTCAAGGTCCGGCTTTGAGGAACGATTCAGCCGGCATCGGGCGTATCGCCAAACGGACCTGTCCGCATGTATTTGAAGTGGAGACCGAAGACGACGCCGAACACCGTTCCCATTGCGCCAAGGATCAAAGAGATGTTCAGATAATTCGAAAAATTGCCGAGACGGATCGACCACCAGGCGGCTCCCGTTAGGATCCCGCCGACCCCGAAAAGAACCGGAAACAAGGTACTTCCGAACGCAAGCGGCTTCGGCCGTCCGATCCGCGCACCGAACACCGCCGGTTTCAGCCGATCATACTCCCACGCAACCAAATAGGTCGCCGCGACTGTCATCAGAGCGGTTACGAGCCAGGTCCCGGCGAATCCGACGGAAGCCGTCAGGACCGCGATGTTGGCGATGATCGGAAGAAAAAGCAACGCGCCGATGTGCGCCGTTCTCGGGAAAAGAAGGAGAACCGCAGCGGTCAGCTGCGCCCAGCCGATGAACTGGTAATAGAACCCGGTCTGGTACAGTGCGTTGAAATAATGTCCGACCGGATTTGAATCGGGAAGCACGGTGAACGGCTTGTTCATGATCTTGATGATGCTCGGCGGTGTGAATCCGACAAAAAGTACAAGACGAGTAAACACCGTGAATAACTGGAGAATCCGATTTCCGGTCACTGCTGCGTGGACGCGGTCGAGCGTGTGTTCAAGATTCATATTTCTTCCCTCGGACAACCCAATAACGAGCCGGACCGCCGAAAAGGTTTCACGTTTCTTGTCTGGGGTTGCGAATTTCCGTAAGATTTTAGTTTCGTTTTAACAGACTGACGGTTTCAGACCAACACAAAGGAAGAATCATGATCATACCCGTGAAGTGGAGCGATGAAGGCGTGCTGATGCTCGATCAGCGTCTTCTTCCGACCGAAGAGAAATGGCTCGTTCTCAAGACCTATAACGACGTCGCGGACGGGATCCGCGACATGGTCGTGCGCGGCGCTCCGGCGATCGGCGTTTCAGCCGCGTATGGCATGGCGCTCGGGGCGAGGCAGTTCGTCGGGATGGACGTCGCGGATCTCGAGGACGAGCTTGATTTTGTCGGCGATGCGCTCGCGACAACGCGGCCGACCGCGGTCAATCTCTTTTGGGCGATCGATCGGATGAAGCGGACTTTTCAGACCGCGAAGTCCGAAGGGAAGTCGGTCAGCGAGATCAAAGGGATCTTGCTCGAAGACGCGAAGGCGATCCACGACGAGGATATCGAGGCGCAGCGCCTGATCGCTGATTTCGGCGGCGCGCTGATCGATGACAACGCGACGGTCCTCACGCACTGCAACGCGGGAGCACTCGCGACGGGCGGCGTCTGGGGAACGGCGCTCGGGGTCATCCGCGGAGCCGTCAATCAGGGAAAGACGATCGCCGTAATCGCCGACGAGACGCGTCCGTACCTGCAGGGCGCGCGCCTGACCGCGTGGGAACTCGATCAGGACAACATCCCGGTCACACTCATCACCGACAACATGAGCGGCCATATGATGAAGAAAGGGAAGGTGCAGGCGGTAGTCGTCGGATCGGACCGGATCGCCGCCAACGGCGACGTCGCGAACAAGATCGGCACGTATATGGTCGCGGTTCTGGCGAAACGCCACGGCATCCCGTTCTACGTCGCCGCACCGCTCTCGACGGTTGATATGAACTGCCCGACCGGAGACGACATCCCGATCGAGGAGCGCGATATCCGCGAGGTGACGCACGTCAAGGACATCCAGCTGGCGCCTGAAGGAATTTCAGTCAGCAATTACGCCTTTGACGTCACGCCGAACGATCTGGTGACGGCGATCATCACCGAAAAAGGCGTGGCGCGCGCGCCGTACACTGAGAGTTTACGGAAGCAGTTTGAGGATTGATTGAGCGGGGATTGATACTTACGCGCTGCGCTTTCTTTTCATTTCGTAGACCTTGATCGCGCGCCAAACAATCCGATTGGGATCCTTGGCATAATAAATGAGCCAATGATCCCGACTGACTTCGACGAAGTAAACGATGTCGGATGAAGTCGTGAGTTGGAAAAGCCCGTACCCGTTCCGGCTTTCCGCCACTTCAATGCCCGCCACCTGCCGTTCTGATAGGCTGGCAGCGCGTATCAGCGCGTCCCTGGCGACTCTCTTTGGGTCGTCGAATCGCCAAGTTTTTGCCCCATGATCGGCCGCCTTTTGAATCTCGAGCGCGGACTCGTTCAGGCTCAGGCTTTGAACCCATTTGTAACTATCAAGAATAGCGGGCTCTCCTGGTGATGCGTAGTTCAGATCTTCACGATCGCGCGGCTTCACGTCGGTGACCCTTTGTATCACGAACATTGAATAGATTCCCAAGTGCCCGAAACCGTGCCATTTATCGACATCCTTGTTCGGCGGCCGTCCGGCGAAGAATCTGCCGATCAGCGTCGTCCTTATCATCGAGTCGCCGTCATGGACCATCCGATCGAACGCTTTGAATTTCTCGTCATCAAGGATCTCAAGCGTAAGGTCGTCCACTCTTAACGATTGCGGCCTCTCCCGGCTCGGGGCAACGTCACAGCAATAGACAGCGCTGGAACTTTTCTTCCCACCGTATTCCAACCAGATATTCTGAAATTCGACCGGACATTCAGGATCAAATAGCGTGAAATCCTCATTTTCATTGATGACGAACGTCGTGACCTCAATGACCTTGCGGTCGTAGGCCGCACGGTTCTGCAGAAGATCACATGTCGAGACTTCTTCAGGGTTCTCGGTATCCTTCAACACGGTTCCCACATTTACGGTTTCGACATTGGTGGACTCTGGAGAAGGCTGAGGCCTCACGCAGTTCGCGAGGGCGAATGAAGCGAATAACAAGGCGAGCAAGG
>JAKQII010000129.1 GCA_029557535.1 Acidobacteriota bacterium
AGTCAGACTGGGATACGTCGATCAGTCGCGCGACGCGCTGAATCCCGACAAGACGATCTGGGAAGAGATCGCCGACGGGTTAGACGTTGTCCAACTCGGAAAGCGCGAGGTCAATTCGCGGGCTTACGTTTCCCGGTTCAATTTTTCGGGAACGGATCAGCAGAAGCGCGTCGGACAACTTTCCGGCGGCGAACGCAACCGCGTCCATCTAGCGAAAATGCTCAAGTCAGGAGCCAACGTGCTGCTTCTTGACGAACCGACGAACGATCTGGATGTGAACACGATGCGGGCGCTTGAAGAGGCGCTCGAGAACTTCGGCGGGTGCGCGGCCGTCATCAGTCACGACCGCTGGTTTCTGGACCGGATCGCGACGCATATCCTCGCTTTCGAGGGCGATTCGCGGGTCGTCTATTTCGACGGCAACTTTTCGCAGTACGAAGAAGACCGAAAACGGCGTCTTGGGCACGACGCCGACCAACCGCACCGTATCAAGTACCGCAGTTTGACGAGAGACTGAATTGTGACGGCTTTGCGTATGATTACTTATGAGTCTAAAATCATTGCAGCACGCCGTCCGACTTTAACAAGCTTTACTCGTCAATGAATTCAAGGGTTCTCGTTTCGGCATTATTAGTGCTTGATCTTGCTGCAATTCTGTTTTCAGGCTGCGGCGGCGAGCAGACGTCGATCGCGGAGCGGTCGGCGCCGGTAGAGTCGACCGTGGTTGAAAATCCTGCAACGACGCCAACGCCCACCGCGACCGTCCCGAATCTCCAGGAGCGGATCTTCAAAAGCGTCGCGACGACATCGGAATCGGAAATCGGCCGGTTCGACTTCAAGAATTTCAATTATCCGTTGCCCCGCGGATGGATGGATTCGGACCGGAACGACGCCGAGCTGGTCAACGGCAAACGACCGATGACGATGAACGACGAGGTCGAGCGAACAGGCCTTTCGCTCTCGCGAGTCGGATATTTTGACGCGACAGGCGACGGAAAGGACGAAGCCGCAGTCATCCTCAAGATCGAAACCGGCGGTTCGGCGATCCCTCAACTCGTGTATATTTACGAGTGGAAGAACGGTCAGCCGGAACTGATCTGGTATTTTCGAACCGGAGACCGTGCGGACGGCGGGCTTCGCGATCTTCGGGTTGAAGACGGCCTGGTCGTCCTCGAATTGTACGGTCAGGACCGATACGTCGTCGGCGAACTCGATACTTCGAAGATAACTGGAGACGAGGAGCAGCTTTGTTGCCCGACTCATTGGACTCGTTCTTCTTACAAATGGAATGGAAACGTATTCCGGTTACACGGAAAGCGATTGACATTTCAGACCGCCGACGAGAACGCACCCCCCATCGAGAACATGGTCGAATTTGCCGACAAGAAGAACGGTGGAAAAAAATAAGGGCTTCTGGATCATTTCGATATACCTCTTTCTGGCGATCTATCTTCTGCCAATGTTTCCCCACGGCGGATCCGCCAACGAGCTTACGCGTTGGGCAACCGCCGCATCCCTCGTCGAAAAGTCTTCGTTCGACATAGCCTGGACCGAGGATTTGATCGGCCCCAACGTCGATACGGCGCGCATCGATAATCATGTTTATTCGAACAAACCACCGGGAATCGCAATGATCGCGGCGCCGATCTACGCGCTGACGCGTGCTGCGATCGGACCGCCAAACGATTCGAACATCCGCATCAGCTGGTTCGTGATGCGTTTCTTTCTTTCGACGCTGCCGCTGCTGCTTCTCGGATTGTGGCTCTACGCACGCGACACCGACGAACTTTCGCTAACGGTCCTGTTTTTCGCGTCACCGCTTTTTGTTTACTCGCTTTTGTTCTTTTCGCACGTCCTGGTCGGCGTCCTGATCTACATCTCGTATCGGGTCATTTTCGACGCCCGAAGGATCTTCCTGCGCAATTGCTTTCTGGCGGGCGCGATCAGCGGAGTTGCGGTTCTTTGTGAGTTCGCGGCGGCGGTTCCGGTTGCCGTGATCGGGCTATCGCTCTTGTTCACAAACAAGAACGACCGGCTTCGGAACATTGTATTCTTCATCGCCGGCGGGCTTCCCTTTGCGGTCGTCCTATTGATTTACAACAATACTCTGTTCGGATCGCTGCTCGAGTTCTCGTACGGGCACGAGTCATTTCCCGAATGGGCGGAAGTCGCCGGACAGGGTGTTTACGGGATCGGACTGCCCTCGCTTTCCAATCTCTATGTGCTCATCTTCTCGCCGTCGCGCGGGCTTTTCTTCACGGCGCCGATCCTCCTCTTGTCAATCGCCGCATTCTTTTCGTCACGCGAATCGAACACATTGCGTCACCGGGTGAAGATCGCCGCCATCGTCGTCACCGTCATTGTGATGAGCGGCCACGGCGCGGCGCACGGCGGATGGGCATTCGGGCCGCGATATCTGATAATGCTCCTGCCGCTGATGCTCGACTCGTTCTTCGACGGTGATACCTACGATTATTCGAATCTCTGGCAAGGCTTCCTGTTCGCGATCTCGTTCGTGCTCTGCACGATTCCGATCCTGACTTTCCCGTTCGCGCCGCCGGAATTCAAATATCCGCATAACAGTTTTTGGACAAAACTGCTTTGGGAAGACAGCTGGTACACGCCTAATCTTGCCAACGCGTTTGGAATGCCGTCTTCGGTTTGGACGATCGTCCCGGTGGTCATCATGCTGGCCGCCGTCTTTTATGTCGTTTGGCGATACGCGCGCCGCCCAGCGAGATTCTTTATCGGCGCGCTCGCCGGGCTAATCGTCGTCGGCGTTTATCTCGCGTTGCCGAATCTTGAAAGCACCGAGAACCGTTTTCGTCGCGCAACGATCGCCGAACGCTATTACGTGCCGGCCAACCGCCTTGACGCATTTCGCGGAACGGTCGATCCGGCCCGGATCCGGCAATACGAATGGATCATCGCCGAATCACGGGCGTATGCTCCGAACGACTTTCCTTACATTCCGGGTGCACAGCGTAATCCGTCGCCGACTGCCGAGATCAAGGAGGCAGTAATGCTTCAACAAGCCGGAAAAACCGGCGATGCCGAGGCGATATTGGCACGGGGCAAAGAGACATTTCCGTTCGCTCGCTGCGAATTCGGAACAAACCTAGCAGTTCTCCTTTACTCGACCGATCGCAAAGAGGGAGCGCTTCGGGAACTCGAAGAGATCCAGTCGGTCGTCGGCCCGGGTTCCCGGCCGGATTGCCTTCGATCGCAGTTCCTGCTCGGAAGCCTCTACCAGGAAAACGGCCGCCAAACCGAGGCGGCTGAAATGTTTCAGAAATTCCTCGCCAACACCGACGGCACGACCGATCCGCAGCTAAGGCAATTCCGCAAACAGCTCGGACGCTGATTCGGAAATCAAGATTCACAATTCAAGATTCAAAAGTCTCGTTTTGGGGTTTGGGATTAACAAGATCCAAATTCCATGGACGTTGGATCTTGGCAATTGAATGTCTTGAATTTTGAATCTTGAATTTTGAAGCTGCTTTGTATCATAAAGTCCTTGACACACCCAATAACTTGGCATATTCTGCGTTTGACATATGGGACAGCTGAATCCATTACGTGACAACGAACGCGAGCCGGTCAATATCGGCGATCGGGCGATCGACAATCTGCGTTATATCCGCGAAACCATGGAACGCTCGACGAGCTTTACGGCGGTTCCCGGTTACGGTGGGGTGCTGATGGGCGTCACTGCGGTCGCCGCGTCATATATCGCCAACAATTTCGCACCACTCATCGCCGACTGGTTGAAAGTTTGGCTCGCCGAGGCGGCGCTCGCAGGTTCGATCGGTTTCCTGGCGATGTGGCAGAAGTCGAAACTTTCGAAATCGTCACTGGCCTCCGGACCGGCCCGGAAACTGATCATGAACTCGTTGCCGCCGATGCTTTGCGGCGTTTTCATCACGCTCGGCCTGTGGCGTTTCGGACATTCTGAAATGATGATCCCGGTCTGGATCATTTGCTACGGCGCGGCCGTGGTTTGCGGCGGCGCTTTCTCCGTCAAGCCGGTGCCGATCATGGGGTGGTGTTTCATGGCGCTCGGCGCGGTCGCCTTCTT
>JAKQII010000153.1 GCA_029557535.1 Acidobacteriota bacterium
CGACCCGAGGAATGGCCGCGCGATCACTCGCCCGACCCTGTCGTCGCCGTCGAGCATCTTCCGCGCGATTTCGCAGATCTCGTAAAGACGGTCGATCGGAATGATCTCTTCGTGGGCGGCGATTTGGAAAACCGAATCGGCCGAGGTATAAACGATCGGCTTGCCGGTCCGCATATGTTCTTCTCCGAGTTCCTTGATGATCTCGGTTCCGCTTGCCGGAACGTTTCCAAGCACGCCCGGAACTCTCGCCTTGTCGACGAATTCACCGATGATCCGCTGTGGAAAACCCTGTGGAAAAGTCGGAAACGCGCGCTTGAGGATGATCCCGGCCATCTCCCAATGACCGGTCGTCGTGTCCTTTCCGTTCGACTTGAGCGTGCATTTCCCGAAGCTGCCGATCGGCGACTCGACCGCCGGAAGATTCTCGAGCGGACGGATATTTCCGAGACCGAGACGCTGCAGGTTCGGAACATTCAGCGGACGGGATTCGAAAATATGGCCGAGTGTGTCGCTGCCGGCGTCACCCCAGTCGGCGGCGTCCGGCATTTCGCCGATCCCGGCGCTGTCCAGAACCAACAGAATGACACGATTGAACTTGGATTTCATGATCGTTATTCTCGCAAACGGGATTCCAAATTCCAAATAAGATGACTATGCGAGGTTCAAGATTCAAGATTCAAGGCGTGTCTCGAATTTTGAATCTTGAACTTTGAATCTAAATCCGAAATCCCAAAGCCCCATTCCAAAATCACTTGGCGTTATATCCTTCCCGCGCCCTGACGGTCGTCCCGGCCGGCACGTTTTTCAGTTCGACGCGGATCGTTCGAAATGAACCGTCACGCGTTTCGTTCGACGGATAATAACCGAGCGAGTATTTCGTCCCGATCTCGTCCGCGACCGACCGGAACGCGGTGCGGGCTTCGTTGAGATCCGCGGCGGGAAACACCCGGCCGCCCGACCGTTTCGCCAGTTCGTCAAGTTCTTTACCGGCGATCTCATAGAGTCCCTTGCTGATCTCAAGCCGCTCAAAGTCACCGAGCTTGCAGAAATCAAACGTCTTTTCAACCCTTGCGCGGGGATAGTAAGTGCGGTAAAAGCGCCGGATCTGTGTCGGCGACATTCGTGTCGCGAACTGACAATCGCCCATCAGATTTTCCTCGAAGAACTCGCGAGTATCGAGCTTGATAAAAAAGCTCATGATCCCGCCGGATTCCAGAGACTCGCGCGCCGCATCGAATTCAACGGCGCTCGCGGAATCGACACCGTCCGTGAGCGCGACGATCGCCCGTCGCCCCCTGAATTCGGCGGAAGGCTTGGTTGAGAAGACAGTTTCGGCAACCTTTAAGAGGGCGTCGTAGTACGGAGTCGAATTGCTCGTTTGAACGCGCTCCAGAGCTTTCTTCAACACCGTACGGTCGGAGGTCAGCGGACAGAGCACCTCGCTCACCGAATGCGCCTCGGACTCGGTCCGTTCGACCTCAAAGGAAATAATCGAAACGCGGTCGCCGGCACGGAGCGACGCAATGAACTCGGTGGCCGCACGTTTGATCAGTTCGAGTTCCGATCGCGTCGACCCCGATGTATCGAGCACCAACGCGACCTCGAACGGCGCGCTTGTCGTCGCGAATTCGGCGATATCCTGCGGCTTTCCATCTTCGTAAACAACAAAGTTCGACCGCTTCAGATTCATTACCGGGCGACCGGTCTTGTCCGTGACGACGACCGGAACCTCGACGAGCCGCGTGTCGATCTTTATCGTTTCGTCATCGGCTTGGGCAAAAATGCTGACCGGGACCAACGCCATGCACAACAGGGCGTAAATGATGAACTTCATTTCTCGAACCTCGATCGAATATTATCAGAGTTCATTTGGAGCCTGTTAATTTTGTGCGAACTGGCCTCCGTCATGCATCGAAATCACCTGAATTCTGTGCTATTCTTTCGGCAATTCGAGAATTCAGTTGATTTGCCCCATTGCGTTGTCTTTTACGGACGATCGCACAATAGATTTTCGAGAATCACAAAGTAATACGAGGAGAGATATGAAACGTACTTTTGTATTTGGACTTTTCGTTGTCATTTCGCTTTTTGCTGTTTCAGCAAGTGCGCAGGCACCGATCTACGTTGAGGACTTTGATTACTCTGCCGGTGCGCTGCTGACCGCCAACGGATGGACCGCACACAGCGCCGGCGGCACGAACCCGATCACCGTTACGTCTCCGGGTTTAACATTGTCTGGCTATCCAGGTTCCGGAGTCGGAAACGGCGTTTCGATGACAACGTCAGGCGAAGATGACAATCATGTGTTTCCCGTGCAGACAACGGGCACGGTTTATGCCGCATATATGCTCAGGATCACCGACGCCGCGATTGATCCGATCGGCGGTTATTTCTTCCATCTCGGTGCGGATCCGGTAGGCACTGCTTTTCGCTGTCGCACGTTCATCAAGAAGGATGCGTCGAATAACATCGCGTTTGGCTTTTCAAAGGCGGCTACTTCGGATCCGAACGTTGCGTTCACCGGATTTACGTATTCCCTCAATACGACGTATCTGGTCGTTGCGAAGTATTCGATCATTGACGGCGCCACCAACGATACATGCGATCTCTTCGTAAGCCCAAGTGTTCCCGCGACGGAGCCGGCCGCAACCCTGACCGCGATCGATACGACGGCAACGGACGTCAGTATGGGCACGGTGTCGCTGCGCCAGGGAACGGCGTCGACCCACCCGACGGTTCAGGTTGACGGCATTCGCGTCGGCACGTCATGGGCGAGCGTCACGCAGGCGACCGCCGCCCCCCAGCAGCACGTTCTTGACTACGACGGCGACGGCAAGACCGACCGCGTCGTGATCCGCAATATCGGCGGCGGCCCGAACGGCCAGGTCCGCTGGTTCATCAACCGCGCCGGTGACGGTTCGACGGTCGCCTCCGACTGGGGGCTCGCGAGCGATTTCTTCGTTTCCGGCGACTTTGACGGCGACCAGAAATCCGACATCGCG
>JAKQII010000172.1 GCA_029557535.1 Acidobacteriota bacterium
GAATCCGAACGGGCGGCGGCGCGGCAGCGGCTGCTGCTTTACGGTCTGAGCCCGAATCGCATCGATTCACTGCGTTCGGTTTCGCAGATCACGTCCGAGATCGCCGTCGTCGCACCGGTTTCGGGAACGATAACGAGCCGCGCGGCGAACGTCGGCAAGGTTGTCGAGGCGAACAAGGAGATCGTCCGCGTGACGGATCTCAGCGAGGTCTGGGTCATCGCGCAGGTTTATGAACCGCAGCTTTCGCGGATCACGGTCGGGAGCGGTGCGAGCATAGCATCGGAAGCGTTCGCGAACAGGCTCTTCCGCGGAAAGGTCGCATACATCGATCCGAAGTTCGACGAAACGACGCGCACGGCGCAGGTCCGCGTTGAACTCGCGAACCCTGATCGCCAGCTTAAACTCGGGATGTACGTGCGCGTTGCCTTCGGCGGGACGGGCGATGCCGAACGAACCGTTCCGATGGTCCCGGTTTCAGCGATTCAAACCGTCGGCGCGCGAAAGGTCGTCTTCCTCGCGACCGTGGATCCGACAAAGTTCGAACTTCGCCCGGTGAGGCTCGGAACGGAGTCGAACGGCGTCGTAACCGTACTCGAGGGACTCAACGTCGGTGATCGGATCGTCACGGACGGAAGCTTTATGCTGCGCGCCGAATTTCAGCGGAGTTCAAACTAGCACCCACGCAAAGCCCGAACCGGAAGAACCGCGCGGCGAACCGGTCCCGATTCAGAAGCTTCGAGTCGACAAACGCGGTGCGTAGCTTCTGCCGGACAGGCCGTGTTCATGGAAAAAACCCGACGATCAGGTTGCCGGATCCGGTTGCAATCGATGATGATCCAGTCGATACTTGCGTTACGCCGCTTTTAGCTTTAGTGAGCTCTCGCAAGCGCTCGGGCGGCGACGGTCGATGAAAAAGAACCTCAAGTATTCCCTGCTGGTCGCCGTTTTCCTGGGCTTGTGTTACGTGTATCCCTATGTCTTCATCCCGTTCTTTCTGATCGGCTTGTACGATGTCATGCGCAACGACAATCGGAGCCTTCAACTCTTCAAAAAGTACTTCCTCGGCAACGGCGTTCTGACGTGGCTGACATCTCCGCTTAACTTGCTGTTCGACATTTTCTCGCTGCCGTACCTCAACAAAGGTGTCTATAAGCTTGAAGATCTGCCGCCGGCACACCAGTCGGAGATCAAGGAACTGATCGCCGCGATCAAGACGGAGAACTTGGGCGCTGAGATCGAGAAGTACACCGAAGGACTGCCGCGCGCGATGTTTTTTTTCAAGTGGTATCAGAAAAAAGTGGATTGTCCGATCAAGGTGCAGGCGTTTGAAAAGGATTTCCGGTTCATTCGGACGATCGGGATATCAGCGTTCAACGTCAGATCATCGACGACCTCGCATTTTGGCCCGCTGCGGGCATGTTTCCGGATGCTTTACTGCATCAACGATGAAAAGGAAGAGGGCGTTTACATCCAGGTCGGGGACACCAAAAACTACTGGAAGGATGAAAAACTGTTCATTTTCGACGATACGCTCCTTCACCAGTCGTTCAACGAATCCGATCATCCGCGATACTGCCTCTTCGTCGATTTCGTCCGACCCGGCTTCCTGACGGTCATCAATGACCTTTTTGTCCGGTGCATCGGCGCAGTGCTGCCGTCGATGCGCGGGGCGTTCTACAAGCGCTGGAAAGTGATCACGGGCTGAAATCCAGCCTATTTGCTGTTCATCCAGTTATCGCCGACGCCGACCTCCGCGATAACTGGATGAACAGCAAG
>JAKQII010000138.1 GCA_029557535.1 Acidobacteriota bacterium
GGCGGCGGCGAAGCGGTCCAGATCGCACCGACGCAAGGCGGCCGCTTTCCGCATTTTTCGGACGACCCTGATCGCGTTTATCTGACGACCGGAATGGGCCTCGCGTCGATCAGGCTCGACGGCTATGACCGCCGCGTTCATATGCGCGTTACCGGCAAAGGGACTCCGCCTCAGCAGCCTTCGGCCGGCACGATGAAGATCTCGCCTGACCGAAGCAGGGTGTTTCTCGAACTGCAGGGCAAACACTACATCGTCACGGTGCCGCGTTCCGGCCGCGATACGGTCAACGTAAACCTCGGCGGCCCGACGGCAAATGTGCCTTTCAAAAAGATGTCGGCCTTTGGCGGCGATCATCTCAATTGGTCGCTTGACGGCAAATCGGTCAGCTGGTCGTGGGGAACGAGCCTTTACCGCCAGAAGATCACTGACGAAAAGCCGGAGACCACCGATATCAAGGTGACCGCCGCCCGGCCGAAGCCGAGCGGCACGGTCGTGCTCTCAGGTGCACGCATCATCACGATGAAAGGCAATGAGGTGATCGAACGCGGCGACGTTGTCGTTACCAATAACCGCATTGCCGCGATCGGCCCGAAGGGCAAAGTGGCCATCCCAGCCGGTGCCCGTACGATCGACGTCACCGGCAAGACGATCGTCCCGGGCTTCGTCGATGTCCACGCTCATATGTGGCCGCCGCGCGACCTGCATCAAAATCAGGTCTGGCAATATCTGGCGAACCTCGCATACGGCGTAACGACGACGCGCGATCCGCAATCGGCGACGACAGATGTCTATGCCTATGCCGACCTCGTCGAGACCGGCGAGATCATCGGGCCGCGCGTTTACACGACCGGGCCGGGCGTTTTTTCGGGCGTCGGGCTTGATAATAAAGAATCGGTCGATGCTTATATTAAACGCTACCGCGACGCCTATAAGACCGATACGCTGAAGCAGTACGTCGTCGGCGACCGCAACGTCCGACAGATGGTGGCGATGGCGTGTTACGACAACAAGATATCGCCGACGACCGAAGGCGCTCTTGACATGAAGCTCAACATCTCGCAGATGATCGACGGCTATTCTGGCCACGAACATTCGCTGCCGCTGCAGCCGATCTACAAGGATGTCGTCGAGCTCGTCGCACAGACCCAGACGTTCTATACGCCGACGATCCTTGTTGCATACGGTGGGCCGTGGGCCGAGAACTACTTCTTCCAGAATACCGACGTTCTCAACAACAAACGTCTTGGACGCTATATCCCGAAAGAGCTGATCAACGGCATGATGCGCCGCCGCGGCCAGTGGTTCCGTGCGGAAGAATACAGCTTTAAGCAGATCGCCGCGGGTGCGGCCGATATCGTCAAGGCCGGCGGACGTGCCGGCATCGGCGGCCACGGCCAGATGCAGGGGCTGGGTGTTCACTGGGAGATCTGGGCGATGCAATCGGGCGGAATGTCGACGATGGATACGCTGCGGGTCGCTACGATCTTTGGCGCTGAGGCCATCGGGCTCGATAAGGATCTCGGGTCGATCGAGACCGGAAAGCTCGCCGACCTCGTCATCATGGACCGAAATCCGCTGACCGATATCCG
>JAKQII010000197.1 GCA_029557535.1 Acidobacteriota bacterium
GCCCGCTTCCAAATTCGGAAAAGGTCAGAAGAATCTTGCTGCCGCGGATTACGTAGTTTTTCAGGACCGGACCTTCGTTCAAATTGCGGCGGTATGCACTTTTGAGCGCCCAGATCGCCATCCGTTTACCGACCGAAACCTTGTCCTTCGGGTGGATATCGTTCGCCTCGCCGACATCGATCGTGACGATCAGCCCGGTGTTGACGGTTCTCAGCGCAGTGACCCGCTGAGCTTCACGAATGAAACTCCACGGTACGCTTTCAGGTTCCGCATTCTGCCGGCGATAATTCGGCAGCTGCACGATCCCGAACGGGAAATCCCCTTCGCCCCAACGCTCGCGCCACGCGCGGATCATCGTCGGAAGAAGAATTCCGTACTGCTCGGCGCGGGCCTCGTTCGATTCGCCCTGATACCAGGCCGCACCCTTGATCGCGAACGGAATCAGCGGCTCGATCATTCGGTCGTAGATCGACGAAGCGATGCGGTAATCGCGCAGCGCGTCCGGTACGGAAGGCGAGGGCGACGGCCTCGCGCCAGCGGCACGTGCCTTTTCGGCATCCTGCTTCCATTTCTCGATCGCCGCCGCGTACTCGACCTTCACCCGCGGTCGTTCCTCTTCCCAGATCTTCGTCTTTTCCACGGTCGGTTTCAGTTCCGGATCCGCGTTCAGATATTCGACCGGCGTCCAGGCCTCGGCCTGCGATCCGCCGTAGCTCGAATTGATTAGACCTACGGGTACGTTCAGCGCTTTTTGGAGATCGACTCCGAAGTAGTATCCGGCGGCCGAAAACTCCGCGACCGACTTCGGCGTACAGGCCGCCCACGTTCCGAGCGGGCCCGCTTTTCGCTTGAAGGCGACCTCGCGGCTGACGTTGAACAGCCTGATGTTCGGATGATTCGCGGCGGCCTGCGCCGCTCCGCCGTTCGCCGTCTCTCTTAGCAGCCGCTGCATGTTCGATTGTCCGGCCACGAGCCAGACCTCGCCGATTAGGATGTCGTTGAGAACGATCTTGTTGCGGCCTTCGATAGTCAGCGGCTGCGGCTTGAAGTTCGCCTTCAGCGGTCTCAGATCGACGCGCCACTTCCCGTCCGCACCCGCAACCACCGTCAGTTTCTGCTTTTCGAACGAAATGACAACCGTTTCGCCAGGTTCGGCATTGCCCCAAATCGGGGCCTTTTGTTCCTGCTGCAGAACCATCGAACTGCCGAGAACGTCCGGAAGCGTGACATCCGCGAAGCCCGAGACCGCAGCGCCGAAGATGATGACGGCGACCGCTAAATATCTGGATAAATTGCACATAACTTGGTTCATCCGGCTACTTCAGTCCGCGAAACTTCGCCGATCAACACGAATAGGTCACTGGCGTCTCGACTGTGATCCCGAGCAACTGACCGGATGCCGACAAAAAGATCGCGTCGATTCGCGGATATTCGGCGGGAAACTAATTCCGACAACCGTAGATCAACTCCGTTATCCGCGCCACTTCCGATCCGATTTCGCCCGTGACGGCCGGTTCGCGGCTTGCCAACGTGCCGCGCCGAACTCGCGGGCGATGTCGCCGGCGCCGATCAGTCCCCATCGGACTTCAACCATACAGCCAAACGCAATAGACACATGATCCGACTCTGCTGTCTTCGCGAACTTTGCGTGAGATCCATTTCAACACGCGGAGATCGCCAGGTACGCGGAGTTCGGGTAAAACCGCCGAAATGCAATGATCGCAATTCCGAAACGAAATCTTCGTTCAAATCAATCGCCATCGTCAGCCGCCCAGTTGTCGGACGGCACGTGCTCGCGAGCCATGATCGCCTCGATCTTCGCGACGGTCTTCGGATTCTTCGACGCGATATTGTCCGACTCCCTGGGATCCTTCTTTAGGTTGTAGAGCTCGAGTTTTCCCTCGAGTCCGCGCCGGAATCCCTTCCAGTCGCCCATCCGGACCGCCTGGATGAAGCCGCCTTCGTAAAATTCGAAATAAAGGAAATCGTGCTTCCGGTGCTTTTTGCCAAAAAGAAGCGGAACCATCGAGATGCCGTCGGTCTTTTCGGTCAATTTGGCGCCCGCGATCTCGGCGAACGTCGGGAGAAAATCATACTGCGCCCAAACCGCGTCGCTCGAGCGGTTCGGCTTGATCTTTCCTTTCCAGTAAAAGATCAGCGGTTCGCGGATTCCGCCTTCGTAAAGACTTCGTTTGAGCCCGCGCAGGCCGCCGTTGCTTTGGAACAGCGTCTGGTCGTAACCGCCCTCGACGACCGATTGCGGACCGTTATCGCTGGTGAAGATGATGATCGTGTCGTCCTCAAGCCCGAGCTTTTTCAACGTGTCACGGATCTTTCCGACGGTCGCGTCCAGCATCGTCACCATCGCCGCGTAATTGCGCTGCTGCGGCGACCACGGCTCGCTCGAATACGGCGCGTCGGTCGGAACCTGCATGCCGTTGCCGGTTGCGCGCCCAAGTTCATTGTTGGCGTGGGGCAGCGTGAACGGCAGGTACATAAAGAACGGCCCGCCCTTCGACGATTCGATGAAATCGAGCGTCTCCTTCTCGAAAAGCGTGTGCGAATAGACCTTTTTTCCGAGTTCGATCTTTTCCTCGTTCCGCCAGAGGTACGAAGGATAGTAATCGTGCGCGTGCTGCTGATCGAGATAGCCGAAAAAGTAGTCGTAGCCCTGTTTGCGCGGTTCGCCGGTCGTATTTTCGAGTCCGAGACCCCATTTCCCGATCATCGCCGTCCTGTATCCCGCCGATTTCATGACCTCGGCGACCGTGACGTCGGACGGACGGAGCGGGACGCGCGCGCCCCTGTCGTTGTTGTTCCCGCGGATCACTGCCCGGCCTTGATGAAAGCCGGTCATGATGCTCGCGCGCGACGGTGCGCAAACCGGCGCCGACGCGTAAAAGTTCGTGAATTTGAGTCCTCCGGCCGCGAGCTTATCGAGATTTGGCGTTTTGATGTACTTCTGCCCAAATGGCCCGATATCGCCGTACCCGAGATCGTCGGCATAGATCAGAATGATGTTCGGCTTGCGGTTCTGCGCGAAAGCCGAGCCGGCAAGCAAAAGAACAACGACGATCAACTTGGTCAAATCCTTCATACTATTTTCGACCCACCTTCCAAACCTTGAAATTATCGTAAGTTACGAGCGAAACTCCGGCCATCGAACGGAGTCCGAACCGACCCGCCCCGAGCGGCGTTTCCGGATCATCCCAACGCAGGACCGTCTTGCGGCCGATCTCGATCTCGATATGCGGACCAACCTTCAGGATGCGAACGTGGAATGTTGTGTTCGTATCGCCCGTCGTCTCGCTCTTGCCTTCCGCGACGAGTTTGAATCCCGGATTCCGGCGTAAACGGTTCGTCACGGATTCGATCTCGGTATTGCGGCTGAAGTACGAGTCCGAGTAGTTCGCGATCGCCGCGCTGTGGTAATTCCTGTAATCCGCCATCCGCGGCGGCAGGCTTAGATCGAAAAGATCCTCGCCGTTCGTCCCCGTCGCGCAGAAGAACACGATCGTCAGCCCGCTCGCCGATCCGCCCGGGTTCATATCGTATTCGAGCAGGAAGTCGGCCGGAAACACCCGTTTGTTCCAGATTACGAGATGCGAGCGCGCCGCGTCGTCGATCTGCTTTCCGTCGGCGTCGAACGGAACCGGCGACGCGCGAAGCCTTCCGTTGCGGATCTCGACGCCGCCGAGGCCTTCAACGATCCATTCGGCGTCGTTCGAAGGTTTGCCCGTTCGCGTCCACGCGCCGTCGTTATTTTTTCGGATCAGGTCCTTCTCGAACGCGATCTTCTGATTTTTCGTGAAATCGTTTTCGTAGATCTTTTTAAGTTTGTAACCCGAGACTTCGATCGGAGAATCGACGACCGGCTGTGTTTTGACCGCCGGTTCCTGCGCGAAGGCCGAGACCGCCGCCAGCATGACCGCGACTACAATTACGAAAATGCGGTGTTTACTTAGCATTCTCGTCCAGTTCCAGACGCAGATAATCGTATTCGACGCCACGCATTACATTTCCGGCGGGAACGATCAACTGCAGCACGTTCGTCCCGGCTTTCATCGTCGATGCGTCGAATTCGACGGCCCGCTCGAACCAGTAGCCACGGACCGAGTTGCGCCGGATCACGGCCGTGTCCGGAAGATTGCCGAGCGTTCCGATTTGCTGATCGTTCATCCTGAGACCGAGCGTGCGCGATTCCGCCCCGGCGAACGAGATCCGAAGCGTTGCCTTGCCTTTCGGCGCACTCTGCAGTTCGAACGATACGCGCCAGACGGTTTCGTCGCCGCGCCCCTTGCCGGTATCGTCCTTTGCGCGCGGGACCTGCATCACGTTCCAGTCGGCTGCGAAGTGACTCTTTCCGATCACATAATTGACGTCGTTCGGAAATGTTTTCGGATAGTCGTTGTAGAGTCCCCAGCGCATGAATCGGCTCCCGCCGTTGTATTCGAGCGCGGTCCGGTCGGGGATACCGATCTCCCACACCTGACGGCCGTAACGGACGGGATTCCAAACGAGTTTTCCGAGCTTAAGCGATTTCCCGGCCTCGATCGTCACGCCCGTTCTCGCGAACTCGCCCAGAACCCCGTCGGCGAACGCGTGCAGCGTGTATTTGCCCGGACGGACGTTTCGAATCGTGAATGTTCCGTCGGCTCCGGCGCGTACCCAAAACTGGTAATACTTGCCGTCCTTTTGCCAATCGACGGTCGTGCCGTTCGACGCTTTGTAGTCCGGATGCGCGAGGCCGACGAGCAGCTTTTTCATCTTCGTTCCCGGAAGATCCTTGAGCACGATCTGTCCGGATACCGTTCCGCGTTGGTCGGCCGCCGGGTAGTTTTCGTCGACGGCCCAGGGGTAAACCCACGATCCGGCCTCGGCCGCCGCCTTTTTAAGAGCGCCGCTGTACATCGCCTGCGTCGACGGCGCGGAATTGGCGTAAAGCATGAACGGGCCGATCGTCTTGCGCCATTCTTCACCCTTTTCGACCTCGAGCACGGTCCCGCCGTAATGCGGCCCTTTCCAGACATTGAGGATCGTCGGCGGCGCCGGCGCCGTCAGGCTGTCGGTGAATGTTGCGTCGCGATGGGCCGAAAGTTCGAGTTTCGTCGGCCCGCCGCTCATGTACTCGAACGACGGATTGATCAGCCAAATGCCAATTTTGTCTTTCGTCGACGACCAGCCGTACGCGGGCGTTTCGAACTGTACGGCCGCGTAGTCGTATTTGTGCTCAACCTGACCCTTCATCACGCCTTGGGTCATCAGCCGCGCCTCCTTCATATTCATCACGATCCCCCGATTCCAGTCGTCGGCCGTGATCATCTGCATCGAACGGTACTTGTCGACGGTCATCCAATCGAAGATCTCGTCGTTCAACTTGACCACGAAACGGCCGACCGGAAACGTCAGACGCGGATGCTCGGGCTTGTGGTGCCAGATCTCCTCAAGATAAACGCCGGAATCGCCGCGGCCCAGTGCATAACGCATCTCGACGTCAGACGGGACCGTTTTGGGATCGCCATCGAACTCGAAGCGGCACGAAACGATCGCCCGCTCGCCGTTGTTCGTCGCCGGATCGAGCCGCACCGCGGCGGTCCGGCGACGTCCGAAGTCGAGCCCGACAGCAGGCAGCGTCCAGTAACCGTCGCGTCCCATTCCGCCAAGAATTTCCCAATCGCGATATCGGAACGATGCCATCGCCGCCGTGTCCTTCTCGATCTTGACGGTCACGATCCCGTTCGCCAGCGTGAAATACTTTCCATCGTCGGCGAGCATCACGGGCGCAGTTTTTGTCTGCGCAACCGCCGAGGCCGCCGCAATGAGAAGCAGAATTAATAAAATGGAGTTCGTTTTCATACTTCGGTATCGAATGCCTAATGGGATCGTGCTCATTCTGAAATTCCAACGATCGCAAGCGTGCGATGCACGCATTGTTTCGATAGCACCCGGTGAAGGCAAAGCCGAACCTGGTGTTCGAAAAGATTTTCGACCTCGGAGTGTGTCGACCACGCGCTGCCGTACGAACGCCTGACAAACACGCGTGTTTCACACGCTCGCCTGTGCCCGTGACTCCACACCGCGTTTCGCTGCGCTCCACGTGGTGCTATCGACAAAATGCGTGCTTCGCACCCGCAGGAACTTGTGTGATCCGCGGCCGATCGTCTCAATAGCCGAATAATCAGTTTCAAAACTCCGTCGCCTCGATCTTTCCGATCTTTATGTCATCGACGTTGCGGTCGTTCAGGATCCGCAAATTCGAGACGTTCCGAAGCGCGTATGATTTGACTCCTTTCGAAACGGCCGCGCCGCATCCGAAAAAATTTGCGCCCGCGACGTCTTCAAGAAAATAGGCCGGACGCTGATCGTCCTTGGCGAACGAGACCTCAACGTTGTCGAACGTCACGCCGCGGGCATGCCGGATATAAAACCCGTACGACGGCGTGATTCCGAACATGCTCGGTTCCGGGTAATTCTTTTCGTTCTCGGGCGGAACCCGCGCGGCGTCTTCGAGCGTCCCGCCACCGTCGCAATGAATTCGGATGTTGCTCAAACGGACGTCCTCGACCGCACTTTCCGCGAGGCCGGCGATGATCGACGCGTACTCGTAGTGCGCTCCCGAAACCACGACGTTGCTGATGTTTATGCGTTTCGCCGTCGCGAGCGGAGTCCCGCCGGGACCGCGCTGACGTTTGCCGACTCGGATGAAGATCGGCGCCGTCAGAACGTCACGCATCGTAATGTTCGTTACGGTGATATCCTCGATCGGACCGCCGTCAACGGTCTCGATCGCGAGACCGCGGCAGTGAACGAAATTGATGTTCGAGATCGCAATATTTTTGAAGCCGCCGTTCGATTCGGTGCCGAACTTGATCCGACCGGTCGGACGATCCTTGTCGGGCGCGAACTCCTGCGTCGTTTGGAAAGTGCCGTCGAGCATCGTTCCGAGATCGAACCCCGAAACCTGCGAATTCGTGATCGTTACGTTCTCGGTTGCGCGTGGGAATCCGAGCGCGTAGCTGCTTTTTAGAACGATCGCGTCGTCGTTCGGAGAATTGACGTAAACATTGGAAATACGGATGTTGCGACACGAGTCGATGTCAAAACCGTCGCGGTTGGTGTCGACCCTGAGACCGTCGATGACGAGATTGTCGACGCCCGTCGCGAGCAGCGCGAAATGCCCGCCTCGATAGAGCGAAAAGTCCTTGAGCGTGATGTTCTTCGACAACTTGAGCGCGATCGCCTTCGTGCCGAGCCCGTCCATTTCGGTCAGCGGCGATGTCTCGCCGAGCGGCGAAACGTTGTTCTTCATGCTCGTCGGCGTCTCGCCTTCGGTCCTTGGCTTTTGCGGTCCCGGACTGCGTCGAGATAAACCGAGCCCGTCGATCCGTCCCTGGCCGACGATCGCGAAATTCTCGATCCCGATCCCCCACATCAGCGAATTCTGCCAGTGCGAATGCCCGAAGTCCTGGTACATGTCCCACTGGTTCGGCTCCCACTGATCGTATTTGCCCTTGTGTTTCACGGGGTCGGCGGCGAGGATCGTCGCGCCGTTGTCGAGATAAATCGTGATGTTGCTCTTCAGGCGAATCGAGAAACTCAAGTAAGTCCCCGCCGGGAAAAACACCGTTCCGCCGCCTTTAGACGCGACGGTCTCGATCGTCTTGTTTATCGCGTCGGTATCAAGCGTCTTGCCGTCGCCGACTGCCCCATAGGTTCTGACGCTGTAAAAGTTTTGCGGATTCGCGCGAACCCGTGCAAAGGTTGCGCCGGAATACTCGAAGAAGCAAAGCGCCGTCATCGATATCGTCAAAATAATTAGAAAAGTCTTCGTCATCAGTTCGGTCCTATACGCAGCGTCCGCTCGAAGTAGCTGAAAGGTGTTCGTTGGTAGCTGATACTCTCATCGGTACGGCGCGGTCCGATGTCAGCTGTCCGTTATCAGCTATTTCGAAAAATTGACATCCAAATGCCGATGTCGGGATCATCGCTTGTGAACGGGTTCCGCGACGTTCTTGCTGTCCGCGATCTTCACCCGCGACCCGCCGGTCTCGAGCGTCACGTTCCTCATCGTCCAGTTTTCGGCGAACCTGATCTCTCCCGCTTCTTTTCCCTGCGCGGTGATGTTCTCGAACGTAACGTTGCGGATCATCTTTGCCGGCAGACCCTCAGCCGTGAAGATCCGGTTGGCGTTCTTCACGTCGACGTTGCGGATCGTGATGTTCTCAAACTGGCAGAATCCGCGCTCTTCGGGGACGACCGGCGTGTTCATCGTCTTCCAGTACTCAGGATAATTCGTTATTCCGGCCGGGATCGTGGCGTACGAATAGCTCGGATTCCAGTTGAGCGTGAACGTGAACGGCAACAGAACGCCGTCAAATTTGAGCCCGTCGACGAGAATGTCTTCGACAAACCCGCCGCGCGTCCGTGCCGACTTCAAGCGGATTCCCTCCTTGGTGCCGATCCCGGTGTTGTTGAGCGCGACGACGTGGCGGATTCCGCCGGCCGTTTCGCTGCCGAACGAAACGACACCGCCGCCGCGCCTGATGATGTTGTCGCGGATCAGGACGTATTCGGTCGGACGGTTGACGCGCAGACCGTCAAAATCGCGGCCGGCCTTGAGACAGATGTCGTCGTCGTTGTTGTCGATGTCGCAGTTCTGGATCAAAACGTATCGCGAGGAATCGACGTCGATGCCGTCGGTGCTCGGTCCGCCGTTTTCCGAGATCTTCACGCCGTCTGTCGTAACATGCTCGGAATAAAGGATTTGGACGGTCCAGAATCCGGAACGGCGAAGACTGATGTTCTCGACGGTGACGTCCTTCGCGTTCGAGATCAGCATCAACCTGACCCGTTCGGCGTCGTAATCGGACGCCCAACGGAGACCTTTCGGTTCATACTCGCGCCGCAACGCCCAGTACTTGTCCCACCATTTCTGGCCGTTGCCGTCGATCGTCCCCGGCCCGGAGATCTTCACGTTTCGTGCGCCGTCGACATTGATCATCGCCGACGGCCATTCCATCTCGATCCCGGCGACTCGGGTCGGGCGTTTCGGATACTTGCTTTCGTCGTGCGTCGCGAGCAATGTCACGCCGTCGTCGACGCGGAAATGGACATTGCTCTTGATGAACAGCGCGCCGGTGACGTAGGTTCCCTTCGCAAAGTTTACGATTCCGCCCTTTTTCGAAGCCGCGTCGATCGCTTTCTGGATCGGCGCGGTGTCGTCAGTCGTGCCGTCGCCTTTGGCGCCGAATTTATTGACGGCAAAAACCTTCTTCGATTTCGGAACGGACGTCGCGCCGGGTTTTTCCCTCCACTTCAGCACCACCGGATGTGTCGACTGCCGCGGCTGCGCGCCGGCGATCGCCGCGGAAAGGAACAACAACGTCGTGATCGGAATGATTCCAAGTACTCCTGTGGCCCTCATTTCTTACCGTTGATCGTACCGAATTTGTAAATCGTCGTCTGATTGTAAACACCGCCCTTTTTCAGGACCGCCGGCGGAAAGTCCTCACGGTTCGGCGAATCCGGAAAAACCTGCGCCTCGAGGCACAATCCCGAACGGTGCGCGAACGGCCCTTCAAGAAAATTTCCGGAATAAAACTGCAGCCCCGGCTCCGTCGTCCAGACTTCCATCACGCGGCCGCTCACGGGATCGGACAACTTCGCGGCGAGCGACAACTCCTTGCCCTTCTTGTTCAAGACCCAGTTGTGATCGTAGCCGTTCCCGAACTTCAGCTGTTCGTTGTCGTCGGAGATCCGCTTGCCGATCGCGGTCGGCGTCAGAAAATCGAACGGTGTGCCCTTGACCGATCTCAGTTCGCCGGTCGGGATCGACCCCGAATCGGTCGGCGTGAACTTGTCGGCGTTGATCATCAACTCGTGGTCTAGAATGTCGCCGGAACCGCGCAGATTGAAATACGAATGCTGGGTCAGATTGCAGATCGTGTCCTTGTCGGACGCAGCCTGATACGCGACCTTGAGTTCGTTTGCTTCGGTCAGCGAATAGGTTACCTCGACGTTCAACGTGCCCGGATAGCCTTCCTCGCCGTCCTTGCTGATGTATGTCAGTTTGAGGTTAGCGCGGCCGCGGTCGACAAATCCCGTCGCGCGCCAGACAACGCGGTCAAATCCGCGGACGCCGCCGTGCAGGTGATTCTCGCCGTTGTTGGTCGCCAACGCGTACGTCTTGCCGCCGAGGGTGAATTTGCCCTTGGCGATGCGGTTCGCATAGCGTCCGATCAATGACCCGAGAAAGAACTTTTGCGACTCGTAGTCCGCAAGCGAGCCGAGTCCAAGAACGACTTCGCCGAATTTGCCTTCACGATCGGGCACCTTGAGCGAGACGACCGTACCGCCGTACGTGATGATCCGGGCCTCGGATCCCGCCGAGTTCCGCAGCGTATAGATCTCGACTGCCGCGCCGTCGGCGGTTTTCCCGTACGGCGCTTTTGTGACAATTGGTTTGGCGGACCCGGCCGCCGTCAGTCCGCTGATCATCATCCCCAACACCATCAGTAGTTTAAGTCCTGTTCGAGTCATATTCGTACCTTGTCTGGCCGGTTTAGACGGCCTTGATCTCGATCGTCTTCGCACCGTGACGCGGGTGTTTCGCGACGAGTCGTATCGGGCCCTTGCGCATCGTCGATCGCACCCAAACAGCGCCGCAGCCTCCGATCAGAACCGCCGGGTTGTCGCCGACGATCTCGCCGTTCGTGATCGTGAACTGGATCGCCCCGAACGCGAACGGCAGTGTGTTGTCGAATTCGTCCGTGACGCGAAAGACGATGCGTGTCATGTCCCGTCCGTCGGCGGCCAATTCGTCATCGTCGGCAGTAACGATGAATTTCCGTTCGACGCCTTTGCCCGACATCTTCCGCGTTTTGACCAGCTTTCCGCCGATGAAACCTTCGATCGTCAGATCGTCCCAGCCCTTACCGATCCCGGCGTGAAGATTCACCCTGAACGGCGCGTATTTCAGACTCGGGTACGTCTTGCGGTCGGGTTCGACTTCCGCGATCAGCCTGTCTCCAATGTACAGCTTCAGTTTTTCGCAGTTTGAGCAGAGGAACGCGTCGGTGAACGTCTCGTTTTCGTCGCCGCGCGCCCAGTCGAAGCCGGGCTCGATGACGATTTCTTCAGACGGATCGCATTGCGACTTATAGAATCCGGCCGCCGGCTTCGGAATGCGGAAGATGTCCGAGACGCCGTGATAGCAGATCCGGTCGCCGGAACCGAAATAGTCGTGAGTGTTGTAGTCGAAGGCGCACCACGCGAGTCCGCCGGCGTATCCCTTGTCGGAGGCGACGCCGTCGTGAAATCGCGCGTGGCGGTGCGTGTGTTCGCGGACACGCATCACGTTGTCGAACCTTTTCGTCGGGTACATGTGGCCGTTCGTCTCGGTGATCAAATATCGCGGATGGCGCGGCGGACGCAACGGAAAACCGAACTCGTTCATCGTGAACACGTCTTCGAGGAATTCGGAGTCGTAACGATAACGGATGCCGCCGGTCTGGCGCGTCGGATCGAGTTCGTGTGCCCGCGCGTTCGTCCTCGTGTAGAAATCGTGATTGTCCCGCGACTCATTGATACGGACGCCCCAAAGCACGATCGACGGCCGGTTCCTATCGCGATTGATCATCGATTCGAGGTCGCGGACGGCAAGGTCCTGCCAGGCCTGATCGCCGATATGCTGCCAGCCCGGGATCTCTTCGAGGACGAGCAGTCCGAGTTCGTCACAGGCGTCGAGAAAATGCGGCGACTGCATATAGTGCGACGTCCGGACGATGTTGCACTTGAGTTCCCTGCGAAGGATCCAGGCGTCGCGCCTTTGCACCCGCGCGGGCATTGCGCCGCCGACCCACGGAAACGTCTGATGACGGTTCAAACCCCGCAGTTTCAATACTTTGCCGTTGAGATAGAAACCTTCGGGCGTAAATTCGGATTTGCGGAAACCGATCCGCGTCGCGTAGGAATCCACCGTTTTGCCGCTAATCGTGAGCGTCACTTTGAGATCGTACAGTTTGGGCTTGTTGATGTCCCACAGTTCGACGCCGGAAAGACCGTCGAGCGTCAGTTCGCTGCCTTCTTCGGTCTTACCGTCCGCGTTCGGCGCGAACTTCATCGATTGTCGGGCAAACGTTTTTCCGCCGTCGAAAAGTTCGGCCGTGATCTCGTGGCCGTCCGGGCCGGATTGACCGGAAAGCCCGACGCCGACACGGAGCGAACGATCGCTTTCGAGCACGTTCTCGGCCCGCGCGAAAACATTCTCGATGAAGGTCGCGGCGACGATCCTGAGTCGTACTTCGCGGTAGATCCCGCCGAACGTCAGATAGTCGACCATGTCCCCGAACGGCGGGATATCCTTGCGTTCGGTAGAATCGACCTCGACCGCGAGGACGTTGTCGCCGGCGCGGCTGACGATCTTCGTGATCTCGAACGAGAAGTCGTTGTATCCGCCCTTGTTCTCGCCGACGAACTCGCCGTTGAGATACACCTTGGCGGCCGTCATGACGCCGTCGAAATCGACGAAGACACGTTTCGCGGGGTCGATCGCCGGTAGCCTGAAGTGCTTCCGGTAAACCGAGACGAACATGTAATCGTGTTCGTCGAAGCCGTTGAGCGGAACGAGTTTGTTTGTGTGCGGCAGATTGACGATTTTGAACGCGCGGTCGTTGAAAGCCTTGCCTGTACCGCCCGGGTTCGATTTCTCGCTGAACAACCAGCCGTGGTTGAGCGCGGCGATCTGCCGTCCGCCCGATTCCGCGGGTAAAGCGATTAACTCGGCCGCAAGGGAATTTTTCGCAGAAGACAGCCCGGCCAATCCGGCCGCACCGGCGATCAAAAAGTCCCGACGATCGATTCCGTTTGTACTCATTTTTCCCTCATTGCTTCTTAGCGACGACCCCCCGGACGCGCAGCCACGACGCGAGCATCTCCGTCCATGATGAAAGCACAGGATCGGACTTTGCGAGGCCGAAACCGTGCGGCCCCTTTTCAAAAATATGGAGTTCGAACGGGATCTTCTTTTCGCTGAGCGCGGCGGCGTACTTCAGACTGTGCTCGTACGGCACCTTTTGATCCTCGATCGTGTGCACGATGAACGCCGGCGGAGAATCCACTTTGACCTGCAATTCGTTCGAGTAGAAGACGATCATCTCGGGAGTCGGGTTTGCTCCGATGAGGTTCAGGCGCGATCCGCCGTGTGTGTTGACGCCCATCGTGATCACCGGATAGACCAGGATCTGCAGATCCGGCCGCGAACTTTCGCGCTCGATCGGATCGTTCGCGTCCGACCGCCCGGCGTCGAAATGCGTCGCGATCGTCGACGCGAGATGACCTCCGGCCGAGAATCCCATGATCGCGAGCCGCTTCGGATCGACGTTCCACTCCTTCGCCCGATACCGGACGAGCCGCATCGCCCGCGCCGCGTCGAGCATCGGATTCGGCTGACCGTATCGCGGTCCCACCCGGTATTTCAATACGAACGCGCTGACGCCGATCGAGTTCAGCCATTCGGCGATCGCCGAACCTTCCTTGACGTCAACGACCGTCGAGTAACCGCCGCCCGGACAGATCAAAACCGCCGCACCGGTCGCCGTTTCCTTCGGCGCCGGGTACGGTGTGACGACGGGAATGTCCGCCGCCTCCTTTCCGAGCGCGTTCGGCGCGTCCCCGTCCCACAAACGGATCGGCGTTTGCGCGGCTGCCGACGCCGCGGCGGTCAAAAGGAGGATGAGTCCGAGAAAAAGTCTCATTTGGCGTTCCTCGTCTGCAGGACCTGGTCGGCGATCACGCCGAGCATGATCACGACGCCCATCACCGCGAAATTCAGCGAACTCGGGATCCCGAGGAGATTTACGAGATTCTGCAGGACCTGGAGCAGTGCCGTGCCGATGAAGATCCCGATGATCGATCCCGTTCCGCCGCGAAGGCTGCAGCCGCCGAGGACCGCCGCGGCGATCCCGTAGAGTTCGTACGAGTTGCCGTGCGACGACGGCGAAACGGAATTTGTGTAGAACGCGAGCACGATCCCCGAGACGCCGGCAAGAAGTCCGCCGATGACATACGCGGACGCGATCATTACACTTGTATTGATTCCGGAAAACATCGACGCGGTCTCGTTCCGCCCGACGGCGAAAAGATATCGTCCCCAGACCGAACGGTGGAGCACGACCCACATGATCGTTCCGATGACGACAAGCAGTACGAACGGCGTCGGAATTCCGAAGAGGCTGCCGGTCGCGACGCTCTGCAGCGTCTCGAACCCCGCGGCGTTGCCGAATCCCTTGGTATTGTCGTCCGTGATATAGCGCGAAAGCCCGCGATAAAAGAGCAGTCCGCACAAGGTGACGATGAACGGCTGGATCTTTACTTTTGTCACGAGCAGCCCGTGAATCAGCCCAAGGAAGGTTGTCATCGCGAGCACGATGATGATCGCGAGCGCGGCCGGAACCTTGTACTCGACCAACAGGATCGAGAGGATCACGCCGAGGAGCGCAAAGACCGATCCGACCGACAGATCGATCCCGCCGGTGATGATCACGATTCCGGTCCCGATGCTGAAGATCCCGAAAATGCCGATCAACCGGGCGAGGTTCTGCAAGTTCGTCGCGCTCAGGAATTCCGGGCTGAGAACGGCGAGGACTCCGCACACGACAGCCAGCAGGACGAAGATTCCAAGTTCCTTTTTCATAACCGGTTAAACCGAACCTACCGCGAGCTTCATGATCGATTCCTCGGACGCGTTGTCGCCGTCGAGTATCCCGGTGATGCTCCCTTCATGCATCACGGCGACCCGGTCGCTCTCGTTGATGATCTCTTCCATGTCGCTCGAGATCATCATGATCGCGACCCCGTTGGCCGCGAGCCCGCGCATCAGTTCGTAGATCTCCGATTTCGCGCCGACGTCGATGCCCCGGGTCGGTTCGTCGAAGATCAGCACTTTCGGTTCGAGCGACAGCCACTTCGCGAGGACGACCTTTTGCTGGTTCCCGCCGCTCAGATTCCCGGCCGGAGTTTCGACACTCGGCGTCTTGATCTTGAGTTTTTCGCTCATCCGGACGGCGACATCCGTCTCGGCGGACCGCGTCACGAGACCGCGTTTCGAGTATCTGGCAAGCGCGGGGAGCGTGATGTTCTCGCGGATCGGAATTTCGAGGATCAGCCCGGCCTGCCGGCGGTCTTCCGGGACGAGATAGATACCGTTCGCGATCGCGTCTCCGGCGTCGGAAATCGATGCCCGCGTCCCGTCGATCTCGAGCGTCCCCGAAACCGGGCGGTCGACGCCGAAGATCGCCTGCGCCGCTTCGGTCCGGCCGGCGCCGACAAGACCCGCGAATCCCAGGATCTCGCCCTTGCGAACATCGAAGGAAATCGGCTTTTCCGGATAACGGGATGTGCGGAGATCCCGGACCTTGAGCATCGCGTCGCCGGTTTCGGCCCGATCGGTCCGTTTTTCGCGCTTGATGTCGCGCCCGACCATCTGTCTGACGATCGCGTCGTGGCTGATCTCGTCGCGCGCGAGAACGCCGGCGTTCCGGCCGTCCCGCAGGGTGACGACGCGGTCGGCGATCTCCCTGATCTCACCGAGTCTGTGCGATATGTAAATTACCGCGATCCCGCGGTCGCGAAGGTCCTTGATCACCTCGAGAAGCCGATCGGTCTCGGTCAGCGTCAGGCTCGAAGTCGGTTCGTCGAGGATCAGGATCCGGGCGTTGAGCGACAGGGCCTTGGCGATCTCGACGAGCTGGCGTTTGGCGATCGACAGGACGTTGAGCGGTGTCTGCGGCGCGACATCGAGACCGAGGATCTCGAGAAACGGCCGCGCCTCCGAGTTCAGACGTTTCCGGTCGATGAGATATCCGAAGATCCGCGGTTCACGTCCGAGAAAAACGTTTTCGGCAACCGTCAGATTGTCGAGGACATTTAGTTCCTGATGGACGAAGCCGATCCCGAACCGTATCGCGTCGCTGACCTCCCCGATCCGCGCCTGCTCGCCGTCGACGAAGATCTCGCCCTCATCGGGCTGATAAACGCCGCCGAGTATCTTCATCAGCGTCGATTTCCCCGCGCCGTTCTCGCCCGCGAGCGCGACGACTTCACCCGAGCGGATCTCGAAATCGACGCCGTCGAGCGCGCGGACGCCCGGGAACGACTTCCCGATTTTCTTCATTTGAAGGATCGGTTCTTTCATTTGTACGACTTTGACCGGGAATCAGGTCGCTAATTCCTTCCGCGCAGCGTGTTGATCTTTTTGATGAATTCCTCGGCGCCGTCTTTCTTGACTGTGAGCGTCGGAACCACGATCTGCTTGTTCGCCGGAATGATGCTCTTGTCGCCGCCGAGGATCTTGTTCATCGCGATCACCGACTGGTAACCGAATTCGAACGGCTGCTGTACGACAGTCGCGTAGATCGAACCGTCCTTGACGCCCTCGAGGGTCTCGTCCTCTTCGTCGAAACACACGATCTTCACCTCGCCAACCTTGCCCGCGTCCTTGACAGCGTTCAGGATCGCCGGGCCGTTGTAGCTCCAGAGCCCGATGAGCGCGGCGATGTCCGGATATTTGACCAGGGTGTCGGCGGCGTTCGCCTTCGCCCGCGCTCGATCGGTCTCGTCGGTGCGGATATCGATGATCTCGACCTTGGAGTCCTTCAGCGCTTCGCGGATACCCTGCGTCCGTTCGGCCGCGTTGCGAGCGTCGCTGCTTCCGACGAAGAGCATGATCTTGCCGCCGTCAGGCAGCGCTTCCTTGATCAACTCGCCGACCTGACGACCGGCGGCGATATTGTCGGTTCCGATATATAGTGCGCGGTCGCTGTTCGGCGCGTCCGAGTCCTGCGTGATGACGAGCGCCTTCTTCGCGGTATCGTTCAGCATCTGGGTCTGATTGTCCGGATCCTTCGGCGATATCGCGATGCCGTTGGTCCCCGTCGAAACGAGATCGTCGATGATCCGCTTCTGCTCGGCGGCCGTTCCCTCGCCCGGCATTTTGAACTCGACGGTGACATTGTCGAGCTCAGTGTCCGCTTTCTCGACACCTTTGCGTGCTATCGTCCAGAAGTCCGACGAGTTGTTCGTGACAAACGCCAGCTTGAAGTTCTTCTTACCGTCGCCGGCGGTATTACCGGCCTTGTTTTCGGTGCTTGTTTTCGGCTGACAGGCGACGATTAACAGTCCGACCGCCAGAATGCAGGCGCTGATTGCGATGATCCTCGATAGTTTCATAGTTTTCCTTACTAAATGATTGGGTAAGCGTTTAACTGTCCGGATTCCTCAACTGCGCGTTTCTGGCCTTGCGGCACGCGTTGCAAATTGAACAAACGCTCCGAGGTTGTAATTGGTTTTACCATTTTTATGACGCGGATGCCAACAAGCGGTTCGCCGTGCCTTGAACGACGACCGATGTTGGAAATCTCACGCCGCCTCGCGACGCAGATTCTGCGGGGGTGCGGTCGACCTCCTGACGATCAGGTGAGTCGGGATCCGGATCTCGACGCCTGACTGTTCCTTTCGCTCGATCGTCAGCATCAGCGCCTCGACGGCCCTTCTGCCGATCTCTGTCCGCGGGGAACACACGGTCGTCAGCGGCGGATCGCTGAGCGCGGCGAACGCGATGTCGTCGAAACCGATGATCGAAATGTCCTCGGGGATCCTCAATCCGGCCTCCTTCAATTGCGCCATCGCTCCGAGCGCCATCAGGTCATTCGCGGCCACGGCGGCCGTCGGCAATTCGCTCATCCGGAGAATCTCGGAGGCCGCCATTCGTCCGCTTTCGAAGCGGAAGTCGCCGGGGAAGATAAGTCCGGGATCGGCATCGGGCAGGTACTTTCTCATCGATGCGACGAACGAATCGCGACGGATGTTGCCGGAGAGGATCCGGTCCGATCCGGCGATGTGGGCGATGCGTTCGTGCCCCAGCGAAACCAAGTGCCGGACGGCCTCCTCGATGCCGCTTGAGTAGTCGAGAATGATGTTGCTCATCTTCTCGTCAACGGTTCCGAGATCGTTGAAGACAGCGTTGACGCGCCGCAGGCGCAGCTCTTCTATCAATGACGGCTCGAGCTCGGCGGTCATGAGCGCGACACCCGCGACCTTGAGCCCGATCAGCCGCCGGACGTAATCGGCCGCACGCTCGGCGTCGTAGTTGGTGTTGAACAGCATCACGTTGTAGCCGCGCTCGAAGGCCGCCGTCTCGATGCTTTTCACCAACTCCGGAAAAAACGGGTTTGAAATGTCGGAAATGAGCAGTCCGATGATATTGGTCCGGCCCGACGCAAGGGAGCGGGCGTGCGCGTTCGGATAATAGCCGAGTTCCTCGATCGCCTGCTGCACACGTCGGCGGGTTTTGTCCGTTACGAACTTCGTCTCGTTGATGACATGCGAGACCGTGGCGGTGGACACTCCGGCTTTAACTGCGACGTCCTTGATTCTCATATGGCTGGGCTCGGATCCCGTCGAATGGCAATTGCGAACCGCAACTGAGTCAATCGTTACGGCTTGCGAATACTCTACGCAAAGGGATCGAACATTTTCTCTTCGAGATTTATAGCTGATTTCGATCTTCTTCGCCAATTCAGGATACCCGTTTCTCGGAAAAAATAAGCGTTTAACCGCCGATTTTTCTGGACAACTTAAAAAAAAGCTGATACTTTACCAATCATTCTGAAGGAATCAAGTTGTTTTACCATTTTCCAATCGAAAGCAAGGTTGCTCGAAATCACTGATTAAAAGGCGTGGTTTGGCAATGAAATCGCGGGGCGCAATGATCATCGCGAGAATTGGAAAGACCAATTTCGAAGCAGCTTTCGCGAACCAGAGTAAGACAGCTTGAAAGCGTTCCCACAATTCAGGATTTCAACTTTCGAACCGATCAAGGGTGGCAATGAATGCCGGAGTCCGTCCGGCAAGGCAATTTTGAAAATCAATTACCGGCAATTGGAACATCAGTTTCGTTGAACTTCCTGGTGCGAGGTTGGCAACTCAGGCTTTCATCGTACCGCGGACGCAATTATGGTCCGGACGGCAAATCCGACCGCGTCCTTTGCCGAAAGCACCGCGGGTTCACGATTTCGGGCCTTGGCTCAAATCTGCTGCTCGTTGATATGGTTCGTGGGCGAATCGCCCGCAGGTTGGTTTTGAAGCGGTAACCCCCTTCTGTCGAGGTGTTACCAATATTTTACCCGGATGAGTTAAGCGGTTAAATGCCCGTTTTTCTGTTTCTTACCGGATCTGTTTGGAGGCAAAACATGCAACTATTGAGAATTCCCGTTCTGATCCTGCTGCTCGGTCTCGTCGCCCTTGGGCAGACCAACCGCGGCGGTATCAGTGGCACGGTGACCGATTCGAACGGGGCGGTGGTCCCCGGCGCAAAGGTCACGATCACAAGTGTCGGCACAAACCAGTCGGTCACTCTGACGACGTCCGGCGAGGGCGCGTTCTCCGCAGCCAACCTAGAACCGGTCTTATACAAGATCACGGTCGAGGCCGCCAATTTCAAGAAGTCGCAGGTTTCGGACGTCAAAGTCGATACCGCGTCACTTCGGACGGTCAACATTGTTCTTGAGGCCGGACGGATCGACCAGGAGGTCATCGTCAGCGCCGAAGGCCAGCTGATCAACAGCGAGTCCGGAACGGTCGGCCAAACGATCAGCGAGCGCCAACTGCAGGAACTTCCGCTGAACAACCGCAGCGTGCTCGATCTGGCGGTCACGGTCCCGAACGTCTCGGGTGACGCGGGCAGCGAAGACGCCGAAGTGACTTCGGGCCAGCCGGTCCCCGGATTCAACCTGAGTCTCAACGGCGGCCGCCCGGGCGGCACTGCGATCCTTGCCGACGGTGTCAACAACACCGGCGTCGGAATCGGCCGTGCGGTCGTCAGCTTCACGCCGGAAACCGTACAGGAATTCACCGTGCAAACGTCTGCTTATTCGGCCGAATACGGCAACACGAGCGGCGGTATCATCAATGCGACGACGAAATCCGGAACCAACAGACTAACCGGCACCGCGTTGTGGTACACGCGCAATCCGGCGACCAACGCCCAGCCGTACCGTATCGGAACGACGCCGCGCACGCCCAACAACCTGCGCTACGATCAGGTTTCGGTGACCGTCGGCGGTCCGATCTTCCTGCCGCGTCCAGGTCTCGGAACTCCGTACATCTATGACGGACGCGACAAATCGTTCTTCTTCTTCGCGTACGAACCCCGCTGGCGCAAGGATTTCGTCACCACGACGACCCTGTTCCCGACGATGGCCGAACGGAACGGCGATTTCCGCGGTTTGATCCGTACGACAAGCGGTTGGTTGCCGGCAGCGGTTGCGACCCAATTCAATGCCATTGTCAGAGGACCGTCAGCGATCTACCAGCAATACACCATCGGCGCCAACGGCCAGCTCGTGCCGATCGTGCTCCAGACCGGATTCCAGTACTGCCAGTTCGGCGATTCGCGAGCCGTTTTGAACCCACAGGGCCAACCGCAGTGCTCGACAGCGACAAACGCGTCGCCAATCGATTCGCTTAATGTTCTGCCGGCGCAGTTCATCGATCCGATCGCTCCCCAGATCCTTGCATTCATGCCGCAGGGCGGAGAGTATTTTCTCGACAACGGACTCGTCAGAAACGCGATCATAAACCGCCAGGTGAACCAGAACGAAACGCGTTATACGGCGAGGGTCGACCACAAGATAAACGATAATAATCGGGTCAACTTCCGTTACACGGTGACTCCGTCGGTCGGTGTCCGGGATTT
>JAKQII010000395.1 GCA_029557535.1 Acidobacteriota bacterium
GCGATTGGGTAGATTCCAAACAGCCTTCGGCGGATTCCAAAGATTCCACTTCGGCTTCGCCGAATTCCATACGCGCTTCGCGCGATTCCAAAGATTCCACGGATTCCAATTCGAGTCCGGGGCTGGAATCTCTGGAATCGATGGAATCCGCCGCAGGCGGTCTGGAATCCTTAAAATCCGCCGCAGGCGGTCTGTAATCTCTGTAATCCATGGAATTCGCCGCAGGCGTGATGGAATTCTTGGAATTATTCGGATCGGCACGCCGATCCGAATGATCGAGCGCCACCCGTCCGTTCTCGATTGCCGTCAGCAGCTGCCGGTAACGGTGTTCGGTAAAGAAGTACTCGTCAGGCTCGAACGCGACGCCGTGTTCGCGGGCGAACTCGACGGCACCGTTGCCGGCGAGCAGGCAATGCTCGGTCTCTTCCATCACGAGCCGCGCGAGCGTGATCGGATTGCGAATGTTGGAAACGAACGCCACCGCGCCCGACATCAAACGCGCACCGTCCATGATGCAGGCGTCCATCTCGTTGCGTGCGGTGTGAGTGAACACCGAACCGCGGCCGGCGTTGAACAAAGGGAAGTCCTCGAGCGAGACGACTGCCGACTGCACGGCCTCGAGTGCCGGCCCGCCTTTCGACAAAACCGCCCAGCCGGCGTCGAGCGCCGACTGAAGACCGTGCCGGTATTCTTTTTCGAGGTCCGGCGTCATTTCAGACTTCAAAATCGTTCCCGCGCCGCCGTGAATTGCCAATGAAGGTCTCATATCATTTGCGATTTTCGATTTGCGATTTGCGATTGCTCGTTTCGCGCCAACGCTCTTCGATTGGGTTTAGACACAATCGAAAATCGGAAATCGACTGATCCCTAGATCCTTAAGTTCCTTAATCTCAACGCGTTCGTGATCACCGAAACCGAGCTGAACGTCATCGCCGCCGACGCGATCATCGGCGAGAGCAGAATCCCGAAGACCGGAAACAGCACCCCGGCCGCGAGCGGAACTCCGAGCATATTGTAGACGAACGCAAAGAACAGATTCTGCCTGATGTTCCGCATCGTCGCGAGCGACAGATTCCGCGCCCGCACAATACCGCGCAGATCGCCCTTGAGCAACGTGATACCGGCGGATTCGATCGCCACGTCAGTCCCGTGCGCGAAAGCGATCCCGACATCCGATTGCGCCAGCGCGGGAGCGTCGTTGACGCCGTCGCCGGCGAATGCCACGCGTCGTCCTTTCGCTTGCAACTCTTTCACTTTGCTTGCTTTGTCGGCCGGAAGGACACCGGCGTAGAATTCCGAAATTCCAAGTTCCGATGCGACGTGCGCGGCGGCGTGCTCGTTGTCGCCGGTCATCATCACGACCTCGACGCCGCTTTCGCGCAGTTCCTTCAAAGTCTTGGCAGCGGATTCCTTGATCGCATCCGACAAGGCGATGAGGCCCGCCGATGTGCCGTCGACAGAGACCGAAATCACTGTGAATCCCTTTTTCGACAACCTGGCAAATTCTTCGGAATCGCCGTCCGCCGCCGCGATGGATACCTTCATCCCATCGATCCCTCCGGAGACGCCGACGCCGGCCGTCGTTTTGAAATCCGACGCATCTCGTGACGGAATTTCAGCGGCGGCATCGACGATCGCGGTCGCAATCGGATGCGTGCTGTGCTTTTCGAGCGCTGCCGAAAGCGCGAGAAGTTCATTTCTGTCACGGCCATTAAAGGCTATGACTTCGGAGACTTCGGGCCGTCCTTCCGTCAGCGTTCCGGTCTTGTCGACGACCAGCGTGTCGATCTTCTCGAGCGTTTCGAGAGCATCGGCCCGCTTGATCAGGACACCGCTCTTCGCGCCGCGCCCCGTCCCGACCATGATCGACATCGGCGTCGCGAGTCCTAGGGCGCAAGGACACGCGATGATCAGAACCGAAACCGCGGCGACAAATGCCGAGGCGAGACTTCCGAGCAGCATCCAGACGACAAAAGCGAGCATCGCCGCGACCACGACGGCCGGGACGAAATATCCTGAAACGATGTCTGCGAGCCGCTGGATCGGAGCGCGCGAACGCTGCGCTTCACCGACCATTCTCACGATGTTTGCGAGCAAAGTTTCGCCGCCGACCTTCTCGGCGCGCATCGTGAATGCTCGGTCGCCGTTGATCGTGCCGCCAATCACCTTATCGCCGGCCGATTTCTCGACCGGGACCGACTCACCGGTGACCATGGACTCGTCGATGAAGGTCTCGCCGACGACAATGACGCCGTCGGTCGGAATGCGTTCGTCAGCGCGGACGCGGAGGCGCGCTCCAATTTGCAGATCGCCGATCGGCACACGCGCTTCGGTGCCGTCTTCAAAGACGACCGTCGCGTCTTTCGGTGTCAGTCCCAGGAGTTCCTTGAGCGCTGTCGATGTCTTCGCACGCGCCGAAAGTTCGAGCACCTGACCAAGCAGCACGAGAGACGTGATGACCGCCGCCGATTCGAAAAATACCGGAATCGAATGCGTGTGCGAGTCATGCATTGTCGCCGGGAAGATCCCAGGAATAAGCAGCGCGGCGACGCTGTACAGATAGGCCGCTCCGGTGCCCATCGCGATCAGCGTGAACATATTCGGACTGAGGTTCCTGATTGAGAACACGGCTCGTTCAAAAAAAGGGAAGCCGCACCACAAAACGACCGGCGTCGCGAGCACGAATTGGATCCAGGCCGACGCCGTCGGGCTGATAAGCGAAGCGAATCCCGAATACATTTCGGCCATCGCCAAGACAAGCACTGGGACCGACAGGATCGCGGCGATCACGAACCGCCGTTTCATGTCGAGATATTCCGGATCCGGCTTGTCGTCGAGCGAAACCACCTTCGGTTCGAGCGCCATTCCGCAGATCGGACAGATGCCGGGAACGAATTGGACGACCTCAGGATCCATCGGGCACGTGTATTCGACCTCGTCCGAACCGGTCATCGGTTCGGGTTCGGAGTTCTCATCAAGAAACTTCGACGGATTCTGCCGGAACTTGTTGAGGCAGGAAACATTGCAGAAATAGTAGGTTTTGCCTTCGTGATCGAACGTCGCGGCCGCCGATTCCGGACGTACGATCATCTTGCAGACGGGATCCGTCTCGGTCCGAAAGTCCTCATCCGAAAGTTTGCGGCGTCCAAGCTGTACCGGTTGCATATCCAGATTCTACAACAAGACCGCGACCTTCAGATTCCAGGATTCCAGATTCCAGCGTCGGGATTCCAGGTTCCAAGATTCCAAGATTCCAGATTCCAGGGTTCGGGATTCCAGATTCCAGGATTCCAGATTCCAGGATTCCAGGATTCCAGGATTCCAGATTCCAGCGGGGATTCCAGATTCCAGGAGCGCAAGCAACCCGACGGGAGCGCAAGCGTCCCGACTGCATGAGCGCGCAGCGCGGACGCCTTCAGAATTTCTCGCGCCACGAACGTATCTGAAATACTCGGATTGAGCGTTCTACGATGCCCCGGCGGTGAACGAGTCGGCGGTCGACGTGATGCGCGACGCGCAGCTCAAGGTGATCGCGACGGAACTGATAACGCAGGTCCGGAAGAACGTCTCGA
>JAKQII010000213.1 GCA_029557535.1 Acidobacteriota bacterium
CGAATCGCCGTTGGAGCTGACGATCGCGGCGGCGATGCTTAAGTCGGAAAAGTTCGATCTTGTTGTACAGAAATGCGTCGAGCTTGGCGTCCGGCGTCTCGTTCCGCTCTCCACCAACAGAACCGATGTTAAGCCAAAGGCGGCGCTGCCGCGTATCGATCGATGGCGCAAGATCGCGATCGAAGCGTCAAAGCAATGCGGGCGCTCGGTAGTGATGGAGATTTGCGACCCGTTAAGCTTCGGCCAATTCTGCGGGTCGGAAGAAAAGGGAACAAAGATCCTTTTCTCGGAACGCGGCGGAAATGGCTTTGACGATCTGGAAGGAGACGATCAGATGACGGCGGTTGTCGGGCCCGAAGGTGGCTGGGACGACGTGGAGATCGAACTTGCACGGTCCCGCGGTTTCAAGATAGTCACGCTCGGCGGGAGAATTTTGAGAGCCGAAACGGCGTCGATCGCCTTGGCGACGATCCTGCAGCACCGTTTCGGCGATCTAAACTAATCTTCGATCTTCACGGATTTCGGACGGTAATACGCCTCGCCGCGGGGTTTCAGCTCGGCCTCGTTCGCAAGTTTTGCGAGCACCGAATCAAGCAGGTCCTTGTCGTCGAGCTTAAAGTTCACCATTCCTTTCGCGTCGACATCGGGATCGTCGAAATTGATGATCAGGTAACGGCGCTTCTCTTTGATGAATCCTCCGAGCAATCCGGCATATGGGATGACGCTGACGACCTTGCCGGTCGTCGACTGGACCGATTGCGATTGCGGGAAAATTACCAGCATCGCCTTGTACGGGATCGCGAATCTCTCTTTTTGGTCCTTCCCGAGAAAAACCAGGCGCTCATTCCCGTCGTCAAATTTCAGCGTCCCCTCTTCCTTCTTGCTGTATCCGAACATGCCGCCTTCGTACTTCGCTGTGAACGACTCGGGCGCCGGACGAACAGACGCGGTCGGCGACTTGTCCGTTTCGACGGGACGCACCTGGGCCAACGAAGCGGCCGCCGAGATCATCATCAAGATCAAAACCGTAACAAATTTCATAATCTGCAACACTCCATGAGTTAGTGGCCGTTTCGACGCAAGAATCGCGCGATTGCCGGCATGATCGATCTCACGCGATCCGACATCGGGGGAATCCGAACTCACAACTTATCAATCCGCATCTATAGACGTAATCCGCCGATCGTTCGTTGCCAGCGCAGTGTTTCGTTGAGGACTTTTAGTCGTCCCAGATCCGCTTTGTCAGCCGTCGCTTCAAGTTGCCCGATAATCGCCTCGACAAGTGGCGCCGAAGCGGGTCCGACGTGCGAGGTCAATTGCGAATAGTAGTGAATTCTCAACCGGCCGTCCGGGCCGCGGTGAATGCGCATCACGTCGTCCGCCGAAAGTGCGAACACGTCTTGTCCGGCCGGTGCCGCCCGCCGCGGCACGCCGTGATCCGTCCCGTCTTCCGAACGCGTTCCGAGGATCAGGATCCGGAGAAGCAACCCTTGTTCGTTGAGAAAATCAGGACTGAACTTTCCGAGGTCAGGTTTCGGAGACAAGCGCGGGCCGAAGTTCGAGTATTCAGGATTGATCAGCGTCGAATCGTAAATGATCCCGACAAGTTCCGGCCCGTCATCGATCGGCATCGAGACGAACTGTGCGAACCCGAAATCGTCGGCATCCGGCGGCGTCGCGACATCGAGCGAATCGACGACGCGCGCGAGGTAATCAAGGTGCGAATCGGAGCTGACGACGGTGGCAATCTTCATTCGGTATTCAGAGTAATGTGTGGACGGTTTGACGGCAAGCCAACGACATGTGCGATTTCGGATTTGGGAATTCGGATTTGGGGTTTTCGACTTGCAACCGCGATCCCAAATCCCAATTCCCACATCCCCAATCCGAAATGGGTTGTCCCAATCAGTACCAACGCACGCCTGATCCCGCCAGCGGATCGATCTTCTTTTCGCGCGCCTTTTTCAAGCCGATTTCTTTGATCCTTTTGAACCAGTCGTTGTAAGACTTGAATGCGATTTCGACGGTCTCGACATCGTTGCGCTTCCCCGAACCGTCGGTCAGAGCCATCAGGCCCGCATGTTCCCAATCTTTCCAAAATAGGTAAGAAACATAATAGAGCGCCGCGACCTCGATCGAAACGAATCCGGTCGTATCTGAAACATCGAGTCTTGTCGCGCCGCCCATCATCGAAGGGGACTTGTTTTTCTCCAGTTTAAGCAGGCATTCGAACGCGTTGAACATCTCCTGCTCGTTATCGAAATCAATACTTTCCTTCGTCAAAAGCCCTTCCGTTCGAACTAGTTGATCTTGCCAAACTTCGCAACTGATTGCCTTGTTCTGCGACCTGCATTCAAGTTGCAGTGAGAAGATCAGGCCGAAGGCCAGTAACGAAAGGGCGCCGGAGAATAACCGTCTTTGTTTTCGATTCATCGTTTTGAGAAGCCAATCCCAATTCCCAATTCCGAAATCCCAAATGCGCTATCGCCGTCTTCCCTTGCTCGCCGCCTTGCGCGAGATCCGGAAATCCAGCTCGTTCTCGCTCGCAAATCCCTGCAGCGCGTGAAGGAACACCTCACGGTCGCGGACCGTGATCACGGCCGTTTGATCAGCGGTTTCGAGCGGATAGGGATACCCGAGTCCGACGACGCATTCCGCCCGGACGACATCGACGAGTTGATCCAGCAACCCCGAACGAAATACCCACGAAGGCACGTCGAGCCTCGCCGGCGGACCGTCCGCGGTCGTCCGGAGATAAACGAAACCGGCGATCGATTCGCCTGTCGATTCTTCAAAATAGGACTCAAGCCCGCGCCGTCGCCCAAAAAAGAACGGCGTCCGGTCACCCCAGTTTGTGATCCCGGCCCGGGCGACCGCCGACACGTCGTCGACCGTCCTGATCGCCGGCCCGGAATGGCCGCGAAGTTCGTCCGCGAGAGTCATCAGATCGCGGGCGTAACTGCGGTCGACGTAGCCGACGACCGGGACGCGCGTGCGTTCCGATGCTTTGATCAGACCAGCAAGCCGCTCGATCATATTGGTCTGTATCTGCGTCCGTTCGAGCGCGATCGAAAGAAAAAGGGTTCCGTCGTAAAAGGCGACCGGCATTCGTTCACCACGCGATTCCCAGCCGCGATGCCGTTCGAAAAATCCAAGCGCCGTCTCGATCTCTTCCCGAAACCGGCGCTCCGAAACCCGCGTTTCAGGGATCGCCGGCTCGTCCGCCGAAAGCAATTCGGACGGGGAGAGCAGGATAAACCGGGCGTTCTTCTCGTAAGCTGCGTCGTCGCGGTGAGGATTCTCGAACCAGCCGATCTGAACGGCACCGATCGGGAGCGAGACCTCGCGTTCGGCAAAAAGCTGACTGCCGTCGGCGGCAAAGGTCGTCCGCCCGTCCAGAATCCCGGCCGCCCAGTTGCGGGCTTCCTCGTGATTCGACCAAGACTCGCCGAACGCGATCGTCAGCGACCTGCGGTCGAACATCTCAGTCGAGGGGAACGCGCCGCACGATTGCGACCGACTCAAATCCCGGAAGGCCTCCGGAGGACTTTCGACAAGACGGGAAAACTGGCCCGAATAGATGTCGAGGTCGCGCGCGCGGTCCTCCGCGAGCCGTGAAAACTCATCGCGCTTGGCGTCGAGTTCCTGTTTTAGTAGTTCGGGGTGGAGCAAATTATCGGCCTCGGTCAGCATTACCGCACTCGGCTGGTGCGGCGTTTCATAAAGTCCATCAAAACAAATTCGGTCAGGTTGTTCGGGTTGGCGAAGTATGCCTTGCAGCGCGTCATCGCCGACATCTTCTTGACGAATTCGACGAGGTGCCAGTCATTCGCCAGCATGAAGGTATTGATCATGATACCCGACTTCCGGCATGCCTGAACTTCCTTGAAAGTTTCGGCCATGACGAAAGGGTCGTTTCCCATCGAGTTCTTGTACAGGCGACGTCCCTCCGGCGACGGTTTTCCGCCGGAACGGCGCCTGAAGTCGAGCAGCGCCGGGCTGTTCGGATCGAGATAAACGGCGGTCGGCTTGCCGTCCGTGACCATCACGATCTGTTTCATTTCCTTGCCTTCGGCCTGCAGGATCCGCCGCGCGAGTTTGAGGCCTTCGGCGGTGTTTGTGTGAAACGGCCCGACCTGCGTGGTCGCGAGTTTTGCGAGCGGCAGTTCTTCGGCGCCGTCATGAAAAAGAACGATGCGCAGCGAGTCACCCGGATATTGGGTCCGGATCAGATGCGCGAGCGCGAGCGCGACCTTTTTCGCCGGCGTGAAACGGTCCTCGCCGTAGAGGATCATCGAATGCGAACAGTCGAGCATCACGACCGTCGCGCACGACGACCGGTAATCCTGCTGATGCACGTGGAGATCACCGTACTCGAGATTGAGCGGGACGCCGAGGCCTTCGCGTCTTATCGCCGAAAGCAGGGTCGCGTTGACGTCGAGGTTTATCGTGTCGCCGAATTCATACGCTTTCGAACCGAGCGAGGCCTCGATTCCCGTGTCCAAATGCGGCGTTTCGTGCCGGCCGACGGTCGAGCGACCGACCGAGCCGAGCAGTTTCTGAAGCGTTTTGTAACCGAGAAAATCGAGGCCCTTTTCAGTCACTTTGAACCGCACGTCGCGCGGCATTTCTTCGCCGACGCCGCCCGTGCCGACCTCTTGACGGCGCTCGTTGGCCTCTTCGAGATCGAGGTAGCCTTCCTCGACAAGCCGTTCGATCAGTTGGTTGACTAGTTGTTCGAGGAGCGAACCTTTGAACTTGCCTTCGTTCTCGGCGAGCATCTTCTCGACGTCCATTTCATCGAGAATTCCCTGCTCGAGGAGCGATTTGAGGATCGCCTGACGGAGAGCGTCGAGCGAATCGTCGACCTCATTTCGCTGGCGCGTCCACCAATAATCGTCGTGATAACCGGAATCGAGCAGCGAATCGGACATTGAGTCCATCAGTTTGCCGAGATCAACGCCGAAAACGTCAAAGCCGCTGAACTTCGAATACCGGATGAACTTCATGGTCTAAGCATAACGCTCGAAAGTGGAAAAGGGGAAAAGGGGAAAAGGGGGAAAGGGGAAAAGTAAAAAAGTCGAGGGCCTCTTGGCGCTCGACCTTTCCCCTTTTTCACTTTTTCACTTTTTCACGTTTCCCCTTTTCTCAGACGAACGCAAAATCGAACTGTTCCTGATGGATCGTCTTGTCGCTTGTTACGTCGATCGCACCGAGGTACGCTTCGATCTCCTCAAGGACTTCCTTTTCCGACGAGCGGAGGGCCAACGCCACCTCGGGATTTACCCGGAGCGTTGTCTGCCGGACGTCGTCACTGGTCTTCGACAACCGGCGGGCCTCTTCGAGGATCTCATAGCAGACCGTTTGCGGCGACTTGACCCAGCCTGCGCCCTGACAGTATTCGCACGGAGCGCACATCGTCCGCTCAAGCGACTGCTTGACGCGTTTGCGGGTCATGATTATGAGCCCGAAGTCGTTGAAAGAAAGAACTTTCGTCGGAGACTTGTCCGTCGAGAGCGCTTCCTGCAGGGCGCCGAGCACCTTGTGACGGTTCCGGCGATCTTCCATGTCGATAAGATCGAGCACGATGATCCCGCCGAGGTCGCGCAGACGGATCTGGCGCGCAATCTCGTCGACCGCCTCCATGTTCGTCTTCGTGATCGTGTCTTCGAGCCGCGCGTTGCCTTTTCCGACGAACTTGCCGGTGTTCACGTCGATCGCGACCAGCGCCTCGGTCTGGTTGATGACCAGGTAACCGCCCGATTTCAGCCACACACGCGGCTTGAGCGCCTTCTCGATCTCTTCCTGAACGCCAAACGCTTCGAGGATCGGTTCATCGCGGGTGTAAAGTTTGACCCGGTTGACCATCCGCGGCTGGATCCGATTGATGAACTCAACGATCCGCAGATATTCTTCCTCTGAATCGACGCGGATCGCTGCGAATTCATCAGAAAGCTGATCGCGAAGGATGCGTTGGATGATGTCGAGGTCCTGATGAACGAGCGCCGGCGATTTCGCCTTTTCCGCCTGTTTCTTAATGTCGAGCCAAGTGCGCACCAAATAGCGCGCGTCCTGACGCAGATCGTCGTCGGTGATCCCGACGCCGGCCGTGCGGACGATGAATCCGCCGGACGGAACGTCCTCGGCCTTGCGGATGTTCTGGATCAGCGTGCGGAGCCTCGAACGCTCCTGCGAGGACTCGATCTTCCGCGAAACACCGAGGTGCTCGATCGTGGGCATGTAAACGAGAAATCGCCCCGGAAGCGCAATATGCGACGTGATCCGCGCCCCCTTCCGGGCGATCGGTTCCTTCGCGATCTGGACCAGGATCTCCTGCCCCTCGCGCAGCAAATCAGTGATCGTCGGTTGCGACCGTTCACGCCTGTCACCGCCGCGGCGACCGCCTCCGCCTGCGGGTTTTGCGGACGGAACAAAATCCGCATCGGCGATCTCCGTCTCGGCGTTCATAACCTCATCCATTTCGGAACCTTCGTAACGCTCCTGCGGCTTTCCGGTGCCTCCGGTCCCGCCGTTGCGCGCCCGCTGGCCGCCGCGACGTCCCCGACCGCCGCGTCCGCCCCGACGGACTGTCATCTCTTCACGCTCAGGTGATTCGGAAACGCTCGCCTCGGAATCTGCCAACTTGCTCTTCTTGCCGCGACCGCCTGATCGTTTGGCCTTAGCAGGTTTGGATTCGTTGTCCGTAGCCGGTTCCGGGGCCGGTTCGGCGGCGATGTCGGCAGGCGCTTCGGTCCCTGCCGCTTTCGACTTCGCACCGCCGCGTTTTCCGCGCGCCGTTTTTTTCGCCGGGGCCTTTTCGGCAACCGACTCTTCCGCAACAGCCGCCGGCGCCGTTTCGACAGCTTCTGCGGGTGCAGCCTTCTTCGACCTTCCGCGGCGTCCTTTGGCCGACCTCGACGCCGGGGTATCCGCCTCGTCTTCGTCGGCTATTCGTTCAAAGCCTCCCGATTCCTGTCCGACGGCGCCGATCAACGATCCGACCTCGGCTTCGGCGATGCTCTCCATCTCGAACTCGACGGCGCGGACGGTGTCGACGATCGCCTCCTGACGGTATGCATCCTTGAACATCTCGCCGGTGAACTCGTCGTCGATGACGCGTTCGAAACTGGTGTCGCCCGCGTCCTGCATCAACTCGGGGAGGCTCTGACCGGCTTCCATCGCTTCGAGCGCGCGTTTCTCACGCTTGCGGTCGCGGCGGTTCCTCCGGACCTTGGGTTCGGCGGCGGCTTCAGAATCTGTTTCCGCAAGGTCCTCGGATTCGTCGCGAGCCGCGGCTTCAATCATTTCGCCACTCTCGACGAGCGGTTCGGCGATTTCCTGCGCCGACTCCATCTCCTTTTCACGCTCGATTCGCTGACGTTCGATGCGCTCGTTGGCTTCACGCCGCGCGTCCTCGGCCGAGCCCTTTTTGCCCTTCTCCATCACGATGCGTTCGATCTCTTCCTCTTCATCGAAAAAGTCCGATACATAAAGGAACGCATCGCGCTCGAGGCCGATATCGACGAATGCCGACTGCATGCCCGGAAGGACTCGCTGAACCTTACCCTTGTAGATATTTCCGACCACGCCGGAATTCTCTTCGCCGCGCTCGATATAAAATTCGGTCACCTTGCCGTTATCGAGAATGGCAATCTTCTTTTCGCGTCCGTTGACGCTGATGATCATTTCTTTAGCCATATATACTCACTTTTGGGGTTTTGTTGCCGGCGTGACGGGAAGGAAGGCGGACAGTTTTCGGCCGTGGACGCATCTAGCGCACACAAATGCGGTTAGTTTTCGATTGCTTTTCGGAAGCGGACTTCCAAATCAGGAAATCTGAGTTGTTCACGAAGAAATCGTACCTGCGGACGCCATTACCAAACCGGCCTCCGCAACCGGGCAGGGAGCAAATCTCGTAGAATGCTCAACCCGCATCGAAAGTTAAACTGTTTCAATCCTTTTGTTTGCTTCAATTTAGCGACCCTTGTCCGCTTATGTCCGGCAAACTGTCGATAGTATAAACAAAAAGATTGAATAGGTAAATCGAAAGTTATCATTTTCAGCCGGGGACTGAGAACGTTGTCACGACGCCAAAGGAGGCGTTTGGGCACCGCTGACACGCGGAATCGGTTTACTCGCAATGCGAGCGTGCACGCCAGCCTCGTGCGCGATTCGGTTTTGAGCACGGCCGACACGCAATTCGAAGTTACAAACGATTTTCGGGATTCGCTTTTTTTCCCAACTTTCTTTAAATTCTAATCCCGTACCTGAGCTTTTTTACATAAACCTTGTGGCTGCGCGGTCGGAGAAACTGTTGAATGATCTGGGATGTCCAATCGGACACGGTGTTCACAGTCTTCATCTTCGGCCGTCTTGCTTTTTTGATGCCGGACGCTGACCCCCTGATCCGTCCGGAACTTTAAGTCAAACGAATGCAATCCGTTAAGCGCGCCTCGAGAAACCGTTTCAAACGCTGGCTATTTGACGGCGTCGAGGAAATCGAGGGTCCGCACGAGAAAGAAGGAAAGCACCATCAGCATCCTTGGTGGAAGGTGATGTGTCTGACCGGCGTCGACTATTTCTCGACCCTCGGTTACCAACCTGGTATAGCCTTTATCGCCGCCGGAGCGTTGTCTCCAATTGCCACGCTGATCCTCGTCCTGCTGACGCTCTTCGGGGCGCTTCCGATATATGGCCGCGTCGCCAAGGAGAGTCCGCACGGAGAAGGCTCGATCGCGATGCTCGAGCAGCTTTTCTCGCGGTGGAAAGGTAAACTCTTCGTCCTCGCGTTGCTCGGATTCGTCGCCACCGATTTTGTTATCACGATCACGCTGTCTGCGGCCGACGCGACTGCGCACATTCTCGAGAATCCGTTCGTTCAGGGAAACATCGGTTTTCTGAACCATCCGGTATGGCTGACGTTGGTCCTGATCGCGGTTCTCGGAACGGTTTTTCTGCGCGGTTTCCGCGAAGCGATCGGCATCGCCGTCGTCCTTGTCGGCGTTTATCTCTTCCTGAACCTGGTGGTCGTCGGTGTCGGACTGTATTTCATCTTCACGCACCCGGACCTTCTTGGTAACTGGAAAGAGGCGTTGTTGACATATCGCGGTGCCGATGGCCGGATGTTCATGCTGATCGGATTCGCGCTCCTTGTTTTTCCGAAACTCGCTCTCGGACTTTCCGGATTCGAAACCGGTGTCGCGGTCATGCCGCTCATCAAACGCCCGAACCGGATCGGGAGCACGCGCCGCCTGCTCGCCACGGCTGCGCTGATCATGAGTTTCATGCTGATCGCCAGCAGTTTCGTAACGAGCGTCCTGATCCCGGCGCGCGAATTCTGTCCGCAGATCGAATGCGACGACACGAAACGCCTGAGCGAGATCGAGAACCTTCCGGCCTGTTCCTGCGGTCTTGAAAAAGGCAAGGCCAACGGTCGCGCTCTTGCCTACATCGCCCACGACAAATTCGGTGAGATCTTTTCGCCGACCGTCGGCGCCGTTTTCGGCACGATCTACGACGTTTCGACGATCCTGATCCTTTGGTTCGCCGGCGCGTCAGCAATGGCCGGACTCCTCAATATCGTTCCGCGCTACCTGCCGCGATACGGAATGGCGCCGGAATGGGCCCGCGCGACGCGCCCGCTGACGGTCGTTTTCACGGTTCTGTGTTTCGGGGTCACGGTCCTTTTCCAGGCCGACGTCGACGCCCAGGGCGGCGCGTACGCGACCGGCGTCCTCGTGCTGATGTCATCGGCGGCCGTCGCGGTGACGATCTCGGCCTGGAACCGGATGAGCCCATGGCGCTGGGCGTTCGCAACGATTTCCGTGATCTTTGCGTACACGACGGTCACGAACATCGTCGAGCGGCCGGACGGGATCAAGATCGCATCGTTCTTCATCTTTGCGATCATTGCCGCGTCGTTCATCTCGCGCGCGCTGCGTTCGACCGAGATCCGGATCGATCACATCGAGTTTGACGAAAAGGCGAAGGAGATCATCGAGGACCTGCGCGAAGAAGAGATCCGCATCGTTACGAACCGCCGTGAAAAGGGCGACGTCGCCGAGTATCGATTCAAGGAACACGAAAAGCGGATCGACAACCATATTCCCTCGACGGATCCGGTCGTTTTCTACGAGATCGACACGGGCGACGCTTCGGAATTCAAGGGCAAACTTATGATCCGCGGTTACGACATCGAGGGCTACAAGGTTCTTCGGACGCAGGCTCCGGCCGTTCCGAACGCGATCGCGGCGTTCCTGATGTATCTGCGCGACGAGACCGGCAAGATCCCGCACGTCTATTTTGGCTGGAGCGAGGGCAATCCGATCATGTACCTTGTCCGGTTCGTGATCTTTGGCGAGGGCGACACTGCTCCCGTCACGCGTGAGATCCTGCGCCAGGCGGAATCCGATCCGGAACGCCGGCCGAACGTCCATGTCGGCGGATAAGCCGATTTTGGATTTCCGATTCTGGAATTTGGATCTACTTTGAATGTTGAATCCAGTGTTTCGATTTGCCGGTCGCCGGCTTCTGACATCGTCCGATTCTGACCACCGACACTGACCGCTGACTGATGGAGATCTACTTCCAACTCATAACCGATTCCGAGGGCGTCGCAAGAGCCTGCGGCGAGTTCGCCTCGGAGGACTATCTCGGCTTCGATACGGAGACGACCGAACTCGATCCGTTCGACGGCGAACTGCGCCTCGTCCAGCTCAGCAACGGAAAGAACACATACGTCATCGATATCCGGCCGTTTTCCAAGATCGGCGATTTGCGCGCGATCCCGGAACTCGCGCCGTTGCGCGAACTTCTTTTCGCGGAGCGTCCGATCAAAATCGCGCACAACGCGAAATTTGATGCGAAGTGGGTCCGGCATCATCTCGGAACCGACGTCAACGGCATTTTCGACACGCTTCTCGCGAGCCAGCTGATCGCCGCCGGCGACCAGGACCGGCGCCACGGGCTCGCGGAAGTTGCCGCCTTTTTCCTTCAGACCGAAGTCGACAAGACCGAACAGGTTTCCGACTGGGGCGCGCCGGAACTCAGCCAGTCGCAGATCCAGTACGCGGCCAAAGACGCGGCGATCATGATCGCGCTTCGCGAACGCATCGTCGAGCGGCTCCGGCAAGACCAACTCATCAAGGTCGCGAAGCTCGAATTCGACTGCGTGATGCCGATCGCGGCAATGGAACTGAACGGTTTCTACATCGATCAGGAACGCTGGCGGGAACAACTGGCAAAGGTTGAGAATGAGCTTTCGGTCATCGCTCTCGAGCTTCAGAAAGAACTTTCGGCGGGCGTCGCGCAGGCGTCGCTGTTCGGCGTCGCCGAGATCAATCTGGATTCACAAGGTCAGGTTGCCGATGCGTTGAGGAACCTCGGGGTTCCGGTTCCGGATTCAACGCGGAAATGGCAATTGGAGCAACTCGCGGGCGATTATCCGGTAGTCGCGAAATTGCTCGAATACAGGGCGGCGGCGAAGGCCGTTTCGAGTTTCGGCGAGAATATCCTTGAGTTCGTCGACCGCCGAACGGGCAGGCTCCATCCCGATTTCCGGCAGATCGGGGCGCCTTCGGGCCGGTTCTCATGCTCGCGACCAAACGTCCAGCAGATCCCGCATGAAACCGAGTACAGACGCTGTTTCCGCGCTCCGGACGGACGCAAGCTCGTGATCGCCGACTATTCGCAGATCGAATTGCGGATCCTTGCCGAGTTCTCTAACGACGAGAACTTCATCAATGCGTTCGAATCAGGCGCGGATTTTCACTCGATGACGGCCGCGCAGGTTTTTGGGGTCGCGATGGACGCGGTCACGCCCGAACAGCGATCGTTCGCCAAGAGATTGAATTTCGGGGTCGTTTACGGGATCGGCGCTGCGCGCTTCGCGATGATGACCGGACTGTCCCAAACTCAGGCGGAAGACACGCTTCGGCGCTACTTTTCGACTTATCGGGGCTTGGATGCCTACTTGCGCCACGCTGCCCAGACAGCCGTCGCAACGCGGGTCGCGCGGACCGGATCGGGGAGAATGTATCGGTTCAGATTCGACGAGAACGACCGCCAATCGGTCGCGGGGGCACAGCGCAACGGCAAGAACTTCCCGATCCAGGGGACGTCGGCAGACATCCTCAAGCGCGCGTTGTGCCTGCTGCATCAACGATTGCGCGGAACGAGCGCAATGCTCGTCAACATCGTTCACGACGAAATACTGATCGAGTGCGGTGTGGCGGAAGCGGAAGGGACGGCGCGCATACTTGAATCGGCAATGCTCGATGCGGGTGCCGAATATCTGAAGCGCGTCCCGGTGAAGGTGGACGCGCACGTTTCTGATGAATGGAGTAAGTGACCCCTAGGCGGTCGCCTGCGAATCTTGGGCAATGTAGAGAATCCTGGTGCAGCTCTCACACGTGATGATCTGATCGCCGCGCCTGACTTCCATCTGAACCTGTGGCCGCAACGACATGAAACAGGCGCTGCACGAGCCGTTTACGACTTCAGCGACGGCGATCCCGTCGCGGCTTCGCTGCGCGAGCCGATCGTAAACCGCCGCCAGATTTTTCGGAAGCGTGTTGAACACCGAACTCCGGCCGGCCTCGGTCGTTTCAAGTTCTTGACGGTCGCGAGCGACCTCCGCGTCAAATACAGCAAGCGCTTCCGCCCGTTTCGATTCCAGCCCGCCGATCTCTTCGGCCCGCTCCTCAAGAATCTTCTCGATTTCCTCAAGGGCGGTCATGTTCTCGACCAATTGCGTTTCAAGCGTCGCGATCTGCTTTGTCATCGCGTCCGTTTCGCGCATCGCGGTCTCGTATTCTCTCTGATTTTGCGCGTGTTTCAGGTTTCGCTCGGAGCGTTCGAGGTACGACTTGTTCTCGGCGATGTGCCGCTCAATGTCGGCGCGCTCGGCTCGGGTCTGGTCGTGACGGAATTGTATTTCCCGAATAGAAGAGGCGTGCTGTTCAAACTCCTGTTCGATTGCGGCACGCCTCTCGTCTGCGGTCTCAATTGCTTTTCTCAAGCTTCTGATCTTCGAATCCGTTAATTGAAGCTCGATCAATTTCTCAAGTTCTGCTTTCACCTATCAAAAAATCTCCCGAAAAATAAGTAGATTCTGAATATCACATATTCTCAACGGGCTTGCAACTTCGTTCCCGCCGGGCTCATTCGGTCAACCGAGAAACGTCCGGAAATGACCGATCAGATCCTCAAGTTCGATCGAAACGCTCACCCCGCGCGAGTCGAGGCGAAACCAGCGGAATACATCGTCAAACTTCAAAAGCCGGAGTTCCGTACCGGCGGCGGGAATCCCGAAATGGCTGATTCTCGCGAGCGCCAATGCGTTGCCGCGCATGAAGCCGTCGCTCGGAGTTCGCGTCCAACCGGCCTCGACGGTGAGACATCTTACCCCGTGACTGAATTTGACCGAGCTGCCGGAAACCCGTGATCCGTTGATCTCGAACCGGTGAGCATCGATCCGATCGACCTTGACGCCCGCCTTGTTCCGGTTGGCGTGATCAGCCAGAAGTTCGAATGCGGCGAGCAACTGGCCGACGCTCTTCTCGCGGATCTTGTCATTGGCCGCCTTGACGGCAAGATAATCCGTCAGCCGCTCGGTCGGCAGGCTGAATTCGGGTGCGTCGAAGAGCGCGTCGGACATGACCTGATCGGGGTCGTTCATCACGTTGAAGAATAGCGCCAGGGCCAGCGGATTTGCAATTTTCGTGGTATTATTCTGATTCACTTTTTGTCGGTACGGCGGCCGGAAGCGCTGGTGACGCGAACCGTCCGACCTGCAGTTATGAAACGATTTGCAGCAATTTTGCTCCTTGCCTTCCTCGCGATCAACGCCATCGGACAAACTCCGAAGCCGACGCCGCGGCGATCACCGAAACCGACGCCGCAGGCGACGCCCCAACCGACACCCGAAGAGCTTTCCCCGAAGGATGAATTCGAGCGGATCAAGGCGCTGACCGACGCCGCCGAGCGCGTCGCCGCGCTTAAGTCATTCCTCGAAAAATTCCCTGATTCGGAGCACACGTACGAAGCCCTCCAGCGACTCGTCGACGGCCGTGCCGAACTGGCGGAAACGAAGATCAAGTCAGGCGATGTCAACGGCGCGGTCGAGTTGCTCTCGATCGCGATCAAGGAGGCGCCGACGCCGGTTCCCGACGCGCTTTTCGCGAACGTCATGATGCGCTTTCCGACGGCTCTGTATGCGCTTGGACAACGCGGTACGGCGTTTGACGTCGCAAAGCTGATCGAAGAAAAGGTCGCCGCGAGCGCTCCGCAACTGCTTGAGCTTGCGAAGTTCTACATAACGGTTCAGTACGGCACGGAAGCGATCCGGCTCGCGGAGAAATCGATCACGATCGATCCCGCTCCGGCGTCCTCGCATACGACGCTGGCGATCGCATACAAGATGAATTTCCGGCTGGCGGACGCCGCGGACGAATTCGCGAAATCTCTCGAGATCGAGTCCGCCCAGCCGCTCGTCCGGCAAAAACTGGCCGAGCTCAAACGGGCGCTCGGAAAATCCGATGAAGCGATCGCGCTGTACCGCGAGGCGCTGGCGCTCGATTCGACCGATAAGGTCTCGCGCACGGGTCTGATCCTGACGTTGTTCGAAGCCGGGCAAACCGCCGATGCCGACGCGGAGCTCAAACTGGCGCTCGCCGAGAATCCGACCAACGCCGCGCTGTTTTCGGGTTTGGCCTATTGGTACGCGTCCAAGGGCGACGGCGCAAAGTCCCTTGAATACGCCGATCAGGCGATCGCGTTCGAAAAGAGCGATATTTGGGCTTACGTCGCCCAGGCCCGGGCGTACATGCTGCTCAAGAAGCCGCTCGAAGCGGAGCGTGTCCTCCTGACGGCGAGGCGCCTCGGCGATCTTCCGACACTTGATTATGAACTCGCTTCCGCACGCTATGCGGCCGGATTTTTCCGTGAAGCGGCCGATACGCTGAAACGCAACTTCGCGGTGAATAAAAACGGCCTGATCGAAACTTATCTAGGCAATCGCATTCTCGCCGACGCCGACTCGTTTACCGAACTGCTGTCACTCGAACGGCTTACAGTTACGTCGGCACGCCGGGCCGCCGACGACGCAAACATCGCCCGGGGTCTCAAGGCGCTCCTAGTGATGCAGCAGAAGTTTGATTCGGCCGACACGACCGAAGCGGATCTCGGCGCGGCCGTCGACGATTTCACGAACGGATCTGACAGCCTGGCATTGCATCGCGAACTATACGCCGCGAATCGGCTCTTGCAGAAGAAGACGGCCTATCCGAAAGTCCTCGAGCTGATGCAGGCCGCGGTCAAAAACGTCGATACCGCACTGAACGTCCCGGCGCCGTCTGCCGCGGTTCTCGCGGACGAGCTTTACGATAGCCGGCAGTATTTTCTGTCGCGCGGACAGCTTGCGACCGTGAACGAGATCCCGCGCCCCAGACTATCGGCGATCCTCCGCGGCCGGATCGAGGAAACGGCGGCATCGGCGCTGTTCGAGCAAAAGGAGTCCGCCCAAGCGATCGTGCGTCTGAAGCGAGCGCTCACCGTTCTTCCGGAGAAGAGTACGTGGTGGAGGTCGAGTTGGCGCAAGCTCGGAATCGCGTATTTGGCTGAAAACAACGAGGCGGAAGCGCTTGAAGCGTTCATCAAGGCGTACGATCAGGATCAACCCGACAAGGCAACGCGGGCGTCGTTGGCAGAACTGTGGGTCAAGGTAAATGGAAGTATCGACGGACTGGACAAACGGATCGGACCCGACCCGTTTGACGAAAACGTCGCGAAGACCGAGCCGTCCCCGACACCCGAACCGACGCCGACGCCGAAATTCGAGCTGCCACGCAATCTGCCGCTTGATCCTATCGCAAAACCGGGCCCAACACCGACTCCTGAAGCGACGCCCGAAGCGAGTCCGTCACCGACGCCGGAAATGACGCCGACTCCTGAAACGACGCCAGAAGCGAGTCCGACTCCGACTCCTGAATCGACGCCCGAAGCGAGTCCGTCACCGACACCCGAGACGACGCCCGAAGCGAGTCCGTCACCGACTCCTGAAACGACGCCAGAAGCGAGTCCGACTCCGACTCCTGAAACGACGCCCGAAGCGAGTCCGTCACCGACACCCGAGACGACGCCGACGCCCGAAGCGAGTCCGACTCCGACTCCTGAAACGACGCCGGAAGCGAGTCCGTCACCGACGCCGGAATCAAGCCCGACTCCGACGCCGGCTCCGACATCGGCCGATTCAACCGTATCAACGAACAAGCCGCTTTTCGATCCGATAATCATCACCGTCGGGAAACCGAATACAGCGGAAGTCCGGAAGCCCGAGGTTCCGGCCAATGCCATACCGAACATCGAAACCCCGAATTCAGAAACGGCCAAAGCGGATCCGACCGGCGAAGTCCGTCCCCGAATTATCGCGGAGACAACAATCACGCCGTGTACATTGGTTGCGAGTCAGGAAAATATTTCAGTGATCGCCGGCGGAGGCAGTCTCGGTGTGCTTGTCGGATTCGAAGATATCGATCACGATCCGACGCAAATTACGGCGGAATCAAGCAGTGCCGAAGATGTCGAAGTTGCGGCCGACCGATCCATCGGTTTCAGCTCGAGGCGGGCGTTCTATGTCATAAAATCGATCAGCGGAAAGACCGGGGATTTCAAGGTCACTTTTCGCGCACCCTGCGGCAAAAAGGAAATTCAAGTCAAAGTCAGATGAACAACAGTACGCCGGATGAAGAAACCGGCACCACCAACGGGGCGTTCCGCAGCGGTTACGTGGCCCTCATCGGACGCCCAAACGCCGGCAAGTCGACGATTCTCAACCGCGTGGTCGGCGAGAAGATCGCGGCCGTTTCGAACAAGCCGCAAACTACCAGGTACAGGATCCAAGGGATCGTTACGCGCGATTCGGGTCAGATAGTCTTTGTCGACACGCCCGGCGTCCACAAGCCCGGCTATCTGTTGAACCGGCGGATGATGTCGGCGGTCCATGATGCGATCATGTCCGTCGATCTGATCGTCCTTATGCGCGACGCCAGCGTTTCCACCGGCAACGGCGACAGGTTCGTCCTCGATCTTGTTAAGGATTCCGGCAAAAAGGCGATCCTTGTCCTGAACAAGGTCGACAAGATCAAGGACAAGAACGCGTTGCTTCCGCTGATAGAGCAATACGCTGCCGAATACGAATTCGCCGCCGTGGTCCCGGTTTCGGCGCTCAAGGGCGACGCGGTCGATTCGGTGGTCGCGGAGATCATCGCCCATCTTCCCGAGGGCGAAGCCATCTTTGACGAAGACGAAATGACCGATCAGCCGGTCCGGGCGATCGTCGCCGAAATGGTCCGCGAGAAGATCCTCGCGTCGACGGGCGAAGAGATCCCTTACGTGACGGCGGTCGTCACCGAGATGTTCGACGAATCGGATCCGGATCTGCCAAAGATCTACTGCACGATCTATGTCGAAAGGCCGTCGCAGAAGAAGATAATCATCGGCCGTCAGGGAACCAAGATCCGCGACATCGGAACCCGTGCCCGGGAGGACATCGAGAAGTTCCTCGGCAAACGGGTCTTCCTGAAACTCTTCGTCAAGGTCGTTGAGGACTGGCGAAATCAGGAACGCCGGCTCGACGAGATCGGAATCAAAGAAAGTTAAGATTCAAAAGTAAAAAGTCGACTTTCAAGTTTGGAACATGGTCCGGAGCCCCGAATCAATAATCGTGATCTTTGACTTTTTATTTGATGCTCATGGAACCTGCAACTCAAAAATGGTACGCCGTCGGAATAACTGCGGCGCCGGAAGCGGCCGAGGCGGTGGAGTATGCACTCAATTCCCTCGACGCGCTCGGAACCGAGATCAACAATCTCGGTCCAAACCGTCCCGAAATTCTGACTGTCGTCGGATATTTCAACGACGCGCCCTCCGAGTCGGCAATTTCAGAAGCAATTGCCGAGTCCCTCTCGATCTACGAACACAGTCTGGATTCAGCGTCGTACGCCGGAACACGCGAGGTAGAGAACGAGGACTGGCTTTCGGAGTGGAAGAAGCACTGGAAACCGACCGAGTCGGGACGTTTCGTAATCGCGCCGACCTGGGAAAAAGTCGGGAAATCGGAAAAGATCGTGATCCGGATCGAGCCGTCGATGGCGTTCGGTACCGGGACGCATGAAACGACCCGCCTTTGCCTGAAGGCGATCGAGGAGAATTACCGCGCCGGCGAATCATTTTTCGACGTCGGAACCGGGACCGGGATCCTCGCGATCGCGGTCGCGAAACTTAACGGGCGGTCCGTCTCGATCCTCGCCTGCGATACTGACGCGGACTCGATTGCGATCGCCCGCGAGAACGCCGAATTAAACGCTACGCCGGCGATAGAGTATTATGTTGGATCGATCACGTCGGGTTCGCCCGAATTCGATGTCGTTTGCGCCAACGTGACTCTCGACGTCATCGTCCCGCTCCTTCCGTTGTTAATCGAAAGATCCCGCCGGTTGCTGATCCTGTCGGGGATCCTCGCCGAGCAGGAACCCGCGATCCGCGAGACACTCATCGGCTTCGGCGTCCACCGCCCGGCAGTCGAACGAATGGGCGAGTGGATCAGTGTCATTGCGGATTTGCGATCTCGGATCGCGGATTGACGTTGATTCAAGAATCAAAATTCACCAGCGAAGACGCAAACGCCCACAGCGGCGAAAGTGTGATCTCAAAATCCATTTTGACTATCAAGATGCCGCATCGAGCTTTCGGTCCCGATGTCGAATCCGGGATTTTCAGATTCCAAGAGAACGGATCCCAAATTTCAGGTCTTTTGAATCTAGTAGCCTGTCGGAGGAATGCGTCTAAAATTTGGTACTTGCCGGACGTCCACGATAAACAGGTATGAGCCCCGCAGGGGCGCAGAAGCGATAACCCCAGGCGCGCGGAGCAAGCCTGGGGAGACGGCGATTACGGAATCCAAGCCCCGCAGGGGCGCAGCAAATCCGAACTCTTCAGATCAAGTACCGCTCGTCACAATCGACATTGTTCCAAAAACTCTCGAATTTCACGGACGCGCTCGGCAGTCGATTCGCTGACCGGGAACGCACCGTGACGCCCGGCCGAGGCAAATTGCCGGTCACAGGC
>JAKQII010000396.1 GCA_029557535.1 Acidobacteriota bacterium
CCGAGACGGCGATCCTGAGATCCCTCGAGACTGACGGCATCGCCGTCACGACCATTCAGGATCTGCTCGGGGAAGATCATCGATACGAATCGCTCGTGAGTGAAACTGCGGCGTTGCTTGATGCGCGAGCCGGCGAGATCGACGAATTGCGTCTCGCAGCTAACGACGATTTGTCGATCGGAAAAAAGACCTTCAACCTAGAGTTGTTCGGCAGTGAGTTCTCGGTTGATAGCGCCGACGCGTTCTTGCGGTTCGCCCTGAACGAGGGGTTTCTAAGAATCGCGAATGCGTATCTTAAGATGACCGCTAAATTGAGATATTACAACGTGTGGCTGACGTTCGCCTCGTCCGGGTCGGCCCGCGAATCGCAGTTGTGGCATTTTGACCGTGAAGATCGCTGTATTCTGAAGATGTTCCTTTACCTCGATGAAGTCGACCAAGGTACGGGGCCGTTCACCTATGCACCGGGAACACATCTGCGCGGAAAAGACAGGGGTGTGCGCCCTGAGTTCTTCATCGAGGGCGGCGTTCGCCGGACCTCGGACGCGCAGATGGGTGCGGTTATCCCGGAAGAACGCTGGATCAGAGGAACTGGTCGCCGAGGAACGCTGATCTTTGCCGACACCCGCGGCTATCACAAGGGCGGCGAGGCGCGGACGAAGGACCGGTTGATGTTCACCTGCATGTACACTTCGCCGGCCTCCGAATCCAGGGATTTGATCGAATTTTCAGACGGATTCGACCCAAGTGAGCTCACCGCGGACCAGGTTCGGGCGTTAGGGATCAAGTAAGTAAGGATCTGGCCTGCAAACGTACAGATGATTGATCGATTCGAAAACAACTTCCGCCGCGTATCGGTGTCCGCCGAGCACTTAACGGACGCGCAGATGCGGACGCCGAAGTTCCTGCTTCTTTCGACGTCATTACTCGTTGATCGGGTCTTTCGGTATACGCAACTGATCCCGAAGCTCGCATCGAACGGCGATGTGACCGTCTGGACCACTTCGTCGGCTGATCACGTCGCTGAAAGCGATTCTCAAGACCTCCAAGTCGCGGTCGAACCGTTTCCGAAGGTAAACGCGTTTCGTGAATTCCCGCACAATTATCTTCGGCGGCTGAACGAGTACGTTTGGGATTTCAGATTCCGTCCGCCAAGCCGGATGAGCATGATGAAACACAGGCGCGACAAGCAAGCCGAATACTATGTTCGTGCGCTGAAACCGTTCGCGCGGATCCTGGCGTCACTCCGGCGCGAGGAGTGGCTCGAGAAGAAACTTGAGCGTCTCTTGTTATCCTACGAACGATCCGTTGAAGCGGATCGGCGGATTTCCGAAAGCAGGCCGGATGTCATCGTTTCGACCGGTCCGTTCCAATTCGAACAGCCGGCCATTTTGAACAATGCACGAAAATACGGAATCCCGGTTCTTGCCTATGTTCCTTCGTGGGACAATATCTCAACAAAGAACCGAATGGTGTTTGACTATGACGGCTATCTGGTTTGGAACGAGCGATCGCGCAGCGAGCTCCAGGCGTTTTATCCCGCGACCAGAAATCGGCCGGTCTACGTGATCGGAGCACCCCAGTTCGATGTTTTTTATCAAGATCGTTTTCATCGATCACGTGAGGCCTTCTGCCGTGAGCAGGAACTCGATCCCGCGCGTCCGATCATAGTCTATGCGCTCGGGTCGCCGAATTTCCTGAACGAAAAGCACGGGGCTTTTCATTTGGCGCAGCGGGTTTTCGCGGGACATCTGGGTGACGTCCAGATGCTTGTCCGTCCGCATCCAATACATGACAACGCGGAACTGGCGGAGGAATTCGACAAGTACGCGCCGCGGGTTCGCCTGCAGAAAACGAAGAATGCCGGCAAGGAACTCAATAAACGTACGCAGGATGTGCGCGATGTGATCGAATGGGTAAACACGTTCAAACACGCTGATGTCGTCGTCAACATGTCGTCGACGGTGACGATCGATGCCGCGCGCTTCGACCGTCCGGTTGTCAACCTCGACTTCGATCCCCAGCCGGGACAGCCGGATCAAGAGTTGATCAAGGAAGTGAATCACCTTTGGTCGCATTTCAAACCGATCGCCGAATCCGGAGGCGTTTGGTTGGTAAACGACTTTTCGGAGCTCGAAAAAGCGGTCACTGCGTATCTGAAAGATCCGACCCTTCATCGTGCGGAAAGAAAGTGGATGGTCGAACATGTTTGCGGATTCACGGATGCGAACTGCGGCGAACGGATGGCCGAAGCGATTATTGACTTTGTCGTGAGCGTGAGAGAAAAGAACTAAATGTGCGGTATT
>JAKQII010000235.1 GCA_029557535.1 Acidobacteriota bacterium
TCTACCGTCTACTGTCTACCGTCTACTTCCGATTCTTGATTTTTTTGTAAACTTTCGTTGGCTTTGGTAGAATCTCACCAAAGTCGTTTGAAATTCGAAAACTCAGATGACAGACTAAACGCGATGAAGGTATTGCTGGCAGACGAATACGGTTTTTGTTTCGGCGTGGAACGCGCGGTGGAAATGGTCGAGGAGGCGATCGCTGAGGGCGATACCGTGCGGACACTCGGCCCGTTGATCCATAACGAACAGGAGATGCAACGGCTTGGCGGATTTGGTGTTCAGACCATCAGCAAGCCCGTCCAGATACAACGGGGTGAAACCGCCGTCATCCGGGCGCACGGCGTGACGCCGGAGGTTCAGGATGAACTTGAGAAGAAGGCGTCGAAGGTCGTCGATGCGACTTGCCCGTTCGTGACGCGCGTCCAGAAGCTCGCCGCTCGCGCCGCCGAGCAGAATCGGCACGTGATCGTCGTCGGGAATCCCGATCACCCGGAAATGATCGGAGTCAAAGGATACGCGCCCGATCATGCGTTCGTCATCAACGGCGTCGATGAAGTCGCCGGTCTTCCGCGTCTGCGAAACCCGCTCGTGGTTTCGCAGACGACGATCAAGGCTCAGAATTTTTTCGATACTGCGGCGGCGATCAAGTCCAAGACCGACGACGAAGTTCAGGTCGTCAACACGATCTGTTCCGCGACCCGCGACCGTCAGGACGCCGCCCGGGCGTTGGCGGGGATGGTGGACGCGTTCTACATCATCGGCGGCCGTCACTCTTCCAACAGCCGAAAGTTGCTCGCGGTTTGCCTCGAGCAGTGTCCGAAAAGCTTTCTGATCGAGACCGACGAAGAGATCAATGCGGACGATCTGAAGGGTGTAAAAACTGTCGGCGTTACGGCCGGCGCGTCCACTCCGAACTGGCTGATCGACAAGATCGTAAAGCACCTTGAATCGATAGGCGAGGACATGGAACTTCCGCTCGATTAGTCGAACGATCCCAACACCGATCTCAATTTTTCGACCGCTTCAGCGATCTCCCTTTCGTTGAATCCGGTGTACCCGAGAACCAATCCCGGCGGTTGTCGTTTCGTCACAGAGTACGACGACAAAGGTGTCAGATCCAGTCCGATCTCGCGTCCCTTCAACGCAACGGCGCGATCATCAAGCCCGTCCCGCAGCCAACCGATCAAGTGCATCCCGGATGATGCTTTTGAGATCTTCATCATTCCGGCGAGACGTCGCCCGGATTCATCAACCAGAAACGCCTGACGCATTTCGTAGAGCGATCGCATACGCCGCAGGTGCCGCGCGAAATGGCCTTCGGCAATGAATTCCGCCAAAACCGCCTGTTCGATCAGCGCCGTGTGCGTGTCGCACAGGTTTTTAGCGGCCGCAAAGATATCTGCGAGGTTGACCGGGACGATCAGACAACCTAATCGAAGCGCGGGAAACACGGTCTTGCTGAACGTCCCGACATAGATCACTCGATCGTGACGATCGAGGTTCTGGAGCGAAGCGAGCGGTCGCCCCGTGTAACGAAATTCGCTGTTGTAGTCGTCTTCGACGATCCACGAGCCCCTTCGGCGGGCCCAATCGAGAAGTTCGAGCCGGCGTGCGAGACTCATCGTCGCTCCGGTCGGATACTGGTGCGACGGCGTGACGTACACGAGTTTCGCATCAGCGCAAACTGACTCGGCGGCGCCCACGTCGAAGCCGTCGACGTCCACCGGAACGGCGGTCACCTCGGCGCCGCCCAATCGAAAAACCGCGAGCGCTTCCTGATAGCAGGGATCCTCGACCCAAACCCGGTCCCCGCGATCGAGCAGAACCCGCCCGATAAGGTCAAGCGCCTGCTGAGCGCCGCTCGTGATGATGACTTGATCGGCGCCGCAGCGGACGCCGCGAGATCCGGAAAGATGTGCGGCGATCGCTTCGCGGAGAGGCAAGTATCCTGCAGGTACGCCGTAACCGCGGAATCGGCGCGCCGCCTGTCGGATCACACGAACGGCGATCTTTTCCCAGATGTCGAATGGAAACTCACGGATCGCCGTCACGCCGTTTCGAAAGGGAACGACCCGATCCCAGTCGGCGTCCGTACCCGATCGCTCGCCTCGGATTTCCATTGCAAACTTCGAGATTGCCGGCGGCGGCGGACGCGTTTCGGGGGTTTGCGCGCCGGTCGGTTCCGGTTCGTTTACCGTCAGCAGATCGTCCGGGATCTCGGACGCCACGAACGTTCCCGCGCCCGTTCGACCTTCGAGATAACCTTCGGCCAGGAGTTGATCGAACGCGTTGACGACAGTTATCCGCGAAACGCCGAGCTGCGCCGCTAACGCCCGAGATGAGGGTAGACGCGTGCCGGATGTCAGCCGTCCGCTGAGGATCGCATCGCGGACGGACTCATAGATCTGCCGGTAGAATGGGGCGTCCGAAGACTTTTCGGCGAGCATGATGAACGGAACCGACTCATTTTTCATCGCAAATTGGTTATATCATTTTTTCGCGAACTGGATATTGTGATAGCGCCACTTTAACTTTAGTCTGTCAATCGTTATGAATGAAATGATGATCGATCCATCGTCGTCGTCGTCGTCCGAGGATTTCAATTTTTGTTATGGCAAGTGGCGGATCGCAAACCGCAAACTGTTGCGGCGGTTTGACAACTGCAACGAATGGTCCGAGTTCGAAGCGACAAGCGATTGCCGCCGGATCCTGCGCGGAATTGGAAACGCGGAGTCGTATTTCACGGATGCTTTCGGGAGCCCGTTTGAAGGGTACGCACTGCGGTTGTTCGATCCGACGACGCGGCTCTGGAGCATATTCTGGACCGATTCCGAACGGGCGACTCTCGATCCGCCGCAGATCGGTTCGTTCGCGAACGGCGTCGGCGAATTCCTCGCCCGCGACGTGTTTGAAGGAAAGCCGATCATCGTCAAGTTCCGTTGGGACGCGACCGATCCGGATCGGCCGATCTGGAGTCAGGCCTTTTCCGCGGATGACGGCGCGACATGGGAGTGGAACTGGTTCATGAAGATGGAGAGGGAGAATAACGAATGAAAGATCTTAAACGATCGCAGATCGATCCGATGCCGGACTATTTCGGCCGGTACATCAATCTTGTCCCTGATACGACGCTCGGCGATGCAATGGCCGCCAGTCTGCGCCATATCGACGAACTCGATCCCGAACTGCTCGAACGCATCGGACTTCGGGTCTATCAGCCCGGAAAATGGACGGTCAATTCGGTCATTCAGCACATCACCGATTTCGAACGCATCTTCGGATACCGGGCGCTCGTGTACGCCCGCGGCGCGGGTATCACGCCTCAGGGGATCGATGAACAGATTCTCGCGGCGAACTCGAACGCCGATTCGCGAAGCATCCGCGAGGTGGTCGCCGAGTTGCGTTCTGCTCGCGTTTCAACGATCGATATGTTCGCCGGCTTTGACGACCGGATGTTGTCGATCCAGGGGAGGATCTGGAATGAAGAGATGTCGGTGCTCGCGATGGGCTTCAACATGATCGGACACCAGATCCATCATTTTGGCGTGATCGCCGAGCGTTACTTTCCGTTGGCGAATCAGTCATGATCAACACACCGAACCAATTGGTACGGCACGATGAAAAGGAATGGCTGCCGCTGTCGTCGATCGCCGAAGACGCCGTTCCGGGCGTTTACGTCAAGACGTTGATGTTCGACGAATCATCAGGGCGCGCCCCGACGATTCTTTTGAGATTCGACGCCGGCGCGAGGTATCCGCTGCATACGCATCCCGGTGGAGAGGAAGTGTTCGTGCTTGAGGGAGACATTCATCTCGGCGGCGATCACCTCCACGCGGGCGACTATTTGTACACGGCACCGAACAACGTACATGCGGTTCGTTCGGACGGCGGCTGCGTTGTATTTCTAAAAGCGACTGAAGCTACTGTTTTTGTAGAAAAACGCTAACTGGAAACGAGTTCTGTTGGCGAAGAGCGACGATTGGAAATGAAAGAGATCAAACAAACAAACCGTACGAAACTGAAACGACTGCCGAAACGCGGAAACTTTGACCGAGACGTCGTGAACTCGATTCTCGACGAAGCGCTCGTTTGCCACGTCGGGTTCGTCGTTGACGGAAAACCGTTCGTGATCCCGACGTCGTTCGGGCGGATCGGCGACACGCTCGTGATACATGGATCGGCGGCGAGCCGAATGATGAGGAATCTGTCGGACGGGATCGACGTCTGCGTGACCGTGACGCTCTTGGACGGACTGGTGCTCGCACGGTCCGCGTTTCATCATTCGGTCAACTACAGATCCGTCGTGATCTTCGGCCAGGCCGAGAAAATCGAGGATGAAGCCGAAAAGGAAGCGGCGTTGAAGGCGTTGACCGAACATCTGATACCCGGACGTTGGCCGGAAACGCGTCCGCCGAACGCCCTTGAACTGAAGGCTACCACTGTCTTGACGATCCCGATTGAAGAAGCGTCCGCGAAGATTCGGACCGGCGATCCGGTCGACGACGAGGACGACTACGAACTACCGTTCTGGGCCGGCATTGTGCCTTTGAAGATGGTCGCAGGCGAACCAAAGGATGACGGGAAACTGAAGGACGGCGTGGAAGTGCCTGAGTATGTTGTGAAATACGAGCGCTGAAATATCACGATTCCAGTCGCCTTCGGCGCATTCCAAGGCTGCGCCATTCCAAATTCCAAGGCGACGCCATTTCAGGATTCCAGCCCGCCTGCGGCGAATTCCTGGGGCTGAGCCATTCCAAATTTCAAGGCGAAGCCATTTGAGGATTTCAGGACTGCGTCATTTCGAGAATTCGAGCTCCGTTCGGCGATTCCAAATTCCAATAAGTTGAGCCCCGGCTCATCGAATCGGGGCTCAACTTATTGATTCTCTAGAATTTGGAATCTTGGAATTTGGAATGCGCCGCAGGCGCTTGGAATCCTAGAATCTGGAATGCGCCACCGACGGCGCTTGGAATCCCTCGAATCTCTGGATTGCGCCGCAGGCGCCTGGAATCCTTAGTCCACCGGCTCGGTCCACTTCTTCATCGAGATCGCCTGGTTGAGCACGACCCCGAATTCGGTTCCGGCTTTGACCTGCGCCTCTTCGCCTTTCGTGAACTTTTCACCGAGATAACCTGCGCCGGCTCCGATCAAACCGCCGATCAACGCGCCCTTGCCGCCGCCGATCGCCGCTCCGAGGACAGCTCCGCCCGCTCCGCCACCGCCGATGAAGATGATCTTTCGGTTCTTCATCTTATCGCCGGAGGCAACGCTTTCGTTGTCGCTCTTGGCCTGCTTTGTATTCAGTTCGGTAAGCGAACCGTTGATTGCGCGGGTCAAGCCGTCCGGGAGTTTCACCGAAATGAAACTGACCGCGATCTGCCCGGGATTTCCTCCCTTCTTTGCCGGAACGACGCTGTCTACCTTGCCTGTGATCAAAGTTCCGACCGGCATGACCACGACGCCGGTGCTCGAGTACGCGGGTTCCGTGAGGGTCGTTCGAAACGTGTCGCCGACTTTCGCGGTCTTCGAACTGAGCAGATCGTTCATCCGCACCCTAAAGACCGTACCGCTCGCCACCGTGTACAGTTTGACCTGCGGTTTCGGCGCCGGTTTCACCGTCGTCGTCTTCCGGCGGATCGTCGGTTTTTTCTTTGTCTGCGAGAACGCATCTCCGACGCCGAGGGTCATCAGTAAGGCCAAAATACCGGTCAAGATCTTCAAATTTGTTTTTTTCATTGTTTCCTCGCTTAATCGTTAAGACCAACGCCCGAAAAGCAATCCGCGTCAGCGTCGCATAAGACGTATCGCCGATCCGGGCCGTTGTCCTTGTTTTCATCGACGGGGACGATTGTTCCCTAACCCTATCATCGACGAATCGCAATTGGAAGCATCCGCCAGTACCGCCGGGCGGATTCCGATGCGAAAATAATTTTGAAAAAAATGCTGAAATCGACGGTTATTGTGAGTATACTCTTGGCAACTGAACAATCTTGATCTCTTAGTTTTGTCATGACCCCTGGGCGCAAACCAGGGGTTAAATCAATTAAGAGAAGTGGTTTAACAATTTTTTGCAGGATTTAGTTCCGCGTTATGCCCCTTTACGGTCAGACCCTACTACTTTTCGCGCTCAACGCCATGGACGCGTTGCTGACGCTCTATTGGGTGCGCAACGGCTTTGCCACTGAAGGCAACCATCTGATGGCGACGCTCCTCGATATCGGTGACCTTCCGTTTCTCGTGGTCAAGGTCGCGATCGGCGCCGTGACGGCGATCGTCCTTTGGCGCTGGCGTCATTTGCGGCTTGCAAAATATGCACTCGGATTTGCCCTGATAATCTACGTCTGCCTGATGGGTGTCCACCTCTTCACCGGACTGTCGGCGATGGGCTTGATCTCCGAATCGATGCTCCATCAGCTTAGCGAATTCGGGCGCGGCCTATACGCGTTGGTCTTCTGATAATCAATAAACCGATTTTCATTGCGGGCCCGTTGTTCTATATTGAAACAGCGGGCTCTTTGATTTCGTAATTCCCCGCACAACGATTGGCTTGATTCAAGGCATCAAACCGATGAATTTTTACGGGACTTTTTAGCAGTTATGAACAAGATGAAAGCAGTTTATCAATTGACCGGACGGCAAGTCCTGATGGTCGCGTTCGCGTCGGCTCTGATCGCGGTCGGAACCGCCGCATGCTTCAGCAACCTTTCGGGACTGATGAATTTCGGAAATTCGAATGTCGCGCTGGCCGAAAAGGCGCCGACTCCGACATCGATCTCTGATCCCGCGACGGTCAGTGACGAGCAGAACAGCATCGAGGTCTACAAAGTAATCTCGCCCGGCGTTGCATTCATTTCGACGAGCACCCAGTTTACGAGTTTCTTCGGCGAGGAAGAGACCGAGAAAGGAAACGGGTCCGGGTCTGTGATTGACGATCAGGGACATATCCTGACCAATTTCCACGTCGTCGAGGGCGCCACGAAACTCAACGTCAGCTTCGGCGGTGAAAAGACCTATTCCGCGACGGTCGTCGGCGGTGATCCGGACACGGATCTCGCGGTGATCAAGATCGATCCCGGCAAAGACAAGTTGACCGTCATTCAGTTGGGCGATTCGGACGCGCTGCAGGTCGGGCAGAAGGTCCTCGCTATCGGAAATCCGTTCGGACTTGACCGGACGCTGACGACCGGCGTGATCTCGGGACTGCAGCGGCCGATCCGCGCTCGCAACGGACGGCCGATCGAAGGCGCCATTCAAACCGACGCTTCGATCAATCCCGGCAATTCGGGTGGTCCGCTGCTCGATAAATTCGGACGCATGATCGGCATCAATTCGCAGATCCTATCGCGTACCGGCGGTTCGGTCGGTGTCGGCTTCGCGATCCCGGTAAGCATCGCCAAGCGCGTCGTCCCGCAGTTGATCCAGTTCGGCGAAGTCCGGCGGCCGAAGCTCGGTGCGACGTTGTTCAGCGTCGAAGAACTCCGCGAGCGCGGCATCGGGACGCCGGTTGAAAAAGGACTGCTGATCCGGAACACGATCCCGGGCGGATCCGCCGAGAGATCCGGGTTGCGCGGTTTCACGCGGAATCAGAGGGGCGAGATGGCGTTCGGGGACATCATCGTGTCGCTCGATGGCGAGGCGGTGACCGATATGGACAGCCTGTACAAGATCCTCGACAAAAAGAAGATCGGCGATACGGTTCAGGTCGTCATCGTCCGTGACGAGAAGACGATGACCGTCCCGGTCAAGCTGCTTTCTCTTCCGGCATCGATACAAGGTCGGCCGCGCAACGATTAAGACGCCGTTACGGTTGAGTCGGATGGACAGTGAAAGTATCATTTTCGCTGTCCATCTCTTTTTATGAGGGAAACCGGGAAGTTCTTCAATCTAGGATTCGGGTGGACGTGCCGAGCCTGCGGCGCCGGGCGCGGCGACGCGGGTTCACAGCGATCGCGGTTGTTTCGCGAAGGCGAAGCCGAGTCGAAATTTGTGGAACTTAGCGAAACTGCGATGGCGCGATGGGCGGACAAGGAACGGACGATACTGGTTTGTCCGAAATGCGGCGCGTCCGAACGGATCGCCAAGAAAGATGAATGAAAATTCTTGACGTCGGGTGCGGCGCCAACAAATTCGAAGGAGCGATCGGGCTCGACAACAATCCGCGGACGGCCGCCGATGTCATCCACGATCTCGGCGCGATTCCGTATCCGTTCGGAGACGGCGAGTTCGACCTCGTGGTCTCGCGCCACGTCGCCGAACACGTGCCTGACGTGATGGCGTTCGTCAGCGAGCTCTACCGGATCACGAGAAACGGCGGAACCATCAAACTTCTAACCCCGCATTACACGAACCCTGACTGGCCGACCGATCCGACGCACCGCAATCATTTCAACTCGTATTCATTCAATACGTTTTCTACGGAAAGACAGGTCTTCGATTTCTACACAGACGTCCGGTTGAAACCTCTGAGAACGTATGTTTCGCTGCAGAGCCTGTGGCGCGCGTTCGGCGTCGAGTTCTTTGTGAACATTGACCAGCACTGGCCGTCTTTTCGGTTCACACGCAAATTCTGGGAGTTCTACCTGAGCAATATCATGCGCGGCAAGGAACTGTGGTTCGAATTCGAGGTCGTCAAAGAGAATTCCGGCGAACCCGATTAACCGAATCGTTCATCTATTACATGCCTTTCAGGTTTGGAAAAAAAACGATGAAAACGAAATTTTCTGCGATCTTTTCGGTCGCGCTCTTCATTATCGGCGTTATTGGAACGGTTGCGGCGCAGCCGGCGAAGAACCCGGCGAACACATCTAACGAATTGCTGTCAAGACTTCCCTCGTCCGACATGGCGATGACCATCGACACAAAACGTCTTCTCGAGGTCGGTTTGCCGCAGGTCCTGGCGACCAATCCGGTGATGCTCGGCGACATCAACGCAAAGCTGAACGAGATAAGGGAAAAGACCGGCATCGATCTTCGGCAGTTCGACCAAGTCGCGGTCGGACTCTCAGCCTACCTGCGCGAGGACAAGACCACCGAAATCGAACCGATGATACTTGCTCATGCGAAATACGGCGCCGGGGCGTTGATCGAGATCGCAAAGCTCGGGGGCGGAGGATCATTCACGGAGAACACGATAGGCGGAAAGAAAGTCTATGTCTTCGACGCTGAGAAGCTGGTGAAAGAAGCAAAAACCAAGACCGGCAATACGGCGGTCTCCGGAATTCTCGACTCGGCCCTTAACGGACTGAACCGCGAAATGGCCGTGACTTCGCTCGACGGCAATATTCTCGCGATCGGTTCCGTGCGGCAGATGCGTTCGATGCTCGAAGAAAAAACGACGATCAGTGCAGAAGTTCAGGCACTCGTCAATCGGAAGGCAGGTTCGATAATTTGCTTCGGCGGACTTGTCCCGTCCGGATTGTCGAAGGTCATTGACATCGACGACGACCTGTTTGGAAAGCGATTGGATTCGATTCGCAAAGTTTCGGGCTTCTTCGACATTTCGCGCGGAACGGTTTCTGTTTGGATCGCCGCTGAAACGGTCGATGCAGCGCAGGCGAAAGATCTCAGGGCCTCTCTCGTCGATCTCCAGGAGCTCGGCAAGATATTGTTTTCAAATTCGAGAGGTTCGGACAAACGCGTTTATGCCAAGATGATCGATGGCGCCAAGATCACGCAGGACGGAAGCGAGGTTGCGCTCGATATTCGCATTGCGCAAGCAGATATCGACGTGCTTGTCGGACAGGCAAAGTAGTCAGGCAAAGGTCTTCGGTCGGCGGCGGCGACTGTCTCAGGACACGCCGCCTTTCTCATTTTGATCGCATAAATTAAGATGACAAGGATGACATCGATGAAGTTACTGTTAGTCGCCGTTCTCTCCGCTGTCCTGTCGATCGTTCCGGTTTCAGCCCAGACCAGGCCGCTCGTGGTCGTCACAAAACCGACGCCGACGCCGGTGGTCTCCATACCGGCGCCGACGCCGCCTCCGATGACAGGCGCCAATCCGGCGCTGGACGAACTGCGATCGAAGATCCGGCTGAGCTCAACGAAATACGAAACGCGGCGCGGATCGATCGGCATCAAGATCGTTTCGCTCGCCACCGGAAAGGTCATTTACGAGGACGGTGCCGAACGGTATTTTATGCCGGCGTCGAACATGAAGAACTTTACGGTCGCGACGGCGATCGAACGGCTCTCACCCGATTTCAGATTCGTCACGAGCGTTTTTGCGAATAGCAAGCCCGATGAAACCGGAACGGTGAAAGGCGATCTGACGATATACGGTCGCGGTGACGTCTCGTTTTCGACGTCGTTCGACGAGGGTGACTATTTCAAGCGCCTCGACGATCTCGCGGACGCTATCATGCGGGCCGGGGTGACCAGGATCGACGGAAACCTCGTCGGCGATGACAGTTACTTTTCGGGATTCGCGATTCCCGGAGGCTGGGAATGGGACGATCTGCAGTGGTATTACGGGGCCGAGGTTTCCGCGCTTCCCTACAACGACAACACGATCGTGATGTCGGTTTCCGGAGGATCAGTGGGATATCCGTGCATTGTCAACATGACTCCGTTCAACACCGTCGTCCGGATCGTGAATACCTGCACCACAACTGCTGCCGGCACGAAACAGGACCTTTCGGTCCACAAATCACTTGATCAAAACGTATTTGAGATCGGCGGAACGATGCCGGTCGGAGGCAAGTACAGCAATTCGGTGACGGTAACCAGACCAGCCGAGCTTTTCATTTCGCTGCTCAAGGACCGATTGGAAAAGAAGGGCGTCGTGATCACCGGAACGCGACGGGTAATAAGCGGCAAGGACAAGGCGATGCTCGCGGTTGCGTCGTCGGTTCCGCCGATTGAGATCGCGAAGGTCGAATCACCGCCGTTGTCGTTGATCGCGGCCAAAACAATGAAGCCGAGTCAGAATATGTATACGGAGACGCTGCTCTGGACGCTGGGGGAGCAGGGTCGCGCGTTCTCCGTCCCGGACTCCGTGAAAAACAATCCGTTTCTCGAATCGAAATCAACGAGTTCCGATCGCGGCCTTTTCGTCGTCAAAAACTTCCTGGCCGAGATCGGCATCGCCCCGGACGGAATCGTTCAACACGACGGCAGCGGTCTGTCCCGGCATAATCTTGTGACGCCGTCGGCGGTCGCCGACCTGTACGTTTATATGGCGACCAAGAGCCGATACGCCGCGACGTGGTTCAACGCGCTGACGATCGGCGGCGTCGACGGAACACTGCGGAACAGGTTCAAAGGGACGAAGACGCAGGGAAACGTCCGCGGCAAAACGGGCACGATCGATCAGGTCTCTGCCTTATCGGGCTATGTGACAACTTCCGGCGGCGAACGCGTCGCATTTTCGATCATCGTCAACGGCGTCCCGTCGGGCCCGCTCCGCGTCAGCACGATCGACGAGATCGTCAATCAAATCGCGAATTACGACGGAAAACTTGATTGAAGTGATATTCCAGAATTCCAGATTCCAGGATTCCAGCTTCGACTCACCTTGAATCTTGAATTTTGAATTGAATCCTGGAATCCTGGAATCCTGGAATCACTGGGATTA
>JAKQII010000255.1 GCA_029557535.1 Acidobacteriota bacterium
CCTGGAATCTTGAAATGCTCCGCCTTGGAATGCGCAGCCTGGAATCTTGAAATGCTCCGCCTTGGAATGCGCAGCCTGGAATCTTGAAATGCTCCGCCTTGGAATGCGCAGCCTGGAATCTGGAATGAATCTGCTAGTCCGGCCTCTCCGGTTGCGGGGCGAACGACATGAAATCGGCGGCAAATCGCCGCGTGTAATCGTCGAGAAGAGTCCTGAGGCGTTGCTGATCGGCCGAGCGCAGGACAAGCCCGACGTGATACTCGCGCCGAGGCCGGCAGAAGACCTCGGGATCGGCGTACTCGGATGTGTCGGGCCATTGCTGGCGGGCAAGCGAAACGACGATCCCGCCGAACTCCTTTCGCACCAATTCGGGCACGTACGGCTCGCCTTCGGTCGCCGTTTCGATCCGAGCCCACTCGCGCCAAATATTGAGTCCGCTCGCCGCCTCGAACGCCTCGGCCGTGTATGCTCCGCCGACCCGCTTTCCGATCTCGAGAAAATGGAATTCGCCGTCGGCCGCCGACTTGATGAATTCCGCGTGGGTGGCGCCGTTCATCAACCCGAATGACTTGATGACGGATCGATTGGCCTTCAGAAGTTTCTTTCTTTCCGCCGAATCGTAGTCGATCGTGAACGAGTTCGAAACGCCGCCCCCGACGGCGATCTCAAGCGGCGCGCGGCCGTAGCGGTTCGCGCAGGTCACCGCGATCTTGCCGTTGCTCACGAGCGAATCGACGTGGTAGACATCGCCGGCGATGAATTCCTCGAGCAGGTACGAATCCGATCGCTCGCGGGATTCGTCGTTCGCGTTGAGCCGATCGATCTCTCGCCAGACCGGTTCGGTCTCCGAAAATTTTTTGATCCCGATCGCCGATGCATCGGCCCGCGGTTTGAGAACCCAAGGCGCCGGAACGCGCTCCATGAATTCCCCGACCTCCTGGTAATTCACCGTGTGAACAAACCTCGCCTGACGAATCCCATTAAGTTCGCCGGTTACGCGCATCGCCAGTTTGTCGCGGAAAAGCCGTGCCCGGGAACTGAACATTCCCGGAATGAACAGGTACTCGCGGATGCGTCCGGCGGTGATGACGTCGCCTTCTTCGAGCGCCACGACGCGCGTCGGTTTCGACATCCGCGCGGACTCGGTGACGGCGCGTACATAGTCCTCGATCGAGGCCTCGTCCGGAACATAAACGACTCCGTCGAGGCTGTCCCACGCCCAATCCGCGCTGTGCATCTTTTCGCGCGTGACGAGGAAGACGCGATGGCCCAGATCTTTGCATTCGCGTAGAAAATCGTTGCCCTTGAAGTAGCTTGCAAGGCAGTAAACTGTGTGCTTCCGGCTCATATGAACAGATTGAATTATAGCGGTTCAAAGGATTTTTTGTCGCCCGCAAACAAGCCAAACAATTGGAATAATTTCAACTCCCACGGGAATCAATTGCGTATATGAACGCCGAAAGCAAAAGACTGCGGCAAGGCGCCGCCTGGAAAAACTGGGGACCGTATCTTTCGGATCGCGCCTGGGGCACCGTTCGCGAGGATTATTCACCGCACGGATCGGCCTGGGATTATTTCCCGCACGACCACTCAAGGTCGCGCGCTTACCGCTGGAACGAGGACGGTCTCGGAGGAATCTCAGACTCCGAACAGCGGACCTGTTTCTCGATCGCTCTCTGGAACGGCCGCGATCCGATCCTCAAAGAACGGCTGTTCGGCCTGACCGGCAGCGAAGGCAACCACGGCGAGGACGTCAAGGAATACTACTTCTATCAGGACTCGACGCCGACGCATTCATACATGCGATTTCTGTACAAGTATCCGCAGAACGAGTTTCCGTACGCACAACTGATCGCGGCGAACCGCGATGCCGGAAAAGAAAACGGTGAATTCGAACTTCTCGACACGGGCGTCTTCGACGACGACTGCTATTTCGATGTCGTTATCGAATACGCGAAGGCGGACGCAAACGACGTCCTCGCGAAGATCACCGTTCACAACCGCGGGTCCGAAGACGCGCGGATCAACGTTCTGCCGACCGTCTGGTTCCGCAATACGTGGAGTTGGAGCCCGACGGATTCGATCCCGCGATTGCGATCGGACGGAGCAAATACGATCGAGATCGACGGAACGTATCGGCTTTATTGTGACGGCCCCGACGAGCTTCTTTTTTGCGAGAACAACACCAACAAGCGAAAACTGTTCGGCGCCGAGAACGAAACGGCGTTCGTAAAGGACGGCATCAACGACTACGTCGTGCACGGCGACACCGGCGCGGTTAATCGAGATATGACGGGTACCAAAGCGGCGGCGAACTACTTGCTGAACGTTTCGGCCGGCGGTTCTGCCGAAGTTCACGTCCGTTTGACGGAAAAGCAACAAAAGGACGCCTTCAAGGATTTCGATCGGATGTTCGCCGACCGCAAAAAGGAGGCCGACGAATTCTACGCCGGGATCATTCCCGCCACTTTGTCTTCGGACGCGAAGGACGTCATGCGACAGGCGCTGGCCGGCATGCTCTGGTCAAAGCAGTTTTATTATTTCGATATCGACCGCTGGCTCGACGGCGATCCGTCGCAGCCCGCCCCGCCGGCATCACGCAGGAAAGGCCGCAACTCCGAATGGCGTCATCTGAACAACGCCGACATAATCTCGATGCCGGACAAGTGGGAATATCCGTGGTACGCCGCGTGGGATCTCGCGTTTCATGCGATCCCGCTGGCGCTGGTCGACCCCGATTTCGCCAAGGAACAGCTGATCCTGATGCTCCGCGAATGGTACATGCACCCGAACGGCCAGATCCCCGCCTACGAGTGGGCGTTTGGCGACGTCAATCCGCCGGTCCACGCCTGGGCCGCGCTCCGCGTTTATCAGATCGACAAAAAGCGCTCCGGCAAGGGCGACACGATATTCCTCGCGCGGATCTTTCAAAAGCTTTTGCTCAATTTCACGTGGTGGGTCAACCGCAAGGATGCCGAAGGCATGAACGTCTTCGAAGGCGGATTCCTCGGGCTCGACAACATCGGCGTTTTTGACCGCTCGCAGCCGCTTCCGACCGGCGGACGGCTGGCGCAGTCGGACGGCACGAGCTGGATGGCGATGTATTGCCTGAATATGCTCGCGATCGCGCTCGAACTGGCCGTCGCCGACGACTCGTACGAGGATGTTGCGACCAAGTTTTGGGAACACTTCATTTACATCGCCGACGCGATGAACAATCTCGGCGACGAGGGAATCTCGCTGTGGGACGACGAGGACGGATTTTACTACGATGTGCTGCATCTGCACGGAAGCCGGAACATGCCGCTCAAGGTGCGGTCGATGGTCGGCCTGATCCCATTGTTTGCGGTGGCGACGATCGACACGAAGACGCTCGACGCGCTGCCCGATTTCAAGCAACGCTTCGAGTGGTTCCTGGCGAACCGCCCGAAACTGACGGCGAACGTCGAGCAGAACGACGGCCGGACGCTGCTTTCGATCGCCTTTCGGGAGCGGCTCGAACGGATCATGAAAGTCATGCTCGACGAGTCGGAGTTTCTCTCGCCGTTCGGGATCCGCGCCCTTTCGCGGTATCATGCCGAAAATCCGTATGTGCTGAACGTGAACGGCAGCGAGCATCGTGTCGACTATGAACCGGCCGAATCGTCGACCGGGCTTTTCGGCGGAAATTCGAACTGGCGCGGCCCCGTGTGGATGCCGGTCAATTATTTGCTGATCGAATCGCTCCAGAAGTTCCATCATTTCTACGGCGACGATCTGAAAGTCGAATTCCCGACCGGTTCGGGAAACATGCTCGATCTGTGGCAGGTGTCGCAGGAACTTTCGCGGCGGCTGTCGCGGATCTTCCTCAAAGACGAAAGCGGAGCGCGTCCGGTCTTCGGTGACGCGAATAAATTCAAAAACGACGATTACTGGCGCGAACAAGTGCTCTTTTTCGAGTACTTTCACGGCGACAACGGTCGCGGCGTCGGGGCGAGCCATCAGACCGGCTGGACCGGACTCGTCGCCAAACTGCTCCAGCAGTCAGGGGAATAGGATGTTCATTGCGTTTCGCACAAAACTCCGCGAACTTCGCGGTCTTTGCGTGAGAGTGTAACCTCTAATGCACGGCAAGTTTGTAAGCACAACGAAATAGAATGCTAATCGCCCAAATCATCGTTTACACCGCCACAGCGTACGCCGCTGCGGGCCTGATCTTCGGGCTCTGGTTCGTCGTCTACGGCGTGGACCGCGTCGACGCCGGCGCCCGCGGGACCGGCGCATTTTTCCGTTTTCTGATCCTTTTCGGAGCCGCTATTTTCTGGCCGTTGCTGGCGTTTCGGCTGATCCGCGGAAATCGGAAGGAGACAAACGCATGAGACGCAAGCACCGACGACGACATTTGATCATCTGGATCGCGCTCGCCGTTCTGCTGCCGATCGTTCTTGTCGCGGCGTTCTCGCAGCGCCACACCGAACCGGTCAACCGATCCGTTCCGACCTTGGCAAAATGAGCGAGAAATACACGGCGATCAGCTGGAACAGGCAGAAAAAGATCTACGACGCGTTACTCGCCGGCGGCGTCGCTGTCTATATCGGCGCGTTCGTCGGGATCGGCGCGCTCGTCGCTCCAACCGCAACGATAGAAACGCTCATCATCCGCGGTTTCGGGACCTGTGCGATCATTCTGCTCCACGTCGTGCTCGTCATCGGGCCGTTGTGCCGTTTGTCGCCCCGGTTCCTGCCGCTGCTTTACAACCGGCGCCATCTCGGGGTCGCGACATTTCTTGTCGGTGCGGTCCACGGAGTCTTTTCGATCATCCAGTTTCACGCGCTCGGCGTCATCAACCCGATCGTCAGCGTCCTTGTCAGCAACACGCGGTTCGGCAGCGTTCCTGACTTCCCTTTCCAGCAACTCGGGCTCGCGGCGTTCATAATACTTTTCATAATGGCCGCGACGAGCCACGATTTCTGGCTCAAGAATCTATCGCCCGAGGTTTGGAAAACGCTCCACATGCTGGTTTACGTCGCGTACGGATTGCTCGTCGCGCACGTCGCGCTCGGCGTTTTGCAAGCGGAGCGATCGGTGATTCTCACGGCCGCGCTCTCGGTCGGAGTTTTGGTCGTCATTGGTCTTCACGTCGCGGCCGCTATTAAGGAACGGCCGTCTGACTTGGAATCAAAAAAATCCGACGGATTCATTGAAGCGTGCAACGTCGACGAGATCCCCGAGAATCGCGCCGCGATCAGGACGATCGGCGGCGAGCGCGTCGCGATCTTCAAGTACGACGGCAAGG
>JAKQII010000277.1 GCA_029557535.1 Acidobacteriota bacterium
CTTCTCCATTTCCTGAGAAAAGGCCGACAGCGAGAAAGCGAATGTTAAAGCAAGTAGTGCAAAGAGTTTCTTCATAATATTCTTCTCCAAAAGTTTACTTTTTGAAGTTTGCCATATTCGCCGCGGTTTCCAAAAGTCGAACCGTGGTCACATGTTGGTAATCACGACAAATGTTGAAACCTCAAACGTAAAAACGAAATCTTTCGTGAAATCGACTGGCTTTCCATCGGGATTTCGATTGGGCGTACAAATTGGGCGATCAATCTGCCGTGTTAACAAGGATTGCAATTTGCGAGACGCCGGTTTTGCATGAATCGGGAAGGTCGGCTATCCTTGCAAAATCCAAAAAACCTACTTCGAAGGATTTCAAAGGGATCCTTCACGTTCTTTTCCAACAGGAGAGTATCATGAATTGTCGACATTTTGCTTTGTCAATCGTCTTCGTTTGCGGGCTCGCGCTTGCCTCCGCCGCTCAACAAACGATCTTCAACGTGCCGTCAACAGATATTCTGCCGAGGGGCACCGTGTATCTCGAATACGGTGTGTCCTTCAAGCCCAACGATCAGCGTGAGCTAAAGAAATTCACGTCGATCGTGCCGCGAGTCGTCGTCGGCGTTGGCCGCAACGTCGAGGTCGGCGTCAATTTCCTTGGAAACCTTCAGCCAGGAAGCGGGTCGAAGACGATCGCGCCGACCGTCAAATGGCGGTTCTACAACAACGAAAAGAAGGGCGTTTCGGCCGTCGCCGGGACGACCGTTTACCTTCCGATCTCAAATCGTTCGTACAATTTCGGTTCCTACTCGTTCACCCAGGTCAGCAAGACGGTGAAGAGCACGGGAACGCGCATTTCGGCCGGCGGATATTTGTATTCGAAGAACGTTGTCGCCGAGAAAGCTTCGCGCGGCGGCGGGCAGTTCGGGATCGAGCAGCCGATCGGATCGCGGTTCGGTGTCATGGCCGACTGGATTACCGGAAAACACGCGGCCGGCTACGCGACGCCGGGATTTTACGTTCGTCCGACGAACCGTATCACCGCGTATTTCGGATATTTGCTCGGGAACCGCGGACTGCGTGAAGGAAATCACTTCATGTACGCGTCAATCGGGATGACCTTTTTCTAGATAAGATACGTGCCCGCGGATCTTTTGCGCTAATAATTCGGCGATTGATTCTGCCCGCTAGACAAGCAAAATACGCGAAATATTGTTCACGAGTCTTTTTCGCGTCTTTCGCGTGTTTAGCGGGCACTCTCTACCAAGTGTTTCGCCGGTAGACAAGTCGTCCGCCGACGTACGTCGATTCAACGCCGGACGCACTTCTGATGATCACGAAGTCGGCGAGTTTTCCGACTTCGATAGTGCCCTTGTCCTTCTCTTGGAACTCCGCGTAGGCGCTTCCGAGCGTGTATGCGCGGAGCGCTTCGTCTTCGGAAAGGAATCGTTTGGGATCGCTTCCGATCGCGTCTTTCACGCCTTCAAACGGATCGATCGGGATCATCGCGGCGTCGGACCCGAACGCCAGCCGTACGCCTGATGCCGTCAGTTTCCTGAAGATCGCGGCATAATCTTCACGGCCGTTCGCGAACAGCGCGGGCTGCATCGAGGCGATCGCCGGAATCCGCGCAAACCTCGCCAGATCTTTTTCCGGAAAGCCCTGGGCATGCTCGACGCGAAGCCGCCGGTCGCGCTTGCCGTTCGCCTCCGTGATTTTCTCAAAGATCGTCAGCACGACGTCATTTGCACGCGGGCCGATCGCGTGGATGAGGACCTGGACACCGGCACGGTCGGCCGCCGCGAGTTTGGGAAACAACTCGCCGACTTCTTCGGGATCGCCTTCTGAAACATGCTTCAGACAGCCGGTCCGGATCATCAAATCCGGATCGCGGCTGATCTGCGGAAGCGGCTTGTCGATCCCGACGCAGTCATAAACCCGCGCGGTCAGCTTTCCTTCCTTTTGAAGTTCGCGAAGATCGTCGGTCAGGTCATCCGACGAGACGTCCTGAATGCTCGTGACTCCATACGCCGCCGCGTAATTGAGCGCCGCCTCGATGATCTTCAGTTTCGTGGGTGATTTTGGTAGGAATTTCCGGATCTGAGCGAGATCCGCGCGTTCCACAATACCGGGCTTTCCGGCGATCCCGGCAAGGCGCATCGCATTCGAATTGGCGATCGCTGTCAAAGCGTCGCGGCCGTAGATAAAAAGCGGATGATCAGGAGTGGCGGCATCCAGGTCGCTGAGCTCCGGGGCATTTGCGGATGTCCAGCCGCTTCCCGTGATCCAATCGCCTTTCGGCAAATATCTGGCGACGAACCGGATCTTCTCAAGCGATTCGGCGGCGCTTGACGAATTGCGCAGATCGACAACGAAGAATCGAAGCCCGACGTTCGTGAGATGAACGTGGCTGTCGTTGATACCGGGGATGATCGATTTGCCTTCGGCGTCGACGAGATTGGTCCGCGGGCCGACGAGTTTGCGGGTCGCGGCATTCGTTCCGACGTACGAGAATCTGCCTTTCGTCACCGCCAGCGCTTCGGCGACGTTGAATTTCGCATCGAGCGTCCGGACATTCGCGTTGACCACCACGAGATCGGCAAACTGCGCGCGAAGCGCCCCCGGTAAGGCCAAGAAGACTAGATTGATCGCAAGAATTCGGCTGATTCGGGCCGCCATCATGTTACTTCGAAACGTAAACGGTCTTGGCGTTCATAACCGTTCGGACGACCTTGACGTCGCGGATCTTCACCGGATCGATCTTGAAGATGTCGTCCGACAGGATCACGAAATCAGCGAGTTTTCCGACCGCGATCGTGCCCTTCTCATTCTCCTGAAACTCGGCGTACGCGGAGCCTTCCGTGTACGCGCGAACGGCTTCTTCGACGGTGATCTTCTGTTCCGGGATCCAGCCGTTCGGGTTCTTGTCGTCAAGCGTGCGTCGCGTTACGGCGGCATAGATTCCGAGCATCGGGTCGAGCGGCGCGACGTACCAGTCCGTCCCGAACGCGAGACGCGCGCCGGCGTCGAGCAGCGACCGGAAGGCGTATGTGCCGTTCAAACGCTTTTGATCGAGCCGTTTCCAGGCCCATCGGCCGTCGTCGATCGCGTGCGTCGGCTGCATCGACGCGATCACGTGATCGGCGGCGAACCGCTTGATAAGTCCTTCGTTCAGATGCTGCGCGTGCTCGATGCGAAAGCGCCGGTCGCGCTCGCCGTTCTCTTTCGCGACCCGTTCGTAGATCTTCAATATCTCGTCGTTGGCCCGATCGCCGATGGCATGGATCATGACATGAAGCCCCGCCTTGTCTGCCGCGACGACATGTTCGTAGATCTTGGACGGATCCTCGACCGCAAGCCCCTTTGAATCGGGCTTGTCCAAATACGGTTCGTAGAACCAAGCGGTCGTCGATCCGAGACTTCCGTCGGCGAAGCCTTTCAGACCTCCGACGCGGAGCAGCGGATCGCCGAACGCGTACCCGACGCCCGTTTTGTTCCAACGTTCCCAATCGGCGAGCGGCGAAACGGCGTAGACGCGGGTTTTTAGTTTCCCGGCGCGTGCAAGGTCCTGCAGGACGCCGATGTCGCGGCCGGCCGACATATCCTGGACGCTCGTCACGCCAAGGCTCGCGGCGTAATTTGAGGCGTTCGTCAGATATTCCGACCGTTCTGCGTAAGGAAAGTCGGGGATCGCCCGGTAGAAATAGTTCATCGACTCGTCTTTGAAAATACCGGTCGGATTCCCATCCCGATCCCGCACGATCTCGCCGCCCGGAACATCCTTCGTGTTCTTATCGACGCCTGCGAGTTTCATCGCCAGCGAATTCGCGAGCGCCATGTGGCCGTCGAGCCGGTTGATGAAGACCGGGTTGTCAGGAGTCACGGCGTCGATCATCGCCGCCGTTGGAAGATCGTTCGGTGTCCAGTTCTCGTGATCCCAATTGCCGTTCAGGATCCAGCGTCCTTTCGGGAGTTTTGCGGCGAATTCTTTGATCCGGCGGACGAACTCCGCGGGAGTCTGGGCGTCGCGCAGATCGACGGACGAAAGTCCCGCGCCGCCGTCGAGAAAGTGAACGTGCGCGTCATTGAAGCCGGGAAGCACGAGCTTGCCGCCGGCGTCGATCTGCTCGGTCTTCGGACCAGCCAGTGCCTTTATCTCAGCGTTTGAGCCGACCGCGACGATCCTTCCCGCAAGCACGGCGAAGGCTTGCGCGGACGGTTTCGATCGGTCCATCGTCCTGACGTTGGCGTTGATCACGATCAGGTCGGCTTTCAGATCAAACGCGAAACAATTTCCGAAAATGGCGAACGACAAAAGCGCAGCTGCGATGAATTTCATAACCGCGATTGTAGCGAGTCAAGTAAAAAGTGAAAAGGCGAAAGTTAAAAACAGAGTCGGGCGCGGCGATTTCAGAACCGGGAGCGGCAGCGGCCGGGTATTTCGAAGGATGAAGGCGGAAGGATGAAGGATGAAGCCAAATCACGAATCCGAAATCGGAAATCCCAAATGGGTTTCGGCAGCGGCCGGGTATTTCGAAGGAAGAAGGCGGAACGAAGAAGGATGAAAGGCACGCATTCGCCGACGCGGATTTCACGGATCAAGCGGATCAGCGCGGTTTTGCTTGGGCCCGATCCGTGAAAATCAGTCTGATCCGTCTGATCCGTCTGATCCGCGTCAGGCGTCAGCCGCAATAACTTCTTTTTCAGATCCCGATGCGCTGCATAGTCGCCTCGACGGGTTTCGAGAGGTTCGCGATCAGAAAATGCTGAACGCCTCCGAGTCCGAGCAGCAGAAACGTATTGAAATAAATCCCGCCGACGCTCAGGGCGTTGACGTCGAGATAGTAATTCGCCGCGAATGCGACCGGAATGATCGTAACTGTCGCAGGCAACGCGAGAACGAACGAGATTGCGTTCAGACCGAGACAGAGATAACGCAGGGTTGCGGACTCGTATCCGAACCAGATTGTCAGTGCGATGATCAGGGCGATCGTGTTGACGCCGATCCAAAGGTACTTGGTCATTTTTGTTTCCTCCAAATTTGTCTGTTGAGGATCAGCGGCCGCTTGTCCTGCGTTGATTTAGACAGTTCCGAACGGAATTTGTTCCAAGGGTCGCGGTCACTTTTGTTCGTCCGGCTGGCGCCCGACACGGATCAGACGGATGAGACTAATTTCCACGGATCAGACGAAAGAAAAGCCGCGTTGATCCGCTTGATTCGTCAAATCCGCGTCAGCGAACGCGATGTTCTCATCCTTAATCGGTCCGCCTTCATCCTTCCGGCGCACCGCCCCCCCCCTCGCCCACTCCGCCGCTCGTCCGCTCCCCCACTCTCGATCAACCGGCCGCGTAAACACGGAACTCCAAATTCTGAACGGCTCACTGCTTACTGCTTACGGCTCACCGATTTGCTATAATCTCGCCGAATCATGGCCACGATCGACGAAGCCGTCGGGACCGTCAAGGGCCCCGGCGACGAACCCCACGAATACGTTTTCATCACCCGCGACAACAGCCGGACGCGCATCGGCGAGTTCGTCTACTACATCGCCCGGGATGCCGGGACTGAGATGCGGATCGTCGGCACGATCAAGTCGCGCAAACTCGTGCGCGGTCTGCCGGACGCCTTTCTCGCCGATCCTGGGACGCCTCCGTCAGATGTTGCGGCGATGATCGGACTTGATACCGAAGGGAATGAACTTTACGAAATGACGGTCGAGACGATCGGTTTCTTCGACAAGTCGGTCGGCGATTTCAACAATCCTCGAATCCCTCCGAATCCCGGCGATGTTTGCCGCCTCGCGTCGTCGGAGACGCTCGCCGAGATGCTCAGCCCGAAGCGCGAATCCGAGCGCGGGTCGGCGCACATCGGAAGTCTGTTGACGCGAAGTTCGGGCGAAGTTCCCGTCGTGCTTTCGGTCAAGGATGTCGTCTCGACCCACCTCGCGATCCTCGCTTCGACAGGTTCCGGCAAGTCGTACACGGCCGGAGTTTTGGTCGAAGAACTGATGCTTCCCTACAACGGCGCCGCAGTTCTGATCGTCGATCCGCACGGTGAATATCACACCTTGGGTTCGATTCAGGGCGACGAGCAGTTCAAAGGACCGAACGGCTACGTGCCTGAAGTGCGGATCTTCACGCCGGACAAGATCAAGGTCCGTTTCTCGTCGCTGACCGAGGCAGACATCCGTTACCTGCTGCCCGACGGCACAAGCGACAAGATGCTGCACTTTCTTTCCCAGGCGTTCAGGTCGCTGCAGGACCGGCTGCGGGCTGAGAAAAAGGCGGATTATCTTTACAACTACAAAGATCTCGAACTTGAGGTCATTGGTCAGAAATACGAAGGCAGCGAGGGGAAACCGGGCGAGGGCGGGAATGTGTCGTCGATCGACGGTCTCTTGTGGCGTATGCAATCGCGGTTCGACAAGCCGAACTCGATATTTCATGACTCGGAGCATCTCGAACTGACCGAGCTTTTCAGGCCCGGACGCGTCACGATCCTGCAGCTTTCCGACATTGAGCAGCACGAACAGCAGGTGATCGTCGGAACGCTTCTGCGGCGCATCAATAAGGCGCGGATGACCGTCGTCCGCGGCGAGACCCCGAAAGAGACGGGCGATTTCGTCGATTATCCGGTCTTCGCTCTGCTCGAAGAGGCCCACCGCTTCGCACCGGCAGGCGCAAGCGTCGTTTCGACCAACATTCTCAAACAGATCCTGAGCGAGGGGCGAAAGTTCGGCGTCGGGATCGGGCTGATAACACAAAGGCCGGGCAAACTCGATCAGGACGTTCTTTCGCAGTGCATGACGCAGATCATCATGCGCATCGTCAATCCGATCGATCAACAGACGGTCGCGCAGTCGGTCGAAGGCGCCGGCCGTGCGATGCTCGCCGAACTCCCGGCGCTAACCAAAGGCCAGGCCGTGATCTCGGGCGTCGGCATCAACACGCCGGTCATGTGCCGCATCCGAAAACGCATGACTAAGCATGGCGGCGAGACGTTCGATGCACCGGCCGAATGGCAAAAGTGGCACTCGCCCGATTCGCAGGACAAACGCGACGAGTCGAACTCGCCGTATCTCAAACCCGAGTCGGGGAAGAAGACCGAGAAGATCGGGAATATTCGAATTTAGTTTGGTGAGCCAAGAGCCATCGAAGATGGCGAGTGCATAAAGCCACGGGCGAGAGCCCGTGGACGCCCGAAATCATAATGACCAGCGATTTCAAATCACGTTTTCCGAACGCCGCCGACGGGCATTTCCGCTCGGCGCAGGGGCTTACGCTTTCGTCGGTCGGGATCGGGACGTATCTTGGCGATTGGGACGAAACGACGGACGATAATTACGCCGAGGCGATCGTGCGGTTTGTCGAACTCGGCGGGAACGTCATCGACACGGCCGCGAACTATCGGTTCCAGCGATCGGAACGGAGCATCGGACGCGCGCTGAAATCGCTTGCCGAAAAAGGGATCGGCCGCGACGAGCTGTTTATCTCGACGAAGGCCGGATTCCTGCCGTTTGACGGCGAGCCGCCGAAGGACGTGAATCAGTATTTCGAGGAAACGTTCGTCAAAAAGGGAATCGCCCGATTTGAGGATCTCGCCGGCGGATCGCATTGCATGACGCCGGATTATCT
>JAKQII010000320.1 GCA_029557535.1 Acidobacteriota bacterium
CTTGCTAGTTTCTTCTGCACAGACACTAGAGCGAGAAGCGTGCCGGTGGTCGCGGCTTTGGCACGTGATTTTATTCAAGTGAATTCAATTGGTTATGTGTTCTGCGCTCATCGGAGTGGAACGACGATGACTCGTTCCGGAACATCGTCACTCAGCTGTCCATCCGTTAGACATCGATTATGGGGAGACAGCTGCTAAAAACGCTTCTATGGCGGGAGAGCGTCTCAAAACGAGACGAACCAGGTGAGCCTACGCGCGAGGAGCGGTTCTCAGCATGGGTTCGTGGAAAACATCCGGATCAATCGACTCTCTCGCCACGGTCAGAGGTCCGGCTCGGGCCGCTGACGCTCGGAGAGTCAGTATCCTCGGTGAAATCGCCCGGAGCGCGTTGGTTCGTGCAGCACGCGGCTGGGCCTCCGCTGGAGCTCACGATGTTGCCGCGGTCGATCACCACGGCTCCACCATCGATTTTGTCGGGATCGAATTCGCACTGAGGATCGCCTTTGCAGTCGAAGCCGCCGGCGCCGTTTTGAGCTGAGGCGCCAGGAGCGACGGAGAGAGCCGCCAGGAACGCGGCCGCCGTCAGGGAAAAGAGGTGTTTCATTTACAGCTCCTCGCTTACAGGTTCAGCTCGGACGTCGCCGGCGCGATGATGTCCAGTAGATTGTTGAAGGTGGAGGCGACCTGAACCGCCACGGTCGGCCCGTCTTTGCTCTCGACTTTCTTGATCTCGTTGTCTTTGTAGGTCACGACGATCGATCCGACTTTCGGGCGGGTGATCACGCTCGGTTTGTTGGTGCGTTCGTCGTATTTGATCTGCACTTCTTTTTTCGCCTGGTCGGTGATCGATGCGATGCGCCCGCGAGCGTCGTAGGTCAGGCGCACCGTTTGCCCGTCGGAGTTCTGCGCGAAAGCGAGATTGCCCTTGTTGTCGTACTGGAAAGCGGTGTCGCGCTTCCGCACGGGTTTCCCCTTGTTGTCGAAAAACTCGGTCACGACCTTGGACACCTTGTTGAACGAATTCTTGTACTCGTAAGTCATCTTAGCGTTCGCGGTCGACTTTTCCTTGATGAGCCCGGACGGGTAATAGGCGAACGTCGTGGTGACCGCGTTCTTGCGTATCGAGAGCGGACGGCCGAATTCGGGGTGGTACGTGACGTCGAGAGATTCGTTGTTCGATTTCGTGAGGACGCGGTAAAGGAATTTGCGGCCGTCAGGGCGCGTCTTGTGCCAGAATTCGAAACGGGCCTCGTTACGGATCTCTTTCCCGCAACGTTTCACCGCCGTCGACCAAAAGTGGTTCTTCGGGTCGTCCTTGCCCTCTTCGTATTTGTACGTCTCCGTGCAGGCCTTGGCGCCTTTTTCAGCGCGATCCGTGAAGCTGAGCACCAAGTCGCGCTTGCTGTCGTACGTGAGCGATTTGAACGTGCCGTCGGGGAAGGAGATCTTCACGAGATTGTGGTTCTCGTATTTGTAGCCGTAGGTGTTGCCCCACATGTTCTTGACGGAAACGAGATCCTCGCCGTCGTACTTGAAGTCGGATTTGAGGCCCGTCGGCCCGAGAACCGAGCGGACGCGTTTGTTCTCGTGTGTGAAACTCAGCTTGCGGCCGTTGTTGTCGACGACTTCCTTGAGCAGATCCCCTTTCCATTCGAGCTTGATGAAATTCCCGTTTTTGTCGGCGATGACGGCCATGCGTCCCTCGGAGCCGAACTTTTGCGTCGTGCCGTCGGCGACCGTGCGGATGTAATGAGCGCCGTCCCATACGATGCGTTCGATTTCGAGCGAATCGGCCGAATACACCGTTCCCTTTTTGATGTCCGGGGATTGCAAGCCCGCCTGTTTCGCCCAGCGCACGCGGGTGTCGGGGCTGTTGGCGAGTTGGTTCTTCAGGCGGTCGATGTAGGCGGGCGTGGCCGTTCGGTTCGTGCGTTTGACGTATTCGATGATCCTGCCGATCGTCGCTTCGACTTCCTTGGCGTCACCTTTTCCTTTCGTGTACACGAGCTCCTGCCCCGCGCCGCACTCCTGGTATTTCAGATTGCCTTCGGGCGTTTTTGTGAGAGCGGTTTCGAAATCCGAGCACCATCCGAAGCCGAACATGCCGTTGAAGTTGGAACGGCTGTTGTAGTAGCGCTGCACCTTGA
>JAKQII010000375.1 GCA_029557535.1 Acidobacteriota bacterium
CGGGCGCGCCGCGCAACTTCTTTCACGTCTCGGAAACCGTCGACGCGAAGCCGGGCTCGTTCTGGCTCTTCTATCCGAAGTGGATCCCGGGCGAGCACTCGCCGACGGGGATGATCAACGACATGGTGAACCTGAGATTCACCGCGAACGGACAAGTCCTCGAGTGGGAACGCGATGACGTCGAGATGTTCGCGTTCCGCGTCAATGTCCCGGACGGGATTTCAAGGATCGACGTCGATTTCGACTACGTCTCACAGTCGAACTCGATCGCCACGCCGAACCTGGCGCGGATCAAATGGAACCGGTTTCTGCTATACCCGCGCGGCGTTCCGAGCGACGATATCGAGGTTACCGCCGAAATGAAGATGCCGGACGGCTGGAAGTTCGCGACCGCCCTGCCGGTCGACAAAGAGAACGCCCGGAACGCGTCGTTCAAACCCGTAACGCTAACGAATTTCGTCGATTCGCCCGCCATCATCGGCAAGTATTTCTCGAAGGTTGTGCTTCGCGGCGGTCCGGTTCCGGTCGAAATGGACATCGCCGCGGAAAGCGAAGACGGGTTGAAATACAAGCCGATCACGCTCGCGGGGTGGAAGAAACTGGTGACGCAGGCTGAATCGACATTCGGCGCTCGACATTACAATTCGTACAAATTCCTGCTGACCTTGAGCGGCGAGGGCGGATTCGAAGGACTTGAGCATCACGAATCGAGCGAGAACGGCGTCGGCGGCGACGCGCTTTCGTCGCAGCGAGGATTGCTTGATCTCGCGGAACTTCTCGGGCACGAGTACACGCATTCGTGGAACGGCAAATATCGTCGTCCGGCGCGGCTTGCGACACCCGATTTCGAACAGCCGATGCACGGCGATCTGTTGTGGGTTTACGAAGGGTTGACGCAGTACATGGGAAAGGTGCTTTCGGCCCGCTCCGGTCTGTGGACCGAGTCGATGTTCCGCGAATCGTTCGCGCAGATCGCCGCGGAACAAGGTGGAAGGTCGGGACGCCAGTGGCGTCCGCTCGTCGACACGGCCCGTGCGGTTCAGTTCACCTATGATTCACCGCGAATGTGGCGGAACATGCGCCGCGGTGCGGATTACTACGACGAAGGCGCGCTGATTTGGCTCGAGGCCGACGTCTTGATCCGCGAAAAGAGCGGCGGCACCAAGTCGCTCGACGATTTTCTTCACGCCTTCCACGGCGGCATTTCGGGCGGACCAAAGCTCGTCACCTACACTTTCGACGATGTTGTCCGCACGCTTAATGACGTTCAGCCCTTCGATTGGCGCTCCTTCTTCATTGAGCGCGTTTACAAAGTGAAATCGGGCGCTCCCGTCGGCGGGATCGATTCCGGCGGATGGAAACTCGTTTACACAAGCGAGGAAAATCTGCAGGCGCAGGTTCAGGGTTCGGACGGGCTGAACGGCGATCACATGTTCTCGATCGGGATGGACGTTAGCGCCGACGGCGAGATCCTCGACATCAATCCCGATCTTCCCGCGGCAAAGTCGGGACTCGCGCCCGGCATGTTGATCCGCACGCTCAATGGTCAGGAGTTTACGGTCGCGGCGCTTAAATTGGCAGTCGGTGCATCCCTGGCGGGCGCGCAGAATTTTGTGGT
>JAKQII010000384.1 GCA_029557535.1 Acidobacteriota bacterium
CTCACTGCTCACTGCTCACTGCTCACTGCTCACTCGTGGACGAAAATACTCAACCGCTTTCTTCAATCCTTCTGCGAGCGGTACTCTCGGCGACCAACCCAGAACCGACTGTGCCCGCTCGATGTTTGGCTGTCGCTGACGCGGATCGTCCTGCGGGAGCGGCAAATGAACGACATTTACGTCTTTCCCAACGGCCTTCGCAACTTCGTTTGCCAGTTCGTTCATCGTGAACTCGCCCGGATTTCCGATGTTCACCGGCAGATGAAGATCGTCGGCTTCCGTATTCATAAGCCGGATCAAACCGTCGACGAGATCATCGACATAACAAAATGAACGCGTCTGCTCGCCGGTTCCGTAGATCGTCAACGATTCACCCCGGAGCGCCTGGACAATGAAATTCGATACGACCCGGCCGTCGTTTTCGAGCATTCGCGGTCCATAGGTATTGAAAATTCTGACTATCCGCGTGTCAACCGCGTTTTGGCGATGGTAGTCCATGAAAAGCGTCTCGGCGAGCCGCTTGCCCTCGTCGTAGCATGATCGAAGCCCGATCGGATTGACGTTTCCCCAGTATTCTTCAGTCTGCGGATGAATCTCCGGATCGCCATAAACTTCCGATGTTGACGCCTGAAGGATTCGAGCCCGAACGCGCTTGGCCAGGCCGAGCATGTTGATCGCGCCCATGACGCTTGTTTTCACGGTTTTCACCGGATTGTACTGGTAGTGAACGGGCGATGCGGGGCACGCGAGATTGTAAATTTGATCGACTTCGAGAAAGATCGCTTCGGTGACATCGTGCCGAATGAGCTCGAACCGATGGTCGTCCATCAGATGAAAAACATTTTCTTTTCGCCCGGTAAAATAATTGTCGAGGCAGATGACTTCGTTGCCTTCGGACAATAGCCGTTCGCACAAGTGCGAGCCGATAAAGCCCGCACCACCCGTGATCAAAATTCTCATCAGTCAGTTTTGTTGATAATAAACGGTCAATTGAATCGAAGCGGTCCCGGGCAAGATCCGCCCGACGACGCTGCAATTATCCGACAACCCTCGACGATTATCAATTCTTTAGGTTCTTTTCGAAAAACGCGAGAATCCGTTCGTACCAGTCCGCCCGGCCCGTCGGCCGCTTAAATCCGTGACTTGCAGACGCGTTTCCGATTCGGGGGCGATCGTTGGTTCGCGCACGATGTCGCGAACGGTCAATTCCTGCGATAACGCGCCGAACGATGGGCAATGTGACGGATTCAGATCCTGCGTTGCTCTTCTCATGATCTTCAAACCAAACCCAACCCAAAACGGTCGGGCGACCGGAGTAGTCCCTGAGGCGCAAAGTCTGCAAAAGCACCGGCCTCGAAAATTCCGCGTCTTTGCGCCTCGGCGGTTAAATCCCGAGGGTCACGGCAGCTCGAGCGCCGACATTCTCTTATCCGCTTTGTCCGCCTCCGAAAGCCGTTTGTATTCGTAGATTGCGCTTTCCCATTCGCCGTACATCGCGTTCGGGAGAACAATGAACTTCGAACCGAAAAGATCCCTCACGCGATCTGTCTCGGCGAAACGGTCGGCAACGTTCTTCTTCTCGAAATAATCGGCGTGATCGTTCAGATTGTCACCGATAAGGAGCACGATCCGGTATGTTTCGGCAATCTTCTGACGGCGCGGTTCCTTTGTTGATTCCTTCTGCCTGAGCATGACGAACTCGTCCGAAACATCGGGGAATCCCACCGACTTCAAGTTGTCGATCGTCGCCTGTTTTTCTGATTCGTCCCGGTTCGAAACGTAGAAGACCCGGATGTCGTGAGCTTTGGCGAAGTTGGCGAAGTCAATGGCCCCGGGGATCGCCTTCGCCGATCGCTTCGATGTCCATGCATACCAGTCTTTCGAATTGAACGACGTTTCGGTCTTGATGCCTTTCGCCTGCGCCGGCGAATTGTCGAGCATCGTTTCGTCGATGTCGACGATCACCGCCCGCGCCTTCTTGCGCTCGGCCTTCGGCAGTTTCCGGCGGGACTTGTCGTCATCCGCGAGAGCGCGTTTTGCCCAGGCGAAGGTCTGATAGCAGATCGCACGGTATTCGGCAGACTTCTGCATGTAGAGTGTCGCGCCGGTCTGATAGTCGAGTCGCGACTGGGCCGGAGCGGGGACGGTTTGCTGGGCCGATTGGCCAACCGTGAAGAACATCGAGGCGACGGAGACCGCCGCCAAACTGAACGACAATAGATAGTGTTTGTGCCTCATATTGGTTAATTCCGTTAGTTGTCGGCTAGAATCATAGCGAAGGATGCCTGAAAAAACGAAACAGAACGATTCGTCTGAGCCGGGAAGTTACTATTACGACGACGCCACCGGTTATGAACCGTTTGATCCCGATGCGCCGGATGAAGACGACGAGGAAAACTGTTCTGACGGGACTGACAACTCGTTTTTGCACAATAAGTTAGAAGAAGATTAATTCTCTCGAAAAGCGGTATTTTTCTCGACTAAACCGATTCGTCCGGCGTCAGATGCAACTGTACACCGCGCGTCGTCGCGCAATATGATTGAGTAGCTTGGAGGAGAAAATGAACGATTGTTGTGTGGAGAATTTGAAGAAAATGCACGCGAAGGCGGATTACTTCTGGTGGTTTCAGAGATTCGTGGCGGCAAGTCCGTTTGTTCTGATCATTCCGGATTTTGACCCGACATCGGGTTTGGGCGATCTTCTGCAGACGGGGACGCAAAAAAGCATCGAGATCGGATACGGATTGGCGTCGAACGCGGTTTACAAGAACCAAACGCTGCCGGATTTCGCCGATGCGGTGAGGGCGATCGGCAAGATCGCCTACAACGAACTGCGACGTGACGCCCAATCACACTCCGTGAGGCACACGCCGAAGGAGTTGGATATTGCGAACTTTTGGACACGAATGGCGGTCGCCTACGACAACGCGTTTTCGGGTGCCTGAGGCGAAAAAGGGATCGGCCGCGGGCGCTGAATCGCGGGAGGGTTTGTTGACTTGTTAAGAATAAACGAAGAGGAGGACATGAAACGATGGGGATTGATCTGAGCAAACTGACACAGGAGATCGTCTTGACGAGGACGGGCGTGACGTTCAACAAGAACAACGTCATCGGGAAACGCGGGAATTTGACTGTCGGAAACGTGGTCTTCGAAACGATCGAACGCGGCGGCAACTATGTCTCGTTGCCGACCGGGCGGTTCTTGCTGACGATGACCAAGGACGCAAGCCGCGGGCAGGTTTTCATTGTCCAGCCGGACGGAACCTTCGGTCACAACGTGCCGACACTGTCCGGAGGGAAAGCCGGCATCATGATCCATTCCGCCGATACACCCGACGATCTGACAGGTTGCCTGGCTCCGGGCAAGTCGTTCGATGCCGCGAACGGAACTCTGCTTCAGAGTTCATCGGCGATGACCGATATATTTAACTTTTTCGGCGGTTTCGGTGAAACCAAACTGGCAGGTTGGATCAAGGTTGAATAAGGGCGAAGGAGCTAGTCCCTGATCGCGCTCGCTTCGTCGTCGTACACCTGGAGGATCGGCAAGATGCTGCTGAGCGTCAAAACCTCGCGGACCTTTGGCGTCAGGTTCACGAGTTTCAAATGACCGCCCAATTCGCTTAGCGTTCCCGTGCCCGAAAGAATCTCGCCGGCACCGCTTGAATCGATATACTTCACATTCTCGAGATTCAGCAGAATCTCGGTCTTTTTTTCGCCGATCAGCCGGCGGATCTCGTCCCTGAGTTTCGCCGAACCGCCGCCCATGATTATGTTTCCCTCGAGATCGAGGACCGTCAGTTCACCGTTTGCGCGTTCTTGAATTTCGAGCATTTTTTTATTCCTAAACGCCAAAATTATCTTCAAAAAGGAACTTGGAAGTCAAAAGGATTTGCGATTTTCGATTTTGCCGTCGACTGAACTGATCGAATGCAGCAAACCGTCAAATCTGCCGATCACCGATTCCTTCAAATCGCAAATCGCAAATCGAAAATCCCAAATGCGACTATTTCCGTCCCCGTTCATTCGACTTCAATACCCGTTTGCGAAGCCGGATCGATTTCGGGGTCACCTCGACGAGTTCGTCGTCGGCGATGAATTCCAGCGCTTCCTCAAGTGAGAGTTCCTTGACCGGAACCAGACGCAGCGCCTCGTCCGCCGTCGACGCACGCATGTTCGTCAGTTTTTTCTCTTTGACCGCGTTGACGTCGAGATCGACGAACCGCGCGTTCTCGCCGATGATCATGCCCTCGTAAACCTTCGTTTGCGGCTTGATGAACAACTTCCCGCGTTCCTGCAAGGCGTACAGAGCATATGTCGTCGCTTCGCCGATGCGGTCCGCGACAAGCGATCCGGTGCCGCGCCCTTTCATGTCGCCCTGCCATTTATCGAATCGGAGGAACATCGTGTTCAGAAGTCCGGTGCCTCTCGTTTCTGTCAGAAACTCGCCGCGAAAGCCGATGAGGCCGCGCGACGGGACATCGTATTCAAGCCGGACGCGTCCCGATCCGTTATTGATCATCTTCGTCATCTGCCCCTTGCGTCGTCCGAGCGCCTCCGTGACGACGCCGATGAACTCTTCCGGGACGTCGATCACGACAAGTTCGATCGGTTCCTGAAGTTCACCCGCTTCGTTCCTCCGCGTGATAACCTCGGGCTTCGAAACCTGAACCTCGTAGCCTTCGCGGCGCATCATTTCGATCAGGATCGAGAGCTGCAATTCGCCGCGTCCCGAAACTTTGAAACTGTCCGCCGACTCGGTTTCCGAGACTCGCAGCGCAACGTTGCCGAGAAGTTCCCTATCGAGCCGATCCTTGATCTGCCGTGACGTGACGTACTTTCCCTCGGTGCCCGAAAACGGGGAAGTGTTGACGCCGAAGATCATCGAGATCGTCGGCTCATCAACCGCGATCACCGGAAGCGGGCGGGGATTGTCGACCAGCGTGATCGTCTCGCCGATATTGATGTCGTCGAACCCGGCGAGCGCGACGATTTCGCCGACAACCGCTTTGTCCGTCGTCACGCGCTCCAGGCCATCAAAGACGTAAAGTTCCTTGACCTTGGTCTTCTGCGTCGATCCGTCGCGTTTTGAGACGATGACTTCCTGGTTCTTCGAGATCTCGCCCGAGAAGATGCGTCCAATCGCGAGCCGCCCGACGAACGGGTTGTAGTCAATGTTCGCAACCAGAAGTTGGAGTGAATCGTCGCGCAGGGCGTGCGGCGCCGGAACCGTTTCGACGATCTGATCGAAGAGCGGCTTGAGATTCGTCGACTCATCCGCAAGGTTCTTCTTCGCCATGCCGTCGCGCGATATCGAATACAGGATCGGAAACTCGATTTGCTCTTCGTTCGCGCCGAGATCGATGAAGAGATCGTAAATCTCGTCGACGACTTCGTCCGGACGCGAATCGTGACGGTCGATCTTGTTCACGAGCGCGATCGCCGGAAGGTTGAGTTCGAGCGCTTTGCGAAGAACGAAGCGGGTCTGCGGCAAACAGCCTTCGGCCGCATCGACAAGAAGCACGATGCCGTCGACCATTTTCAGCACGCGCTCGACCTCACCCCCGAAATCGGCGTGCCCAGGCGTGTCGACGATGTTGATTTTGTAGTCTCCGTAACGCACGGCCGTGTTCTTGGCCATGATCGTGATCCCGCGCTCGCGTTCGAGATCCATCGAGTCCATGACTCGGTCCTGAACCGTTTCGTTGTCGCGAAACGTACCCGATTGTTTGAGCATCGCGTCGACGAGCGTGGTCTTTCCGTGGTCGACGTGGGCAATGATCGCAATGTTCCTGATCTTGTTAGTGTCCATGTGGTTCCATCCCAATCGGGCAAACTGACATGATGAACTTTGAAAAGTGAAATGTAAAGTTTTAGAAGTTGGGGAAGCCGGGGAAGTTTTGGTGAGTCTTGGAAGTTGAGGAAGTTCGGGAAGTTCGGGAAGTTTGGGAAGTTTGGGAAGAGTCAGCGCCGTCTGCCTGCGCGCCAACGGTTGTCAGGTCCGCGAATTGCCAGGATTGTTCCCAAGCCTTCCAAACTTTCCAAACTTTCCAAACTTTCTAAACTTTCCCAAACTTCCTAAACTGAAGATATGCTGCATATCGCGTTGGTCGAACCCGAAATACCGCCGAATACGGGCAATATCGCGCGGTTGTGCGCCGCGACGAATACCATGCTGCACATCGTCGGTGCAACGGGTTTTCGAATGGACGACCGGACACTGAAGCGCGCCGGTCTGGACTACTGGGATCATGTGGAGCTGCAACGGCATATTGACCTCGGACGGCTTTACGCGTCGCTACCGGAATCGCGGTTCGTGTATCTGACGACGAAGTCGGATCGGACATACACCGAGTGGGAGTTCCGCGACGGTGACTGTATCGTATTCGGCCGGGAAACACGCGGTCTGCCGGACGAACTGCTCGCTGCAAATCGGGAAACCTGTCTGACGATTCCGATGGTAAATCCGAATGTCCGCAGCCTCAACCTGGCGACGAGCGTCGGTATCGTCCTCTTTGAGGCCATCAGGCAGATCAAGTTCTGATTATTTGCATCCTTTTTTCCACCTGTACCATCGAAGAATCGTCCGGATGGATAAGAACAAGGAGGTATTAGGAAAATGAGGATCATCAATAAATTAGCATTCGTTTCATTATCAATTGCTACTTTGTTTTCGCTGACGGCGAAGGCACAGGACGTCGAATCGCTGAAGTCCATTCAAAGCCTCGAGCGGACGGTCTTCAAGCGCATCAACAATCTGCCGTATTACGGTGTTTTTGACCAGATCGGATTCAGGGTCGAAGGAAGTACGGTCGTTTTGACGGGCAAGGTCGCGCAGCCCCGGAACCGCAAGGACGCGGAGATCGCTATCCGCGACGTCCCGGGCATCAAAGCGGTCGTGAACAACATCGAGATCCTGCCGTTGTCCCCGTACGACGACGCGATCCGGCGCAAAACGCTTCGGACTTTTTATCGCGACGGATCCAGCCTGTCACGGTACGTTCAGGAGCCGAGGCCGTCGATCCGGATCATCGTTGAGAACGGGAACATCACGCTGGAAGGCAATGTCACGTACAAGAGCGATTCAGATTTCGCGTACATGCTCGCTCGGACGGTAACCGGGGTCTTCAACGTCACGAATAATCTGACCGTCGGAACCGAGATGTATCGCTGACGACAGGCTTTGAGGTGCGGGAGCCGGGCCATCTGGTCCGGCTTTTCAATTGTCGACCGGACTGACGGCCGGCTAGACAATTCCAGGTGCATCCTTTTGTTATGCTGACACATCCATGAACTGATTTAGTCGCAGTGATTGTGTCTGATTCAGGCGGTTGTGTTACAATCCGCTTTTACTTTAGTCACGCCCGCCCCGAATCAGAGCGGAAGTGCGGACGGCGTCCCGAAGGAGATTACCTAGTGTTTTTGCGTTTGTGCGTCCTGATCTTGACCTTGGGTGTCTTGATGGCAACGGCGATTTCCGCCCAAGACAAAGAAACTGACAAGACCAAGACAACTGAGACTAAGCCTGACAAGAACAAGCCTGTCGATCCGGCGAATCTTACCGCCGAGCAGGTTGCGGAATCAACAGTGTTCGTCTACGGGGGAATCCTCGGTCGTCAGAATCTGACCCAAATTCGAAAAACTACGTTCGAACGGGGAAAGTTGATCCAAACGGCGGCCGACGGACGGAAGAACACCGCCAACTACGAGCGATATGTTCTGCGCGGCGAAACTCTGGACAAGGAGAAGATCCGCCTCGACCAAGCTTTCCCGGACGCACGCTTTTCGCTGATCTACAACAACGACAAAGTTTACGGGCTTTACAACGCGACCGTTTTCACTCCGCGTGAAGACGCTTCGAAGGCATTCCAGAACCAGATCTGGCACAGCATCGAGTCGTTGCTCCGATACAAGGAGAACGAGTCGAAGATCGAACTCGTCAAGCGTGAGAAAGTGATGGGCGTCGATTATTACGTACTCGAACTGAGCGATAAGCAACAACGCAAGACGACCTACTATGTTTCCGTGAAATCACTCCGCGTGATGATGCTCGATTACGAGTCCGACGGAATCAAGTACCGGCGCAAATTCTACGATTACAACTACGCACAGGGGACGCTGGTCCCTTATCGTTCGGTCCTGTGGGCAAACGACAAGGAGGCCGAGGAAACAACCGTCGGAACGGTGACGTTCGGGCAGAAAATTGAGGAAAACCTCTTCGACGTTTCATAGGATGAAACAATTAATTGGCAAACAGGCCGCGGGCGCATGCCGGCGGCCTTTTTGGTCTTTTACGCGCACTTTGTGAAACAATTCTGGCGGAATGCAGTGAAACGGGGGCAGGAGGGATACTTATGATGCAAAGGAAGCTGTTACTCTTTTCACTCGTGTTCTTGCTGTTCCCGATGTCGTTCACTGCATCGGGGCAACCGGAACAACGGCCTTTCGTTGAAACGACTTATGAAGTCACGCTGCACGTTCTCAGTACGTCGCGGTCGAAAAAGTCCGAGGCACCGCCGGTGCTTTCGGCAGCCATCAAGAAACTCATGACGGGAATCGACATTCCCGAACTCAATCTTGAAGCCACCTATCTCGAACGGACCTCGAACTCGATCAATTACAAGGGTCCGCGAAGTTTCGCGTCGCCGGAACAGCAACTCGGCGTCGAAAATTTCTGTGAGTGGGGCTTCAGATTTGCACGCCGTCAGGACGGGGATCCGACGATCATTGTCGAAGGTTTCCGCTTTGGAACTCGCTTGCCTGTCGCGGTCGAAAGGCCGAACAATCCCAAACCGTCGATCAGCTATGAATGGATCGGGATCACCGATGCGCGATTCAAGTTGAACGAAGGCGAGCCGACACTGGTCGCAAGTCTGATCGGGTCCGGTCCCGGAGAAATGATATTTGTTTTCCTAACGGTCCGATCCGCTTGATCTCATACCGGAATCAATGCAACCAACCCGCCGTCCGCGCGTGTAAAGACGCGTAGGACGGCTTTTGTTCAGATTCCGTTTCTGTTGTAAAAGAGTATGGATGTATGGCCTTGGACAGATTCGAAAATACGGACACGGAGGTCAAACCTCAGGTGTCTGACAGCAATCTGTCCGATCACGATCTGATAGCAATCGTCCGGCAGGGCGACGAGTCGGCGTTTGCCGAGATCATGAATCGCTACCGTAATCCATTGACAAATTACTTGTTTCGGATGCTCGGAGATTACGAGGAGGCAGTTGACCTCGCGCAGGAATCTTTTGTGCGGGTCTATTTCGCCCTCGATCGGTATCGGACCGACTACGCGTTTTCGACATATATCTATCGAATCGCGACGAATCTCGCGATCTCGGAGCTGCGTCGGAAACGCCGGCGGAAACTCATGTCTATCGCGACCTTTTTTCCGGGCGACGACGAAGAGGGCCGCGAATTGCAGCCGGCCGACGAGCGTATCAGGCCCGATGAAGAACTGGTCGAGGCCGAGCTGAAGTCGGTGATCGAAAAGGCGATCACGGCGTTGCCGGACAAATACCGGGCCCCGATCGTCCTGCGTGAGATCCAGGAGCTCAGTTACGAGGACGTCGCTTCGGTTCTGGGCCTCGGGCTCGGTACAACGAAATCGCGGATCAGCCGCGCCAGGGCGCTGTTGCGCGAAAAGCTTAAGAACTACGTGACCTGAATGGGCGATGACATCGAAATAATTGGGGAAACGGGCGACGCGAAGGTCAGCGGGCTTTTGAAGAAGCTCGATCGGATCGAGGCGCCGACGGACTTCAACGCACAGGTAATGGCGCGTCTGGCGGCCGGGAGGCGACGCGAAGGCGGAACCCTGTTCTGGTGGTTCTCCAGAATCGCTCTGCCGATCACAGGCATGGCTTGTTTCGCGTTGGTGATCTGGTTTGCGAGCGTTCCCGCGCCCGGCGATCTGAAGGCCGACGTCGTCCTTCCCGAAACACGTTCGACATCCGCGCCAAACATTATTATCGATGAACCGAGCCCGTACGAAGCCGGAAATCAGCGGGTGGCGAACAATTATCAAAAGCCGAGACCCAAGACTAATCGTGTTGCGGCGACGCCCGAAGCGAGACCGACCTCGCGCGATTTCGCCGTCACCGAAGGTGCCGCGAAGACCCCTGGCTCGAACTCAAACTCATCAGGATCCGGGTTTTCCGACCCGTTCGTATTTGAGATCCGCGATGTGCTCCGCGATCTCGGTCTCGAAACTGACGATGCCGGCGACAGACTCGTCGTTCGATCCGTTCGCGCGAACAGTGTCGCGGAGCGCGCCGGAATTCAGGCGGGCGACCGCATTGAGACAATGGATGACAGGCGCATCACAAAGAACACCCGATTCGATTCCAAGGTCGAATTCACGACACTTACCGTCTTTCGGAACGGGCGGCAGATTGTTGTCGCCCTGAGATGACGGCCCAGAGCGCGTCAAATTGCGACGACCTTCGCTCTCCGTATTATCGCTCGTCCGGGGGGCTGTCGGACCATAGCTTTTGAGGTGGAAATTACTCTCTCGACTTTTGCGAAACATCTTGTTCGGATTCGAAGGGAGACGAAATCCGGGAAGTCATGATCGACTTGCAGCGGGGGTTTATTCTTTTCGGCCACCCGACCCAACGAATCGTGAATCTGCCGGCGAACTAATTCAGGATCTCTTTAATCGCTGACTCGAACACCTCGACCTTTCGGCGCGCCGCCTTGAGGTCGGGGTGTTCTTCGTTGTAATCGGCCTGGAGTTTCACCAACTCGGTTTCGACCTGCGCCTTCCGGATCATCAGCTTTCCAAGCGCCGTCGACAATTTGCCGGCGTCCGAAGGCGCCACGGCAAGAAGACGGTCGATCTCCTTTTGAAGAAACGTAAGCTCCGTCTTGATCGATCTTGCCTTTGGATACTCCTCGGTGTATTCGACGAGCAGCGACTCGAGATCGGCCATCAATTCGGATTTCCGGAGAAGTACCTCGGAATACGCGGCGGTCGCCCTGATGGTCGCCGTTTTCGTCGTCGGCGACACGGACGGCGTGGGCTTCGGCTTCACCTGCGCATGGGCCGTGATTCCGCAAATTGCGACGATCAGGATCGCGAATATCGTAATTGCTGATTTCATCTCAATCGTCCTGCTTCATGTCAGGATTGAACGTCATGTCATCGAATTTCTGATTGAATGCGAATTCGGTCAGAATGAACTTCCACTGCACTTCGTTCGTCCCTTTCTGGCCCGAGATCGAGTACGTGATCGAATACGAATGCGGCAGCATCAGTCCGCCCTCGTCTTTGTAATCGCCGTAATCCTCCGTCAATTTTATTCGGGTCTCGTCGTAACCGCTCGATTGCTCCGGCCTGAGTCCGATTCCGGCAGACGAGATTCGCTTGTATTCGCACCTGACATGCCGAAACGTTTCCTTGTCGAAATACATCGTAATGTTGACGTCGCTGCCGCCCTTCGGGGAATAATCGACCACATAGACTTCTTTTCCGTCGATCTTCTTCGTTCCGCCGCCTGACACTTTCGCCTTCTTGCCGGTAAGGTTCGCAAGCGACCAGGAGGTGAAAAGAGTGCCCCCCATTAGCGAGTCCTCCAGCAGACTCTTGTTGGACAGCAAGAAATTCCCGAGGGTCGAGCGTTCGGTCGTCCGCACGTAAGCGACGTGCGCATCCTTGCCGTCGAAACTGAATTTCTCCTGCGGGTAGTCGACCGCGTTCAGGTTCATCCCAAGGAACATCTTCGGGCCCGACGACGCAACGACAATTCGTCCGAGCGCGGTCTGGTTCTTTTGGGTGACGAAAACGACCGTCGCGTCGCCAACGGCAATCATCGACGTCGTCGCGGCGCGTTTCTCCGCCGAACCGATCGACTCCAAGTGTTTGGCGACGATCTCCTCGGCTTTGAGTTTTTGTGCCGTCACCGCCGCGGCCGCGAGTCCGGCTACAAATGCCGCCATCAAGATTTTGTTGAACATAGTATTAACCTCAGCAAACACAATAAATAGAACGTCTATCCGTAGCCCGCTGGCTTAACCGGATCCCGACGCGGACTGCTCCGCGAACGAATCGCAAGAGGGTATTTCTATATCACGATCCGCTTCGGTGACACCGTCACCAAAGGTGTTCCGCGAACGGAGCGTCTCGAAGTAGATCGTGATATTGTCCAGGATCTCTTCCGCGGAATGCGAGTGATACAGCGTCTGCCTGAACTGAGCGCCGCCGACAAGTCCTTTTGTGAACTGGCCCGCGAGTTGTTTCATTTTACCGAGCGCCGGCAATTCCGGCATCTCTTCAATCAGCATTTCGAAGAACTCGAGCAGGACCGCCTTTTTCTCCTCGAGATCCGGCTTGTAAGGCTTACGACCGTTGATCACGTCTTCAAACTGCCTGAAGATCCACGGATTCTGCATCGCGCCGCGCCCGATCAGAACCCCGTCGACGCCGGATTCGTCCCACTTCTTAAGGCCATATTCGATAGAGGTGACGTCGCCGTTGCCGGATACCGGTACGGAAACGGCATCCTTCACTGCGCGGATGATGTCCCAGTCCGCCAGACCCTTGTAGCCCTGTTCCTTCGTCCGTCCGTGGACCTGAATGTGCTCGACGCCGCAATCGACCGCCATCTTCGCGACGTCGACGGCGTTGATCGTCGAATCCGAATAGCCGATCCTCATCTTCAGCGTGAGCGGGATCGTGATCGACTTCTTGATCTCTTTGAGAATCGTTTCGAGCCGCGGAACATCCCGCAACAGCCCCGATCCGCCGCCGTGACGGACGACCTTCGGAGCCGGACAGCCGCAATTGACGTCGAGAATGTCGGCGCCGACCTCTTCCGCCATCTCCGCGCCCATTCTCATTCTTTCCGGCTGACCGCCGAAGATCTGAACAGCGAACGGCCGTTCCTCCTCGTCGAACCTCATTTGCCGCTTCGATTTGGGATTGTGACGGGTCAGTCCTTCGACGGAAATGAACTCGGACACGACAAGACCGACCCCGCCGCGGCGCTTGATCAAACGTCGGAACGTGTAGTCGGTGACGCCGGCCATCGGTGAAAGGATGAGCGGCGGATTGATCTCGATGTCCCTGATCGTGAACGGTTTCAACTCTATTGCTCCGAACAAGTTGAAAGACTAGCACAAACGAGCCGGACGTGCCGAATTTCGGAAGGCCGGATTCGCAAAATACGCGCCTCGGCCGCATCGTCGCGGGCATTGTCCCGCGGAGCTTTACCAGACTCCGATGCGCGGTCCTCCTCCGCCGTTGCCGAACAACGCCGACGCCTGTAAATATCAGGGTATCGGCGGTGCAGAACCTAATTTTTTTGTACGAGATTCGGCCGGTTCGATGTATAATGCCCTACTAAGTTCTCAACGGACAATGACCTGTGTTTGTACCTTAACTGATGAGCAAATGCGGGTCGGGTCAGGGCATTTTGAATATTGGAGGTAGGTGTGAAGTCAATAAAGAAAAAGGTCATGATGTTCGGTGTTTTTACCGCGATCTTTCTGGCCCTTCAGTTGAATGTTTTTGGACAGACCAGTCGGATTTCCGGCCGGGTCATGGGGGCAGACCGCTCTCCGGTGGCGGACGTTTACGTGGAACTGCTGAACGAGGTCGAATCGGTACTCAATCGCGTGCGTACGAATTCCAGCGGTTCGTATTCCTTTATCGGGCTTTCAGGAGGCCGTTTCGTCGTGCGGGTAAGGCCGTTCGGGACTGACTATGAGGAACAGTCGCGCGAGGTTGAGATCGTCACTTATGTTGCCGGACGACAGATCGCCGACGATCAGCAGGTTGACTTCTTTCTCCGTGTTCGGAAGGATTCGAAAAGCCAGCCGGCGGCGGCCGGCGTCGTGTTCTACCAAGAGATTCCGCCCGACGCTCAGAAGGCCTACGATCAGGCGATGATCAACATCAACGCGAACCGGATCGAGCCCGGACTGCTGGATCTTCAGAAGGCCATCACGATATTTCCAACCTATTTCACGGCGCTCGATCAGCTCGGAGTACAGCTGATGAAACAGGGCAAATTCAACGACGCGATCGCATATTTTGAACGGGCGGCCGCAGTCAATGAAAGATCCAGAAACAGTTGGTATGGTCTGGCGATCTGTTACTATTCGGTCGACAATTCGTCGAAGGCCGTTGAAAGCGGGAAGAAGGCAAGCACATTTGACCCGGCCTCTCCGCAGATCGCCTTGGTGCTTGGAATGTCCCTGAGGAAAGACAAGCAATTCAAGGAAGCTGAAACGGCGCTTAAGAATGCAAAGAAGTTCTCAAAAGGCAAGATGGCGGATGCGTATTGGAACCTGGCATTGCTTTATGCGTACAACCTCAAGAATTATAAGCTCGCGGCCGAGGAGTTGGAGGCCTTTTTAAAAATTGAACCGAGTCACCCGGATGCCCAGTTGCTGCGGAAGTATATTGAAGAACTGAAATCTCAGAAGTAGTCAGCGAAGTAGTTTGAATCTGATTTGCCCGGTCGTCGGTATCAAGGACGACCGGGCTTTTTGCAGCCATTCGACGAACCGGTTGGGTCACAAACCGCTTGGTTGGTTCTCGGCCTTCCGCCCGGCGTCACGGCGTCTCCCCGAAAACTCCGGGGTCCCGTTCCGGAGTCATATTCCGCCTGACCTGCTTTGCCGATACAGCCTGGCCCAATCCGGCATTCTCGTCGAGGCCTGGCAATGAAGCGACCAGAAGAATTCCGGCAGCCGAACGATTGCCGGCACGATGAGTTGATTTCCGCGGCAGACGTCCGGCGGTGGCTCGGATGGGAAATCTTGATTCAACCGGTACGCAATAGGATCTGCTTTCCGCGAAACACGCTAAACACGCGAAAATGACCTTCCGTCAAGACCTCGGTCGGAGGTTTGATTTCTTGATCGCTTGCGGCCGTAAACCGCTTCTTTGCAATACTTGTGATCCGGAATGGCATCGCGTAACGCTTTTGCATACCGACCAACATCCGACGCGGCTTTCGCGCTTTTCACGGTCAAGAATCTTTAACCGAAATTGCGCAATCGACACTTCGGCTCCACAACGCCGTCGATCGATCTCGCCGCGGATTACGCAGATAACGCGGATATGCGCAGAAAATGTAGACCTGATTGAACTTAGGCCGTCGATTGCGACAAAATCGCAATTCGCCATCATCCGGCTTAATGGGTTGTCCGCGTCATCCGCGTTCTTCAGCGGCTCTAATGCGTTATCCGGGTTTAACGCGTACGGTTTCAACGTACGCTGGGCGTCGTCATTCTACCGGACCGGCCTTTTGGCGGATCGGGGCGGGGGGCAAAACGAAAAAAAGAGGCCGCCTTTTCAGGCAGCCTCAAAAGGTTGCTAGTTGTTATTGAAAAAACTAGAAACTGAGTCTGAGTCCGAAGCGGACCGAGCGCGGAGCCTGGAAACCATTGTCCAGGCCATAGCGCGAGTCACGACGGCTGGCAGCACCGTTCAGGTACGTCATCGCTCCCGACGCAAGCTGGCCCGACGTGAGCCGGTTGATGCACTGAACGATCGTCTCGCCCGGGCAAAGAGTGCCTTCCGAAACGTTGACCGCCGAAAGGGTGTTGAACACGCTCGTAACGGTCTTCTGATCGAGAAGGTTCAGTACATTGACGTCAAAGGCAAGCGTAAACCGGTTGTCACGGCCAAACTTGTACTTGTGCGTTACCGCAAAGTCGGTCTGGCTGAACATCGGCGTACGGCCCAAATCGCCACGTCCATAGAACGGAATCGGAGTACCGGTCGAGTGGAACGCAACGAGCGTCGTCTGCGGGGTACCCGACTGGAAGGTCTGGAAATACGAGAGCTCAGTCGAATGAGTCTTGCTATCCATCCAGTCAAAGATGTACGCGCCGTACGAATTGACGACGTGCGTACGATCGGTCGCGAGCAAGCCATCATCCGTATTACCCTGATAGGTGAAACCGATGTACGGCAAGTCGAAGAACCGGTTGACACCCGGGCTGGTACGTCCGTTTTCGTCGGAGCTGGCCAGACCCGAATAATTGCCGTACAAACGGCTATACGTGTAGTTCACGTTGAAGTAGAAGTTGTTCGCCAAACGACGGTCCAGCGAAAATTCCAATCCCCTGTAGTTGCGCTTCGGTTCAACGGTCCTCGCGTAACCAAGCTGGGAAAGAACTTCAGCGTGCAGACCCGAACCCGGGTTGCCGATGATGTAGGCTTCACTGCCGTCCGGCGTCAAGATACCGGCGTCTTCGATCGCGGATTCAACGTTCTTCCACGTGAAGCGCGAACCGAAAACGTAGTTCTTGGCGAACTGATGCTGGAATCCGGCGGTGAATTCAACCTGCTGGAAGGGCTTCAGGTTCGGATCGACCTTACCGGTGTAGATGTCCGCACCCGGTGCATTCGAAGCGATACGATAGTCGTACTGGCAGCGGCTCAGAGCGCCTGCGGCGATGAATCCGGTCTGCGGGCAGCTTCCACCGATGGTGTCAGGCCACGAACCGATGATTTGCGGAATGGTGAACGATCTCCAGTTCGGGCTGTTCGCGAAGATCTCGAAGTAGTCCCAACGATAGAAGTCACCACCGAACGAACCGCGCGGCAGTTCGAACTTCAGACGATCATAGAACTGGCCGTAGCTCGCCCAGATCTTCGAAGTTCCGCTCTTGTTAAGACCGATCGAAACGCCGAGACGCGGAGCGATCTTGTCTCCCCATCCGAATTTGATCGGCGGGGCCAAACCGTTGAACGACGGAAGGTCTTCGCTTTCGAAACGAACACCGGCGTTGACCGTCACCCGACCGCCAAACTGGATCTTGTCCTGAATGTAGATCGATTGATTCGTGTTCTGACCGGTACCGGCGGTACCGAAGCGGATCAACTCACCCGCGCCGATCGCGTTCGGGTCCGGAGTCGAAAGAGCACCGATGTCCTGGATCGTGTAACCCATCCAGATACGGATGATACCCTTGTTCTTGTAACCCGCATCGACATCGTTCTTGATTCTGAACCACTGGTATCCGCCCTTGATCTCATTGCGGACACCACCGACGTTCGAGAAGAACGTAGCGTCGGCCTCGATGTTCGTGCGGACCGAAACGTCGTAGCTCGTAAGCGACGGCGACGGATCAGATTGGCCCTGCGGGCAGTAACCGCCGACATCAACGATACAGCGATAGCTGGTGTTGCTGAAGACGAAGTAGTTCGTGCCTTTCTGGTTCAGGAAACCACGCGAGAAACGGCCGCTAGCATAGAAATTGCTGGTCGGCGTCCAGGTGACCTGGCTCGCGAAGTTGTTGGAGGTCTGGCGACCGCCCTGACGTTTGTAAAGGTCCGCACCGGCATAGGTCGTGCCGTTGAGGGTCAACGACGCCGGGTTGCCACCGAGACTGATCGTTCCGAACGGGATCAAGCCATCGTTGATCTGCGGGTTCCAGAGATAGCTCGCATTCAAACGAATGGAGTTGATCGGCTGTGCATCGATACGGCCAAAGGCGTATTCGTATCGGGTCGTAGCACGGTAGTTCTCTTCAAATCTATAGACGCGGGTCGCCGCCGGAGCACTGGTGTAGAACTTCGTCGTCGTGTTGCTCGTGTAGATCTGCGGGGTATAGGAACCCAGGAACCAAAGTCTGTCCTTGATGACCGGGCCACTGAAGGTCGCGGTCGGGAAGAAGTTGTACCCACCCGCCTTCGGCGATGTGAGATACTCGGTCGGGCCGTCACCGGCGCCAAAGCGAAGCAGTGACGGGCGGTTTCCGCCGTTCAGCTTCGGAGACTGCCACTGGGCACCGAATTCACCGCGCCATTCGTTGCTGCCACCCTTGGTCACAACGTTGACGACACCGCCCGTGGCGCCGCCGAATTCGGCTTCAAAGCCGCTCGACTTAACCTGGACTTCCTGAATCAACTGGTTCGGGATCGCGTTGTTCGGGTTCAGCGTACCGGTACGGAAGTTGGTGACTTCCTGACCGTCGATGATGAACACGTTTTCCGAACCCGAAGCGCCGTCAACCGAGATACCACCGGCGAGGCCTTCGCCGCGGGTTCCGGGAGCGGTCTTCAGAACGCTCGTAAAATCAACACCCTTCGGCAGCAATTCGATCTTGGCCGCAGAGATGTTCGTCTGAACTTTCGTCGAACCGACGTCAACCGGCGCAACGAGTTCGTCCGAGGTCACCTCGACGGTCGTTGTTCCGCCGGTAACCGACAACGCAACGTTGACGGTCGTGGTCGTTTCCAACGCGACATTCTGGTTCTGCACTTCCTTCGCCGCGAATCCGGCCGTGGCGGCAACGGAAACGTTGTAGTTGCCCGGAGGCAGCTGGCGGAAAGCATAGAATCCACTGGCATTGGTCACAGCAGTACGGGTCAGACCGATGCTGAGACCGGTAACCGTAACTGTTGCATTCGGCACTACCGCGCCGTTCGGGTCCGTGACAGTACCCGAAATTTCACCGAACTGCGACTGAGCAAAAGCGCTGAAGCTGAACAACAGCATGCTCAATACGATCGATGAAAGAGAAAGCAAGTTTTTTCTCATGTTTTTCTCCTTAAGAAGTAATTGGGTCATTAGAGATCGCTGATCAAATATATACTTTGAACAACATTTCATACCTTCATATACAAATTCAACGCCACAATCAGTGATTTCCAGGAGCGATCCTAAGTGTCTGAATGTAAATGCGTTAGCCGACGGCGGAATTTTAGACGCCGTCCAAATCCGGGGAAATGGATTCAATTATTTGAAGTTTCTCCAAAATGATGGATATTTCGATGCAGATCGATGAAGCCCCGCGCGTGAAAGAGATCGGTATTCCGAATCTCACCGGTCAACTGTGTGGGTTTGAAACATTTATTTGCGGAATTTCTCGAGTTTCGCGCAGTTTTCCGAGCAAATCGCCGAAAAGCGGTTCGAAGTCAAAGCCGGCAAACTTGTTGGTAAATAGAAACCCTCGCGACAGCAAACCGATTTCGTCGGTCGTCGGGACTTTGGAATTACCCGGACAATATCCGATCAGTGCCCGGCGCCGCCGTTGAAGAATTAACGCGAACATATTTGGCACTTTCACAGAGGCTGAACATAATTCACGCGTAACTTAAAATTAACGCTTTCGACGCGCTGCCAGTCGCGGCGAAAACAACCTGGAAAAACCCAAAAAGTTGAGGATAGTACTGCTTATGAACCGCAAACCAATCGCAGTTTTCGCATTTCTCGTTCTGCTCACCTTCGGCTCAGTCGCAATCGGTCAGTCGCAAGCAACGACCGGTTTGATCCAAGGCACGGTTTTTGACCCTAACGGAGCCGTTGTTTCCGGGGCTTCGATAAATGTAAGGAATACCGAAACAGGATTTCAAAGAACCGTCACGACGAACTCGGACGGTTTTTTTACTGCACCGCTTCTTCCCCTCGGCCGATATACCGTCTCCGCGACGGCTTCGGGATTTGCACGATCGGAACTGACCAACGTTGAGGTCAGCATCGGTCAGACGCTTTCTCTGAGGATCGAATTGAAGGTAGGGGGTGAGGTCACTCAGATCGACGTCTCGGCCGAAGGCGAAGGCGTCGAAACGAGCCGGACCGAGCTCTCGACGCAGATCAACGAAAGATCGGTCGAGAACTTGCCGATCAACCGGCGCGATTTCTCGCGATTCGCCCTGTTGACCCCGGGGGTATCGATCGTGCAGGGGCCCGACGGCGACGAGATCACGATCAATGGTCAGAAGGGAATCCAAAATAACGTTTCGATCGACGGCGCGGATGCGAACAACCCATTCTTCGGGGAACAGCGCGGCGGGCAACGCCCCGCGTTCACGATCTCGCTCGAGTCCGTGAAGGAATTCCAGGTCGTCCCGGTCGGTGCTTCGGCCGAATTCGGCCGCAGTTCGGGCGGCTTCATCAACGCCGTCACGAAATCGGGAACGAATCAGTTCTCGGGCGCGGCTTTCCTTTTCTTCCGGAACCAGAGTCTCTCCGGTCAGAATCCGGATGCCGTCGCCGCGAACCTGCCGGTCGAGGACTTTCGGAACTATCAACTCGGCGGCAATATCGGCGGACCGATCAAGAAGGACAAAGCGTTCTTCTTCCTGGCGTACGAACGCAACGACGGTCGCAGCGAGAAGCCGAATTCGATCGATCCCGTCCTTTCCAACATCTTCAGCACGCGTTTCAGCTCGACCGAGCAGGGAATCATCGAGCGGACAAACGACGCCGACGTCTTTCTCGCGAAAGTCGACGTCAATCTGAACAAGGACAACATCCTGACGCTCCGGCACAACTACAGCCGCGCCGAACAGGTCAACGGAACGTTCGACGTGCCGACGTGGGGCATCAGCGCGAACGGTCGCGAAACCGACAAATCCAACTCGTTCATCGGTCAGCTCGTTTCTAATTTCGGATCGAACTTCCTGAACGAGTTCCGCTTCCAGTGGGCGAAGGAAGAACGTCCGCGTTTTTATGATGGTCCCGATCTTCCCGACACGACGATCGGCACCTTCGACGGGTCGATCTCGTACCGGTTCGGACGGCCGTTCTTCCTGCCGGTACCGTCGAACGATACACGATGGCAGTTCACGGACAACTTTACGGTGATCCGCGGAACCCACACGATCAAGTTTGGCTTCGACTACAACCGCGTGAAGGTTTCGCAGACATTCATCGGGTTCGCCCGCGGCCGGTACATCTTCGCGGCGGGTACGATCGGCGAGGCGATCGCCGGATTTCAGGATTACATCAACGGCGTAAATGCGAACGCGCTTGCGCTCTACCTGCAGTTCGCACCGATCGGGAACCGGACGGTCGAGGAGGCGGGAACGCAAAGCTTCAATGTTACGGAACCCGGAATCTATGTCCAGGACAACTGGCAGGTACGCAGAAACCTGACGCTGAATCTCGGCTTCCGTTGGGAAGGTCAGTTTGAGCCGTCGACCATAAACTCTCCGAGCCAGACGAGATACGGTCAGTTCCTGAGCGATCCGCGTTTTCCGTCCGACGGGTCGATCCCGGATTTTACGGACGGTTTTTCGCCGCGTCTCGCGCTCTCATGGTCGCCCGGCAAGGATGGGAAAACCGCGATCCGTCTCGGCGCAGGCATCTACTATGCGCGCATCCCGGGATTGGTCCTTGCGGGCCCACGCAATACCGACGGGGTGATCGCGGGAAACATCTTCTTCGCGAACTTCCTTTGTACGGGAACCGGCTTGGGCGGCTGCCCGGCGTATCCGGGCATCGTCCCGACGGCCGGGTTCACTCCGTACAATCCGGGAATTGCGGTCTTCGCAAAGGACTTCAAGAATCCGCGGACGATCCAATACAGCGCAAGCGTCGAGAGGGAAATCGTGAAGGACCTGTCGTTTCTTCTCGCGTACAATCTCGCAAAATCCGATCGGCTGACAAGATTCGTCAACCGCGGCGACGGCCGTCTTTACGGTGGCGCATCACCGTTTGAACGCATCGACGGATCGGGGATCGGCGAGATCCGCTCGACGGAAAGCTCGGCGAAATCGCTCTATCAGGGCCTGACGTTCACACTGAACAAGCGCTTCTCCAACCGTTATCAGTTCCAGATCAACTACCTGTTGTCTTTCGACAAATCGGACGACGACAACGAACGCGATCCGTTCACGTTCAGGTACGCCGATCCGCGGGATCTCAGCGCCGAATACAACTGGTCCGACCGCGACCAGCGCCATCGCTTCAACGCGTTTGCGACGTTCGCGCTGCCGTACGATATTTCGGTTTCGCCGATTCTCCAATATCGCACGGCCCAGCCCATTTCCGCGGTCAACCGGGGAACCTATCCGAACCTGATCAAGCGCAATACGCTTCGATTGGATAACGAATTCTTCACGTTCGATATTCGGGCGTCGAAGACGTTCAAGTTCACGGAGCGAATGTCGCTCGAAGGGATCTTCGAGGCGTTCAATTTGACGAACAGTCGGAACCAGCGCAGTCTGCCCCGCCCGTTGACGTTCAACTTCGACGGAACGGTGACGGCCGGGTTCGGCGAGCCGCGCCAGGCGCAGATCGGCCTCCGGTTCAAGTTCTGATCTTATTTCGGATGAATGGCAATGCCGGGACTTTCGGGTCCCGGTTTTTTCATGACTTGAGCTTCCGGAGGAATTCCACAAGGTTTTCACCGAGACTTTCGAGACGTTCGCGGACAAAGTCATCGACCGGCACGCCGTTTTCGTCGAACGCCTTATCGGATCGGCTGACGCAGAAATCCTCGGGAAGAACGTGGACGCCCATCGTTCCGAGGATCGATCGGACGGTCGGCAGGGCGCGGATTCCGCCAAGGGAGCCCGGCGAAGCCATCATCAGCGAGACGGCCTTACCGCCATAACACGCCCCGGCCTTGAGTTCGCCGCGCGGACGCGACGTCCAGTCGATGTAGTTCTTAAACGTTCCCGGAATGCTGCTGTTGTATTCGGGCGAAGAGATCAGGAACCCGTCATGTTCGAGCATGAGTTCCTGCAAGCGGATCGCGTTCTCGGGTAGCCCCTCCGACGCTTCGATGTCCCCGTCGTACGGCGGAACCGGAAAATCCCTGAGATCAATGTAATTTACCTCGGCGCCGGCCCTTCGGGCGCCCTCCACGGCGACAAGCACCGTCTTCTTGTTTGTCGAACCCTTTCGCAACGCGCCGGCGAAGGCGAGAATTTTCGGAGTGTAGTTCATCGTCCGTTTAGATTACACGCTGGCCCGACATTATTTCAAACAAGTTTGGAATGCCCGGAAACGTTGCTTATAATCGGCGTTGCATTTTACGATTTGTCACGGTTTTGGAGGAATCAATGAAGTTGTCGTTCGTACTTTTGGTGATCATCGGTCTCGTCATCCCACCGGTTTCGGGTGTAAAGGGACAGGTCGCGGCACCCGGTGAAAAACGAGGTACCGGGATCGTCGTGATCAAAGCGGCGCGCCTCATCGACGGTACCGGCGCGGCTCCGATAAACGACGCCGTGGTCGTCGTATCGGGTGACAAGATCGCCGCCGTCGGCGCGGCGTCAAAGGTCGCCGTGCCGTTGGGAGCGCGTGTGATCGATCTCGGCGACGCGACGCTGATGCCCGGCTTCATTGACGCTCACACGCACCTCGTGATGCGCGTCGTCGGCGATCCGGAAGGCAACGGCGCGCTTTTCCGCGATTACGACGCGTTCGCTGCGATCCTCGGCGTCAACAACGCCCGAAAGACCCTGATGGCCGGATTCACAACGGTCCGCAATGTCGGCGCACCCAACTTCGACGACATGGCGCTGCGTAAGGCGATCAACGACGGCTGGATCGTCGGTCCGCGGATGATAACCGCCGGGCACTCGATCGGGATCACGGGCGGGCACTGCGACGAGAACGGATTCAAGCCCGGACTTGCGGACGGAAATTACAAAACGGGGATCGCGGACGGTGTCGATCAGGTCCGCGCGGCGGTCCGCTATCAGGTGAAATACGGCGCAGACGTGATCAAGACCTGCGCCACAGGCGGCGTCTTGTCGGAGGGCGACGCGGTCGGGGCGACGCAGTACACGTACGAGGAATTGAAAGCGATGGTCGACGAGGCAACGAAACTCGATCGGAAGGTCGCGGCCCACGCGCACGGGACCGAGGGAATCAAGATCGCTGTCCGCGCCGGCGTTGCGTCGATCGAGCATGGCTCGTTCCTTGATGAGGAAGGCGCGAAGTTGATGGCTGAAAAAGGCACGTATCTCGTACCGACGCTGATCGCCGGCGAAGTCGTCGAGAGACTCGCCAAGACCGGAATTCTGGGTGGTCTGCGAGGCGAAAAAGCGCTTTCGGCGGCCGGCGCGATGCGCAACGCGGTCAAGATCGCGATAGCCAACAAGGTCAAGATCGCGTTTGGGACGGATTCCGGCGTTTACGAGCACGGGCTGAACGGGCACGAGTTCGCGCTCATGGTGGAATGGGGCGGAATGTCGCCGCTCGACGCGATCCGTGCCGGATCGATGGGCAGCGCGACGCTGCTTGGCGTCGACCGCGTCACCGGCTCGCTGACGCCCGGAAAGTTCGCCGACATCGTCGCCGTGCCGGGCGATCCGGTGAAAGATATCCGGAAACTCGAGAACGTCAGCTTTGTCATGAAGTACGGTGTCGTCTACAAGGGCACGGGCGCTCAATGATCAAGCCGTTTCGCGACAAAACTCCGACGATCGAACCAACGGCTTTCATCGCCGAGAACGCGGTCGTCATCGGCGACGTCGAGATCGGCGCCGCGGCGAGCATCTGGTACAACTGCGTCCTGCGCGGCGACGTCAATTTTATCCGGATCGGAGCGCGGACCAATGTCCAGGACGGCACGATCATCCACGTGTCTCGCGGTGCCGGATATCCGACGATCGTCGCGGACGAGGTGACGATCGGGCACAACGCAACGATCCACGGCTGCCATATCGAATCGGGAAGCCTGATCGGTATCGGTGCGATCGTTCTCGACGGCGCACGTATCGGTCGTAACTCGCTCGTCGCCGCCGGAAGCCTGGTCACTCCGAACACGGTCATTCCCGAGCGCTCGTTCGTCGTCGGCAGCCCCGCGAAAGTGAAGCGCGAACTGGGCGATGACGAAGTCGAAGGGCTTCAGACGTTTTGGCGCAATTACGTGAGTTTGATTGACTTCTATATGTGAGTGTTACAGATCACTAATAGTTGAGAATTGAAAGTTGAGACTGGATAGTCGGCTGACCACTGACCACTGACCACTGACCACTGACCACTGACCACTGACGATTATGTCAAAGACCCAACCGGCGCGCGGGATGCGCGATTTTTTGCCGACCGACGTCCGCAAGCGCGACCACGTCATCGGCGTCATCAAGGAAGTTTACGAATCGTATGGCTTCGAGCCGCTCGAGACGCCGTCCGTCGAGAATCTCGAAACGTTGATGGGGAAATACGGCGAGGAAGGCAATCAGCTTATTTTCAAGATCCTCAAGCGCGGCGAAAAGCTCGACATCTCGAAGGGCGAGGCCGGACTTTCAGACCTTGCTCTGCGCTATGATCTCACCGTGCCGCTGGCACGCGTCGTCGCCAACTACCGCAACGAACTCCCGAAGTTCTTCAAGCGCTACCAGATCCAGCCGGTGTGGCGCGCCGACCGTCCCGCCCGCGGTCGCTACCGCGAGTTTTATCAATGCGACGTCGACGCGATCGGATCGAGTTCGATGATCGTCGAGGCGGAACTGATCTCGGCTATTTGCAATGTGCTCACGAGACTTGGATTTAAGAAATTCAGCGTATTGCTCAATCATCGAAATGTCTTGTTCGGACTCTTGGAAGTCGCGAATATTCCGCAGGAACTTCATACCGCGGCACTCGTCGCCCTCGATAAGTTCGACAAGATTAAGGCGGAAGGAGTAGTTCGGGAGTTAGCGCAAATTGAAGGTATTAGTTCAGATTCCGTGAAGTTCTTTGAGTCGTTTTTATCGATGATTTCCGAATCGTTCCATGCTATCGGCGAGCCGTTTTCGGGTACCGGCGATTCTGAACTTGACCGCATTCGGGGCCAGCACTCATTAAATGAGGCCTCCGTTGAGGTGCTTCGCAAATTATTGGCCGACAACGAGCGTGGCCTCGCGGGCTTGAACGAGCTTGAGACGATTGTAGAACTCACCCAAACGACCACGGCGAACGGACGCCTCAACGTCTTTCCGTACCTAGCTAGAGGCTTGTCCTATTACACCGGTGCGATCATGGAGATTGGTCTTGACGACGGGGATTTCACTTTAAGCCTCGGCGGCGGCGGACGATACGACGGCCTGATCGGGATGTTCGGAAAGGAACAGATCCCGGCGTGCGGATTTTCGCTCGGGCTTGAGCGCATCCTCGTCGTCATGGAAGAGCGCGGGATGTTTCCCGAATCACTCAATGATTCGTCGGCGGACGTCATGGTCACGGTCTGGAGCGATGAAACGGCCGCTGAGTCGATAAAGCTCGCCGCCGAGATCCGCGACGCCGGTCTGCGCGCCCTGGTTTATCCGGAAGCCGACAAGCTTGGAAAACAGTTCAAATACGCGGGCCAGATCGGCGTGAAATTCGTCTGCGTCCTCGGCGAATCGGAGATCGCCGAAGGGAATGTCACGATCAAGAACATGGAGACAGGCGAGCAGGAAACGGTAGGCAGAAACAAACTGACTTCAAAACTGAAGAATCCGAGTAAATGGTAACTTAAAGCTGAAAGCCTCTCCGTTCTCAGCTGTCAGTTCTCAGTTATTCCGATCATAAACGCGTGATCATCAATTGCACCGACATTGCCGAGGAGATCGATTCGCGTCTGGCGGAAGGCTACCGGCTCGAGATGATCTTTCCCGCCGATTCGCCGCGCGTCGCCGAATTGAGCCGCGGCGATGAAACGATTCGGCTTGAGCGGATCTCGACCGCGATCGTGGACGGCGAGTGGCACGTCGGACGCGCCGGGATGGAATACCGCGATCTGATCCCGGACCGTCTCGGAGGCCGCCTGATCGCCTCGCACATCCGGATTCCGAACGGCGGTCCGATCCCCGACTATGTCCATTACCATCACGTCGATTTTCAGATCATCTATTGCCTGGCCGGAACCGCGATGGTCGTTTATCAGGACCAAGGCGGGCCGTTCGAGTTCAGCGCGGGCGACTGTATCCTTCAGCCGCCCGGGATCAGGCACCGTGTTCTCGAATGCTCGGACGGTTTTGAGGTCTTCGAGGTTGGATCGCCGGCCGAGCATCCGACTTTCGCCGAGCATTCATTCGATCTTCCGAATTCAATTGTCGATCGGGATCGCACTTACGGCGGTCAGAGATTCGTTCATCACCGGGCCATGGACGCGGTGACGATCGAAGTGAACGGCGTGATCAAGCGGAGCACCGGGATTCGCAAGGCAAGCGCGGGCGCCGGCGACGTTTACGTTTTGTCATCCGACGCAGGATCGGAGTTTGCGGATTTTGGCGAACCGAACGCCGCGATCGCGTTCATTTCATCGGGAACCGCGACGGTTTCGGGAAACACGTTCGAACATGGTGAAGCCGTTGTTCTCGGAGGCAACGTGCAAATTGGACCGCATTCGCAGGTTGTCGTCGTCGAAGTCCGGGACGCGGATCAGTCGATCGGTTCAAACCCCTGATACGACAAATACGGGTCCGTCTCGTTATCTTGCCGCTGGAATTTCAAACGGAATTTCAGCGATTCACCTGATCCGCAGCCGGCCGCGACGGCGTCACGAAGTTCTGCTCCGCCGGCGTCGAAGTAGAGTTCGAATTCAACCGACCGCTTCCCGTACCTGCCTTTGACAACTTTCACGACGTTGAAATCAAAAACGAAACTCTGACGGCGTTTTCCCGTCCCGAAGACTTTGACGCAGGTCGCGTCGAGCCAGACATCGTGAAATAGGAGTCCTGCGTTTCGGAACGCACTCACAAGCCGTGCGTCATTGCGCGGATCTCGTGACGGGTTCTTCGGCACGAGCGGCGGATAATCGAGTTCGAAAACGATCGACGGCGGATACTTGCGGAGTGACGCAATATCGACCGCGACACCGCGATATTCCGGTTCCGTGAAGCCGTCAAAGAACCGCCCGACGTAAATCCGATCATTCCCCGCAAACACGGCGAACGGCCTTCCCGCCTTTGGCACTGAGAAATCGCGAAGACGCCGCCCGGCATCGTAACCCAGTACGAGGCGATGCTGATCGGCATCGTAGCGAAGCACGTCGGCTTCGGTGATGAAAACAGGCTTCGGCGTGCCGTTTCCGGCCGAATCAATCAGCTCCAGTCGGAAACCCTGTGCGGAGGCATTAGCGGACATCGCAAGCGACGATGCGGCGGCGAAAGCGATCAGGATCAACTTCACTGACATGCATTTAGAACGACGACAACCTTCGGATTTGCGGCATCAAATCGCCCCGACCGAGCGTAGATACTGTTCGTCAAGCTCTTTGATTCGCGGGACGAACATTTCGCCGAATTCCTTTGCCAGAATCGGGTCGTTTCCAAGCTTCGCGACCCAGTCGGTCGAGATCTGGCTCCACTTCGACGCATCGATACCGAACCGCTCATACATCGGCTCGAACGGTACCGGCCGGAGGATCTCGCCCTTCAGATCGGTGTTGATCATCGCGAGCATCTCGCAATAATCTTCCATCGATGCCGTTGCACGCGGGCCGCCGTATTTCGACAGCGCTGCCTGATAGAGCGGCATATAGGCCAGTGCGACTGTGGCCGCATGATTCGGATCGTACATCCGCGCGTTCCAACCGTTCATCGCGGCCTCCCAAGTCTGCCGGTCGACGCCGTTTTCGACGGCGATCTGCGCGCAGATTTCCAAATCCCCGCCGCAGTTTGCCATCATGGCGCACAGTTCGGCGTAACGTTCGAGCGATATTCCCGCGATCGGTTCAAGTGAATTCATAGTTTCAATTCGGATTCCGGATTTCGGATCTCGGATTTTGAATGCGGCGATTCCAACATCCGAAATCCGAAATCCGAAATGCCTAGTTGCTCCCTTCGACCGCGAGCTTCAGCGGATGACGTCCGTATTTCACGACCGTGAATCGGATCGCCACGACCACGGATTGCCCGGGCAGCAGCGGATTCGCCGGCGTCACCGAATCGACGCTCAGCGTGCTGTTGATCCCGCCGCCGTTGGGCTGCAAGCGTTCCGCGGCAAGCGTTGACCCTTTGATCAACGTTCCTTCGTCGGGCGACGTGGCAATCCGAAAGTCGGGATGGGACGAGTAGCGCCGCTGCAGCTCGCTTCCCGCGGTCGGAAAGCTGATCGCGCGAAGGCGCAGGGCGATGAGCGATCCGCCCGTGTTGTTCACGATGGTCCGGTACACCGTCAGAGTGCCCTGCGGTCCATTGGGAACCGGGGTAGGATCATAGGTCTCAATGCCGTAGTCGGTCAGCGACGTCTGTGCGGGGGAGAAAAGACGCAGACTCTCGGAAGTCTCCGGGGCCGGCGCACCGAGGACCGAATAGATCTTCGACCCGCCGGAAGAATAGCTTGCCGCGTGATTGTCGACGAGAAGGAAATCCGCGCGGTTGTTTCCTGCGTCCTCGAGTCCGTCAGCAGCAAATTTGCGGACATAGCTCCATTCGGAATTCGAGTTCTCAAGCGCCGGCAGCGGTTTGCCCTCATACCAGTTCGAACCCTCAAATCCGACCGCGTCGACGACATTTGCGACCGTGAATTCCGTTGGGTTTGACGTCTTCATCAGAACAAGGCTCGCGTTGTCCGGAATGTCGGTCGTGAACGTCCCGTCGCCGACCGCAGTCACGGAGCCGCGGCCCGTCGGGTAGTCGATAATCGAAAAACCTCCGAACGGATCGTTGTTCGTCAGAAGATAATGACCCCGCGCGCCGATCGTCACTTGATTCGGTATCGTCGCGACCGCCGACAGCGTATTGCCGGTCGATGCCGCGAGCACCAACCCCGGCGAACCGTCGGATGTCTGGACCGTGACGTCGAAGTCGTTGGGATTGAACAGTTTGACGTACTCGTCCTTGGCGCCGAGCCGTCCGCGTTCGCGAAACTCGCTTATCAACAGACTGCCGGCTGAAACGTCCTCGTCGAGGATCTTAACCGACGCGACCGCGTGACCCGGATCGATGTCCGAATTGTTCGTCGGATTGCTGATCGCGACCGTGAACGACTCCTTCGGTTCCAGAACGCCGTCGTTGACGATCGGGATCGAGACGGTCTTCGAGGTTTCGAGCGCGTTGAACGAGACGACGCCGGTCGTCGGCGCGTAGTCCTGACCGGCCTGAGCGGAGCCCTCAACCGTTGTGAAATCGACTGTTACCGGATCGGTGGTCTGGATCTGGCCGACGCGATTGATGGTCACGTTGACCGATCCGCCGTTTTCGGCCTTGTTGTAGGAGATGTTCTCGAAACGCAACGTTCCTCCGGTTCCGCCCGTCGGGGTGCCGACCGACGCGACAAATATGAGTTCACGGTTCGCGGCCAGCGCGGCAATGTTCCAAACGGCCGGATTCATCGAGTAACCGGGACGCGTTGCGCTCACCGCATGCGGTTCGCCCGGAACCGTGTCGAGGAATCCGAAACGTCCGTCCGAACCTGTCAATACCGTGCCCGAAACCTGTCCCGAGAGCGCGACCATAACGTTTGACAACGGATTTCCCGTGGTTGAGTCAATTACTTTTCCGCCGATGGCGAAATCGCCGAACTTCGTGACGAACGCGTCATTCGATCCGCCATTCAACGTCTGAAACGCGTCCGGCGTGACCGGGTACATGACGCCCGCGGCAACCGTTCTTCCGGCCAGGTAAATATTCCCGACGGTGTCCAAGGCAATGTCGTTCGCGTCGTCGGTCCCGCCCCCTCCGACATACGTTGAATACGCGATCGCGTTCGCGTTTTGATTGATGACAGAAAGGAAAACATCATTGCTTCCGTTCTGCGTCGTGTCGTAAGCCCCCACGGTCATCGGAAAATCGCCGCCGAAGTTGCTGCCCGTAACGTACGCAAAACCAAACCTGTCGACCGCGATCGCATTCGGCACTTCGGATTGCGTTCCGCCAAGATAGGTCGAATAGACCAGCGTTGAGCCGTCGCTGCCAAACTTGCAGATCCCGGTCTCGGTGCTCCCCGCGACGGTTGTGTCGAAGACGCCGGCAGTCGTTGGAAAGCCGGCGGTAACGCTCCCGGTCACATAAACTGCCCCCGCTTGATCGATCGCGATTCCGGCGCCGTTGTCAATGCCGGCTCCGCCGATGAGGGTCGACCAAACGAGTCCTGAGCCGGCCGCGTTGATCTTTGTCACGAAAAAGTCGGTCAAACCGTTGTGAGTCGTGTCGTACGCTCCTACGGTCGTCGGGAAATCCGTGACATCGTCGGTCGTGCTCCCGCCGACGACCACCTCGCCGGCGCCGTTGACGGCAATGGAACGTCCGTTGTCGATCGAACTTCCGCCGAGGAAGGTCGAGTAAACCAGCGCCGTTCCGGCGGGATTGATCTTGGTGACGGCGACGTCGTCCGAACCGTTCTGAGTCGTATCGAACGCGCCGGGCGTGGTCGGATAATCGACGACCGCATCCTGCGTCCGAACGACCACGTAGGCATTCCCCGCCGGGTCGATCGCCAGGTCTTGTGCGTAATCGAGCTGTGCGGTGCCGACATATGTCGAATAGACAAGCCCCGAGCCGGCGGCGTTCAGCTTCGTGATGAAGACGTCGTTGCCGCCGTTGAAAGATTCGTCAAAGGCGCCGACCGTGACCGGAAATCCGGAGCTCGCCGATCCGGCAACGTAGATGTTGCCGTCGGCATCGACCGCGAGGCCGAGTGCCTCGTCGAAAAATGTTCCGCCGAGGTAGGTCGAAAACACCAGGCCCGTACCGCTTGAATTCAGCTTCGCGACAAATGCGTCCGACGACCCGTTCTGGGACGTGTCGAACGTGCCCGACGTCGTCGGGAACGAGATCGAGTCCGTCCTTCCGACGACGTACGTGTTGCCGTTGGCGTCGACGGCGACGTCATTCGCGATGTCGTCGGCGAACGATCCGAGCAGCGTTGAGAACGCCATGTTGTTTGTCAGGATCGTCGGATCGATGGTCAGCGGGAGCGAGCGGTCGTAATCGCCTAGCAAGAACCTGACGCGGTCGCCGACAACTTCGAACGAACTTGCCACTTCCGAGCGAATTCCGTCGCGTTCCTGATATGTCACGGGTTTCTGCTGCGTAACCGTTCCCGCCGACGTGTGAATGTTAAGATCGCCGCCGGCACCGACCTCGAGTTTGTCGGCGCCGTCGAAGGCGAGCTCGATCTGCCCGGGATCGGCACCGGCGGAAACGACGAAATCGTAACGCGTCGCGCCGCCCTCGAGTCCATGCCAGACCATCCCGATCCCTTCGTAGACCTCGTCATATGCAACACGCGAAAAGTTCGGTATGTCGGTCCGCCATTGGCTCGACTCTCCACGGAAATAGTTGGTTCTCTGCTCGACGGGCTGGGTGCCGGAGAACGTCGATCGGGGATTCGCACCGATGAATTTCATGCGCAGCGCGAACGCTTTCGACGCCTGCGTCTTACGGTCGTATTCCATCTGATCGATCGGACCTTCGGGTACCTGATTGACCGGAAGGACGTAAACCGCCTCGTCAGCCGTCAGGAAAACGGTAGATCCGCCGGCTCGCGCGAAGAATCGCACGGCGGACGGCAATTGGCCGCGATTTTCCTCGAATACGGTCAAGTTCGGCGAAGCTTCTGATCGCTCGGTTGCTAATTGGGGAATCCCCGGGGCGGCCGGCGCGGCGGCTGCCGGCAGTCCGCAGACGCCGATGGACAGGATCAAACAGATCGATAGCAGACGTTGGCTCGTTTTCTTCATTTTTTGCATGCTCCGGCAATTGAGTTTCGGGAGAGCTCGACGCAAGTCGAATAGAATCTAATGGATAACGAGCCTTGAAACGCCACCCGTATGGGTAGGAAGCCGAAAACCGCACGATCGGATCTTTCGATCCCGGATTGTGCGCTAAAGATCTTTGCCAGCGAAATTGGCGAAAAGCGCGAACGTTTCTTCGGTTGTTTGTCGGTATGCAAAAGCGTTGCCGTCTGCGATTCCGGAAATTGCAAAGAAGCGGGCGATCAAGACATCAAGCACCCACCGAGGTCTTGAGGGACGGTCATTTTTCGAGTGTTTAGCTGGACGCAAATCCTATTGCGTAATCCCGGTCGTTCGGAAGCCTCTTGATCCGGATCGGGGCGCGGATCGGCCACGACCGTGAATCATGTCGGGCCACGCCACGAATCGGGTCGTCGGGTTAAATGATCCGGTTCTGAAGAGCCTTTGCGACAGCTTCGGACTTTGAATGGACCTGGAGTTTCTCGTAGATGTGCCGCATGTGGAACTTGATGGTGTTGTAGCTCACTCCGAGTTCCTCGGCTGCGGTCGTGTAGTTGTGACCTTCGACGAGGAGCTTCAGGAGCCTTGTTTCATGCGGTGTAAGGTCATAATCGACCTTTTCAGGCGGACGGACCTCCCGGAAGAGCATGATCACGCGGGAAGCGACCTCGGGCGACATCGGCGCGCCGCCCGAAACGGCCTCCCGGATGTTCTCGATGATCTTCGCAGGCGAGGTGCGCTTGAGCAGGTATCCGCTTGCACCTGCGCAAAGCGCATCGAAGATTCGCTCGTCGTCGTCGTAGACTGTGAGCATCAGGACGGTCATGTCAGGAAACTGCTGTTTCAGAATTCCGATCCCTTCGATCCCGTTCATTCCGGGAAGCCCGATATCGGACAACAGAACATCGGGAACATTGCCCTTGATCCGAGGGATCGCTTCTTCCATTGATCGGTAACTGCCCGCGCAGTTGAATCCCTCGGTAAAATTGATCAGCGTCGCAAGACCCTCCCGAATGTCGCGGATGTCCTCAACGATCGCCGTCTTGATGACTTTTGTCTGTGATTGTTCCACTCGGTTCAACTATAGCAGTTCGACGCCAGCCAATATCACCACCCGCTTGGGTGGCAAGCTCGGGGATCGTTTCGGAATTCGCCGAAAGACTCAGCGCATTGCGAACGGAAGCTTCACCTCGACGAATGTCCCGCCATTCGGAACCGTCCCGATCTCGAGTTCCGCATTCATTTCGCCGGCGCGCTTCCGGATGCTCGGAATGCCGTTACCTTCGCCGTCATGCTCAGCTTGCGGATCAAGCCCGATGCCGTCGTCTTCTATCCGCATGGCGAGGTCCGATCCGCTCCGTCCGATCGACACCCGGGCGTGTTTCGCCCCGGAATGCTTGACGATGTTGTTGACGGCCTCCTTAAAAATAAGAAACAGCTCGCGGCGGATGTTCGAATTGACGACGACCCCGTCCTCGGCGTGCGATGCGTCAAACTGAAGCGAAATACCGCTTGGCGAGCAACTGTCGCTGGCAAACCTCCGCATGCGCTGCGTCAGATCCGAGAGATGGTCCTTGGACGGGTTGATCGACCAAACGATATCGCTCATCGTTCCGACAAGCTCATTCGAAACGTCGGTGATCTTCGAAAGCGGTTCGGTCGCACCGTTTTGTTTCGACGCCGCCCGAGCGACCTCGGAAAGGATCGCGATCTGCGTCAGTGACGCGCCGATGTCGTCGTGAAGGTCCGTCGCGATCCGCGACCTCACCTGTTCAAGTTCGGCGAGCCTCTCTTCGCGCGAAAGTCTCAGCTCTTCCTCGGCCTTCCGGGCTTCTTCAAGAGCCGTGTTGACCTCGCGCAATCGTGCCATACGATATCCGTAAAACGCGATGATAATTGCGGACGCGGCGAGTACAGCAAGCGCGATGAACCACCATCTGGCCCAAATCGGCGGGAGGATCCTGAACGTGATCACGGCCGGAATCTCGCTCGTCAGACCCTCGGAATTAACAACGCGAACCATGAATTTGTATGATGCGGGGGAAAGGTTCGCGAAGGTCACGCTGCGCTGTTCGGTCGGCGCGCTCCAATCCGCATCGGCCCCTTCGAGTTTGTACTGGTAGCGGAGCGATTCTCCGGCCCGAAAGTCGATCCCGAAGAACTCGATCTGCACGTTATTCTCGATATGCGAAAGATCGCCGCGGTCGGTTGCCAACGCACCGAGGCTCGAAAGCGGTTGTTCGATTCCCGAAATTCGAAGGCTTCCGATCAATACGTTCGGCGGTATTCGCAAGTCGTCGGTTGTCGGAGTCAGCCTCGAAACACCGCTGCTCGTCGCAAACCAGACGTTCCCGGCACCGTCCTTCATCGAATCGACGACAAAATCGGCAGCCAGTCCGTCATCGACCGAATAATGCTTGATGTGTCCGGAATCGGGTGACAAACAATCAATACCGCTTGACGTCCCAAGGTAGATACGGCCGAGATCATCTTCGGTGATCGTGCGGATATTGTTGCTTGAAAGTCCGTCGCGGGTCGAAATATTTGCAAACTGCGGGATCCGCGCGGTCGTGTCGTCGACACGGAGCAGCCCGTCGATCGTCGACGCGATCCAAAGCCGCCCTTTCCTGTCGACGTGCAGGTCCGGCAGCAGGCCCTCGGGAATGTTTTCACCGGGGTCGAAATTGTCGAACCGCTCGCCGTCGAATCGCGACAATCCGCCTTCGTAATATGTGATCCAGAGGTTTCCGTAACGGTCTTCCGCGAACGCTGACGGCGCCTTTCGCGGCGGGAGTCCGTCGGCTTCGGTAAATGTCTCAAACTTGTCGCCGCCTTTCCGCAGTCGGGCCAGGCCGTGTCCGAGACTGCTCACGCCCCGCGTCGACAGCCAGATTTCTCCAGACGAGTCCTCGAAAATCTGGAACATGCCGTTCGATTTCAGCCCGTCAGCCGTCGTGTAAACCTTCGAGGGTCGCCGTCCGTCAAGTTGTGCGAAGTCCGAAATGCCGGAGAACCTGTACAGAGCGCCCGATGTCAGCATCCAAAAGTCGCCCCGCGAATCGACCATCGTGAATCTCGACGTCCAGATATGCGCGACCTCGTTCGGAATGTCCGGTCGCGCCGGCCTCAATTTCGCGCCTTCAAGCTTCGCGATGTAAGTATCGGAGTTTGCAAAGTAGATCGAGCCGTCGGGGCCCTCGTTGATAGCGCTGAACCGCGAGGAATTGGCGCCGTCCTCTTTGCCGAAAGTGACCATACCGTGACGGTCAAGTCGGGCAAGTACGGAATTGCCTCCGATCCAGAGGTTCCCGGCTGCGTCCTCTTCCATTCGCGACATCGTTTCGGGAAGTCCTTCGGCGGCCGTGTGGACGATGAATTCGCCGTTGGATATCTGAAACAGATGGTCGCCTGCCGTTATCCACGTGTCGCCGTCCGAGCTTTGAAACAGACGTCGCACGAGCGAGGTTTCTTTCGCGTCGATCTTCAGGGAATAGATCTCCCCGCCGATCTTTGGCATCGGGATCGTCGCCCCCGGGCGGGCATCGACCGTCAGCGTCGGCCTCAGCGCACGCGTCATCGATTGCTGCGATCCCTGGAGGCTGACGATCGGTTCGGGTTTGATCACGAACACGTCGCCGAGGATCGTGATCCAGATGCGTCCGCTTCGGTCGGGCTCCAACGCCACTGCCCCGTTTCCGCCGTAAACTTCCTGTTCGAACTGGTAGGTGATCAAGCGACCGTCAGGCAATTTCCGCGATACTCCCCAGCTGGAGAAAAGCCAAAGCGAACCGTCTTCGGTTTCGGAGATCCGGTAGGTGGAAAAGGTCGTGTGCGCTTTCTGCGGGACTTTCCAGTCAACTTCTTCGAACTTGCGTTTTCCTTCGGACGAGACCAACTTCAGCAATGTCCCCGACGTCAGCCAAAGCGTTCCCTTGCTGTCTTCAAAGAAAACGCCGCGTGCGCCGGTGACGAATTCCGCGTTCAGACTGTTCGAGCCGGTTCCGGTGAGGACGTTCTCGTCAGGGTTGAATCGGTACGTTCCATTCGTCGTCGAGATCCAGTACTCACCTTCGCGCGTTTCATAGATCGATTCGACACCCGGCGAAGTGTCGCCGATCTGATAGGTCACAAAACGCGAGCCGTCGAACCGCGATAACCCGTTTCGCGTACAGAACCACATGAACCCGCGCGAATCGCGGTAAAGGTAATCGACAAAGCCGCTTCCGAGTCCGTCGGCGGAGGTGTAGCTCTTCACCGGAAGGCGTTCGGCGAAGGCTCCGAGCGTCACAACGGCGACGATCAGAGAGGCGAAGACGAGTCTGGGGAGGCGCAACGACGGGGACATAACGGACGAAAAACGCTCCATTATCGTGCGAAAGCGCAAAATTGGCAATAACCGCCGGTATTTGTTAATTATTGATGAACGATGCGCCGGAAACGCCAAAAAAGCGATCATGAAGGACTGCCGAATTTCGCAAAGATCAGCGAAAGCCTGTACCGCGGCGGACAGCCCTCGGCCGACGGGATCAGAAAGCTTGCAGAGATCGGGATCAGGACGATCGTCAATTTCCGCGACGGCCAGAGCTCCGTTGTCCGCGAAAAAGCGCACGCCGCTGAACACGGGATCGAGGTCATCAATATGCGGCTCGGTAACTGGTTTGCCGCGAAGGACGAGGATATCCACCGGATCATCGAAGTCATCCTCGATCCCGCGAATCAGCCGGTCTTCGTCCACTGCAAGCGCGGCGCCGACCGGACGGGAACCGTGATCGCGATCTACCGCATGCTCGTCGAGGGCTGGACCGACCGCGAGGCCAACCGTGAGGCGAAAAAGCACGGCATCGGCTGGTGGCAGGTCTGGATGCGCGACCATATCAAAAGCTATTACAAACGGAATATGAAGACGGATTGATGTTCCGTGTTCTTTGGTAAAATTTTCCTATGAAGCCGTTCATCGAAAACTATCTTTTGGACGCGATCGAGTCGTTCCGCAACTACAAGAAACTTGCCGAGCGGGCGATGGAGCAGGTTTCCGACGAAGAGTTCTTCGCGCAGATCGACGCCGAGTCGAACTCGGTCGCACTCGTCGTCAAGCACATCGCCGGCAATCAGCGTTCGCGCTGGCGCGATTTTCTAACCTCCGACGGCGAGAAGCCCGACCGGAACCGCGACACCGAATTCGAGATCATGAACGAAGACCGGGCGTCGCTTATGGATTTCTGGGAGTCAGGCTGGGCGACGCTTTTTGGCGCGCTTGAAGAATTAACGCCGGACGATTTTTCGCGGACGGTGACGATCCGCGGCGAACCGCACACGATCGTCGAGGCGATCAACCGTCAGCTGACGCATTACGCCTATCACGTCGGCCAGATCACGTTTCTCGCCAAACATTTCCGCGCGTCCGAATGGAAGACGCTGAGCGTCCCGCGCGGCCGCTCCGACGCCTTCAATCAATATCTCGCCGATCAACAGGCGGAGGGAATCGAGAAGGCGAACCGGATGGAAAGCGCGCTCGAGTTTGGGGCCGGGGATTCCAAATTCTAGGATTCCAAGATTCCAAATCAAGTGAATTCGAATTAAGAACTGAGTTCGAGAATCGCGTTTTCGGGCTTCACGTTCGACTTTTGGAATTTTGGAATCTTGGAATCATGGAATTTCGAAGTTCGAACGTGATATTCTGAATCCCGCTATTTATGAAGGGAATCTCCATTCTCGGCTCGACCGGATCGATCGGCCGCAACACGCTTCGGGTCGTCGAACATCTCCAGGGACAATTCAAGGTCGTCGCGCTCGGCGCCGGTTCGAACGTTGACGAACTCGCGGCGCAGATCGATCAGTTCAAGCCCGAACTGGTCGCGGTCCGCGACGAACCCGCCGCCGGCGAACTCGCCTCGAAACTACGTGATCACAAACCGGAGATCGTGACGGGCGAGGCCGGACTCGTTGCCGTTGCGACGCATCCGCAAGCCGAAGCCGTCGTTTCCGCGACGGTCGGTGCCGTCGGTTTTGTTCCGACACTCAGAGCGATCGAAGCCGGCAAGCGCGTCGCGCTCGCGAACAAGGAAACGCTCGTCATGGCCGGCGAACTGATGACGGCCGCGGCAGCGCGATCCGGCGCGGAGATCCTTCCCGTTGATTCCGAACACAACGCGATCCATCAATGTCTCCGCGGCGAATCCCTGAAAGAGGTCAATCGATTGATCCTGACCGCCTCGGGCGGACCGTTCAGGACGAAATCGAAGGCCGAGATCGAGAGTGCGACGGTCGAAGAGGCGCTCGATCATCCGAACTGGAAAATGGGAGACAAGATCTCGATCGATTCGGCGACGCTCATGAACAAAGGACTGGAAGTCATTGAGGCCAAATGGCTTTTCGGTTTCGACGCGGACCGCATTTCGGTCGTCGTTCATCCGCAGTCGGTGATCCATTCGATGGTCGAACTCGTCGACGGATCGATCATCGCGCAGCTTGGCGTGACCGACATGAAGCACGCGATCCAGTATGCGCTGACCTATCCCGAACGGTTTGAGAACTGTCTGCCGGCGCTCGATTTCACAAAAACATCGCAATTGACCTTCGAAGAGCCCGACATCGATCGGTTCCCGTGCCTCGCGCTCGCGTACCGCGCCTTGTGCTCGGGCGGAACGATGCCGGCGGTCCTGAACGCCGCCAACGAGGTCGCCGTCGCGGAGTTTCTCGCCGGTAAGATCCGTCTCGTCGATATTCCGAAGATCATCACCGCCGTCATGGACGCGCATGATCCGACCGCGGTCACCGATCTCGATTCGATCCTTGCCGCCGACGCCTGGGCCAGATCCGCCGCCGGTCTTGCCCTGGCGAGTGGAGCCGGAGCGTAGTTTGCCAATGTTTGCCTCGCGTTTTATTCTTAAAAATTGCAACTTGAAATTAATTTCAAGTTTCTAAGTTTCTTATTGGCCAGTTAACGAGGGAAATTTTAATGCCGGATATTTTGCTAGTAATTCTTGCGGTTGTCTTTGTGCTCGGAGTTGCGATCAACATTCACGAGTTCGGACATTTCATCGTCGCGAAAATGCTCGGAATGCGGGTCGAGGCCTATTCGTTCTTCGGATTGGGTCCGCGGATCTGGGGATTCAAGGTCGGGAATACCGACTACCGGATCTCGGCGATCCCGCTCGGCGCTTACGTCAAGTTGTATGGTGACGAAGCGACGGCGCCGCTCGAAGGCGGAAGTTCCGAAAAACCGAGCGTCGGGGAATTTCTCGATCAACGCAACATCGGAGCGGCCGAAGAAGGAACCGGAGCCGACGCGTATTTCGTTCCGAAGGAAGAACTTTATGAACTCCGTCCGCGCTGGCAAAAGTTTCTGGTGATGCTCGGCGGGCCGTTCATGAACATCTTGCTTGCGCTTGCGATTCCGTTCACGGTCGCGATGATGTACGGAATCCCCGCGATGCCGGCTCCGGTCGTTGGACTTGTAACGCAGAACGGTGCGGCCGAGAAGGCAGGGATCAAACCCGGAGACCGCATCGTCGCTTTCGACGGCACGGAAAATCCAACGTTTGATCGACTACGCAAGGACGCCGCGATCCTCGCCGACAAGCAGGTACCGATCTCCGTCGAGCGAGACGGAAAGCGGATCCAACTGACAATCACGCCGACCCGCGTCGATGTCAGCGGAAACGGCCTCGGCGAACTCGATTTTGTGCCCGACATGGGCGCCGAGCCGGTGGTGGTCAACGATGTCGTAGCCGATATGCCGGCGGCGCAGTCCGGACTGCAAAAGGGCGATATGATCACGGCCGTCAACGGCAAAGTCGTCCGCAACCAATTTGAGGTCAAAAACCTGATCCTCGAGAGCAAGGGCGCGCCGACGACGATCACCGTTTCGCGCAACAACGAACAGAAGGAAGTGCTTTTGAGCCCGAAACAGGTGAGCGAAGGTCAATGGCAGATCGGAATCCGCTTCGGCAACACGGTGCAGGATGTCCGCGACCCGGCGACCTTCGCTACCGCCGCGGGTTTTGCCGTGAATTCGAATCTCGACATACTGCGCCTGACGGGCCGCGTTTTCGGGCAGCTGTTTTCGGGCGAGCGCTCGGTCAAAGACGCCGGGCTTTCGGGTCCTGTCGGCATCGTCCAGATCATCGCACAGGTCGTGCGCGAGGCCGGATTCGCCGGGCTGATCTCGATCCTGACGCTGATCAGCCTGAATCTCGGCGTTTTCAACTTGCTTCCGATCCCGCTGCTCGACGGCGGCCAGATCATGGTCCTCGGGATCGAGAAAGTAATGTCATGGTTCGGCAAGACGATGTCGATGGCGTTCAAGGAAAAGATCCAATTCGCCGGGCTCGCGATCATCGTTTTGCTGATGGTGTTTACGTTGGTGCTTGATATTTCGAAGTTGTTTTAGTTCTGAGTTTCGCGTTTACGCGGCCGCCGCCTGAAGGCGGAACTCCAAACTCTATGAGAAATTCACGATCGGTGAAAGTTCGGGGCGTGCAGATCGGCGGAGGCGCGCCGGTCACGGTCCAGTCGATGACGAAGACCGACACGTCGGACGTCGCGGGGACGCTAAAGCAGATCGAAGAGATGAAGGCGGCCGGATGCGAGATCGTCCGGATCGCCGTCCCCGATGACGACGCCGCCAAAGGCCTTGTCGAGATCCGCAAAGGTACCGACATGCCGATCGTCGCAGACATCCATTTTCATTACAAATTAGCGCTCAAGGCTCTCGACGCGGGCATCGACAAGCTCCGTATCAATCCCGGGAACATTGGTTCGATCGACCGGGTGCGCGAGGTCGTCCGCGCGACCGAAGCCCGCAAGATACCCATCCGGATCGGGGTCAACGGCGGATCTCTTGAGAAGGACCTGCTGCATAAGTACGGCACGGCAACGCCGGAAGCGATGGTCGAATCGGGAATGCGCCACGTTCGGATCCTCGAGGATCTCGGGTTCTCGGACATCGTCATCTCGCTCAAGGCGTCGGACGTCAACCGGATGGTTGCCGCGTATCGTCTGATGGCCGAAAAGGTCGATTATCCGCTCCACCTTGGAGTGACCGAGGCCGGAACGCCGTTCGGCGGAACGATCAAATCGGCGATGGGGCTCGGGATATTGCTGCACGAGGGTATCGGGGACACGATCCGCGTTTCGCTCGCCGCCGAACCGCACGAGGAAGTGCGCGTCGGCTGGGAGATCCTGAAATCGCTCGAATTGCGGAAACGCGGCGTGACCGTTGTCGCGTGTCCGACCTGCGGACGGCTCGATGTCGACAATTTCGTCGAGATCGTGACGGAGGTAGAGCGTCGGCTCGCGCACGTCGAGGAACCGCTTCATCTTTCGATCATGGGCTGCGCCGTCAACGGACCAGGTGAGGCGCACGATTCGCAGCTCGGCATCACCTTCGGACGTCAGGTCGGGATGATCTTCAAGAACGGCGTGCCGATGCGGCGCGTCGCCGGAGTCGACATCGTCGAGGAGTTCGTCAAGGAAGTCGAACTGCTTCGGACAGAAGGCGCGAACGCGATCGATCCAAAGGTCGTCGCGAGTATCGTCGGGCAGGACTGATTT
>JAKQII010000385.1 GCA_029557535.1 Acidobacteriota bacterium
TGAGAGCGTCTCAAGCTGGATCGGGACCGACAAGCAGTGGACCCAGAAGTTCCAGTACGATTCGGTCGGACGGCTCAAGGAAGCGAAGGAGACGAAGGGCGACACGACGACCGTCAGCTACAAGCAGGTCTTCGAGTACGACCGCTTCGGCAACCTTTTCAGAAAGGCGGCATCGAACCCGACGAGCGGTCAGGAGAGCCCGCTGCCTTACACGGCGATCGAGTCGGGCGACATCGACCCGGCGAAAAACCGCTTTACCTCCGGTACGGGAACGGCGTACGATGACAAAGGACAGGTTGTCACCGACAACAAGTTCCGGGCTCTCGGGCTTGCTTACGACGCCAACGGACGGATGGTCGTCGCGTCGCAGGCGAACACGCCCGACGCGGTTTCGGTTTACGACGCGCTCGGGAACAGGGTGGCCGAAAAGGTCAATGATGTTTGGCAATTCTTGATCTATGACGCTTTCGGGAAAATCGTCATCGCATTTCGGATTTTCGATTTTGAATTTGCGATTGGACGTTGATCCCCGGTCGGCTGGATAGTCCGACAAATCCGAAATCCAAAATCGGCAATCGGAAATCGCGATGGCGCCCCGGCGACGAACCGGCAGGGTTACGGCCTGACCGAAAAGGACTCGGCGACCGGCCTCAACCACACGTGGTTCCGAAAGAATGAAAACCGCGCCGGACGCTGGACGTCGCCCGATCCCTACAACGGCTCGGCCTCGGTCGGCGATCCCCAAAGCTGGAACCGGTATTCGTATGTAGGGAACCAGCCGACGAATTATGTCGATCCCAGTGGGTTGACTTCAAGCGGAGCATTCTATGTTTGCTTTGACGTTGTGACCTATGGCGGTTTTGACGACAATACTGGAGGCGTGTACGCTCATACCGAGACGGTTTGCATCGTCTTTGGTGGCGGAATCCAAAGCGCAGGAACATCCGAGGGCGGTGAAAACGGAGGCAGCGGAGGTGGTGGAGCCTTTCCGCCACCTCCGCCCCCACCACCAACCGATTGTAACGAACCTGCAAAACAAATAAGGCGATTCCTAAACATGTTGCAAAGACGAGCCCGCCAATTGATGCAGAATCTCGGTGGCCTTGTGCCAGGAGATGGGCCGGGGACGTTAACCGCGTATGTTGAAAAGTACGAAGACGTTCAACGGGGCGTTCGCAACCGCTTAAATGATTGGAATACACAAGGATGTGGCGGACCAGGACCAACTGCGCAAATTCCAGAAAATGCGTGGAAATGGGCCACTGATCCGCCTCCTCCTCCGGGAATTTCACCAACTGCGGATAGGTCAAATTTGGTTCAGGTTGCAGCAGGAGTTACGGTCACGATCGGAGTTGCGTACGTATTGTACCGAATCGTACGACTTGCCCCTTCGTTGGCTACGCCCCTTTGGTGGTCTATCCCGGCAAATGTCGCTATTCCGTAGACCGCTCTCGGAGTAATCAGCATTGTTGAGGAGGAATTATGACGTCTGATCGAATTTCGATTCTGCTTCACGATATTGATTTTGGTTATCCGAAGGAGACTCCGCCTAAATACGGTGAGATAACGGTTGAGACAACTTGGGACGGCGCGGGTATCAGTTCCGATTTTGACGGTAAAGGCTGGTGGGAGATTTCGGCCGATTTGCTGCAAGCCAATTATGATGCCTTGCCTCTGTTTACGGCTCGCGCATACTACTACTATTTACCGGCTTATCTGATAAATGCCTTGAGAGACTTCTCCCCGCGAAATTATGTGCTTGAGTTTGTCGTTTATAGTCTAAGCCCGACAAAGACTAAGTCCGACGATCCCAGCATCTCTGAACGACGCAACCAGTTCAGTACGTCGGAAAAGGCGTTGATACGTCGGTTTTTATTACTGATACTTGAGGATGAGAATATGTTTTTACTTTTCAACGATGCCGAGCGTGGATTGCGAAAGTTCTGGGCATAGACTCGGTGTCAAAAGTTGAGGAAATACCTTGTTGTTCCCCGTCGACTGGTTTGCGATAAGATTTATTTTTGACTCTCCGATGGACGGGAAAGAAACGAGCAGAACCTTGCGCCGAATTCCATGGGCGCAGGGTCGCCCGGTGGGCGGAAAAGGGACCCGATTTGCACGATTCTGAGCATCGGCAACAGACGTTGGTTCGCGTTAATTTCAAGCTCAAACGATCGTCTCACAATTAGTGTATGGCCTAGCCTACCATGCTCATCGGAGTCGAAATCCGATGAGCATTTTTCATAAAGATTCAGAAGAGATCAAATTCAAGTTCCTTTCGGATTCGGTACTGAAAGCGTTCGAGAAGGACGGTCGGAAGTACTGCCGTCTGACCGCGTCTTCGAATGCCGAGGACCAACACATTTTGGATTTCGGATTTTGGATTTCGGATTGGCCCCGCCATTTTCGATTTTGGATTTTCGATTTGCGATTGGTCGAACGCCGAGGTGTGTTGGTGAGTCCGGCAATCCGAATTCCGAAATCGGCAATCCCAAATGGCTTGATGATCGGGTCGGGCACGAAGCTCGGGGCGTCGGTCACCGTGCTTGTCCGCGACAAGTCTCCCAATCCCAAACGAAGCAAAGGAATCAACACATTTTCGATTTGCGATTTTCGATTTGCGATTGGTCGTTTCGGCGCGTTGGAGAGTTGGGTAATCCGAAATCCAAAATCGGCAATCCCAAATGCGTAGGCGTCCCGCGCGGTCCCTGAATCCAACACAGAAGAGGAAGAAGTTATGTCAAAAGAAATCGACGGCACTGAGCCGCGAACGTTGTCGGTCGCATTCCCGCTTACCGTCGCCGCGATGGAAAAGGGCAAGGAGATCCGCGAGGCGATCTCGAAGGGAGAGACGGTCGAGCTCGAACCGGTCACGGTCAAGGGGATGTTCAACGGCCGGGAGGCGTTCTTCGATGAAGAGGCGATGAAATGGGGATTCATCGATAGCAAAGGTGACGTCAAGGTGGCCCCGAAGTATGAGAAGATCAGTAATTTTGGCGGCGGACTCGCGGTTGTTCCCGAAGAACCTTAATTAGTGCATAACCCGGATAACGATCTGACAGGATGATCTTATTGACAGGTGTCCAGGCATTTGCCGCTTTGTTGATGAACTTTCGGTCGCGTGATCCCGAACTACTTCGCCAGTCGCAGCCTCGAGAATTCGCGATTTTGCGCGACGACCGCCGGGTTATTGTCCGGAATGATGTTTTGCCAGCGCGACTTGTCGTCTAGTATGACCGTCGCCTCTTCAACCGGAACGGGCCTCGAAAAGAGATATCCTTGTCCGTATTCGCAGCCAAGAATCCGCAATTGATGAAGCTGGTGAATGGTTTCGATCCCCTCGGCAACGATGCTCAGGCCGAGCGTTTTGCCGAGCGCGATCACGGTTCTCACGATCTCGCCGTTTTCGGTCCCGTCTTCCATCGTCCCGACGAACGACCGGTCGACCTTGAGCATGTCGATCGGGAACCGGTGCAGGTAGCTGAGCGACGAATAGCCCGTTCCGAAATCGTCGATCGAAAGCTGCAGGCCGAGCGAGCGCAGATTCTTGAGCAACGCGATCGCCGTTTCGGCGTTTTCCATTACAGCGCTTTCCGTGATCTCCAGTTTCACGCTTGACGCCTTGATGTTCGTTTCGAGCAAAACCCGCCGGATCTGTTCAACGATGTCCGAATGTGCGAAGTGCTTGCCGGACAGGTTCACGCTGATCATCAGCGACGCGTTGTCCGGAGCGCGCTGCTGCCACTCGACCATCTGCGAGCATGATCTTTGCAGGATCCAAAGAGTCATCGGGACGATCAGTCCGGTTTCCTCGGCGACGGGAATGAACTCGTTCGGCGGAATGATCCCGCGCTGCGGATGATTCCAGCGCATAAGCGCCTCGAATCCGATCAGTTTCATCGTCGCGAGATCGACGATCGGCTGATAGTAAACCGAAAGCTCGTCACGATCGATCGCACACCGGAGATCGGTCTCGAGTTGCAGCAGGGTCATCGCCCGCGTGTGCATTGCCTGGTCGAAGACGATGCACTCCTTCGTCTTGTCCTTGGCATGGTACATCGCGATATCGGCGTCTCGCAGAATGTCTTCCGCCTCTTCGTAATTCGAGTTGCAGATTGAGATGCCGATGCTCGCATCCGTAAAAACCTGCCGGCCGGCGATCGTGAACGGCTTTTGGATATGCCGCTGAATGAGTCGGGCAAACTGAACGGCATCATCGGCCATTTGAATGTTGTTCAAAATGACCCCGAACGAATCGCCGCTGAATCGGGCGACGAGGTCGTTTTCACGAACAAGGGACGAAAGACGCTTGGCGACGTGAGAGATGAGCCGATCGCCGACCGAATGTCCGAGGCTCTCGTTGATCGTCTTGAATCGATTGAGATCGAGCGAAAGGACGGCGAATTTGCGATTCGGGGTGCGTTTGTATTTCTCAAGAAGAAACTTCAGTGTTTCAATGAAAAGGTTTCGGTTCGGCAGATTCGTTAGCCCATCGTGAAATGCGGCGTGGCGGTAACGTTCGCGGCTCTCGCGCAGTTCCTCGCTGGTCCGTTCCTGTTCGCGAATGTAATGCTGGAGCTCTTCGATATGACGCTCGGCCTGTTCGGCCCGCTGGCGCTCTGCAGTATCCGCCTGATCCGCAGTCAGTCGGAGTTCTTCGATATGACGTTTGTAAGTCAGGAATACGACGACGGCGACGACGAACGCGACACCGATCAATACCGGTTCGAGATTATGAAGCGCCTTAACGACGACCGCCGCGAGAAACCCGCCGGTGAGGAACATGAGCAGCGCATTCAGACAGTATTCGTACCAGACTTTCCATATCGGCTTGTCCGATCGAATCGCAGCGAAAACCGCGACAAAGAGCGAATTGACCATGAACTGCGTCGCTACCAGGACGCTCATCATCGTCACGAAGTCGGTCGGCGTGCCGGAATCCACGGTCGCTTGAATCCCGCCGATCGTGCCCCGGGCGACAAGAACGGTCGCCTGTGTCGCGATCGCCGCGATCGCGCAATTGAGGAGTAACGTACGCGGCATGATCGTGACGCCTTTGCGTTTAAGTTTGAACGAGGTATAGATCGATTCGACAATGGCGATCAGAATTCCGACCTCGCCTCCGTACAGCATCAGCGCGACGAATATGACGGAGTCCGAGATCGTGAAATGCATCTTTGTCCGCGGGAGCTGGATCTGAAGAAACGTCGTAACTGCGATCGCCGCCATCGTAAAAAACGGAAAAGTGACGTCGATGGAGGAGACCGGAAGATTAATGATCGCAAACGCACACGACACGGCCCCGAGCGAAACCGTCGTCCACAATAGGATCTCCAGGATTTTTTCTTTTCTTGTCACGAAACAGTTGGGAAACCGACGCATTCTCTTCGGCGAGCGGGATAATGCCAGGAGCCGCCTGAAGCGGACAGCGTGTTGGCGTTTCTTATTATACGTTGTACGTTGTTTGACATTCAAGAGAAAGTTCCGAACGTATCCGGGCGAATCCTCTTATTTTCCGACCACTCTCGGACACACGAAACCGATAAGGCGGACCCTTTGAACCGTGGCGACGGACTTCCGAGCCCTTGACCGTCGGGGTAACGGCATCGCTGCATGTTCTGGTGCAAGGCCGATGCCACGCCGGAATCGCTTGATTAACTGTTGATCGTGCTGAATTTAGTTGGTGTCGGGAAAAGACGGGGGAATCGCGGACATGCCAGAGTCGGTCAAAATGACCGAAGCGGCCCACCAATTTTGATCGACCGCTTCGCGTTCAGGTTCTTGTGTTTCGGATTATTCTGCGATGCCGACCTTGGTCAGGGCATAGGCATAGTCGAACGCCACTTCCTTAAGTCGGTCATAGCGGCCGCTGGCGCCGCCGTGTCCGGCACCCATATTCGTTTTCAGAAGGATCACGTTCTTGTCTGTCTTTTTCTCGCGGAGCTTGGCCGCGAACTTTGCTCCTTCCCAATATGGCACTTGGCTGTCGTTAAGCGAGACTTCGATCAGCATGTCCGGATAGTTCTGCGCCTTGACGTTGTCGTACGGCGAATACTGGATCATGTAATCCCACGCCGCTTTCTCGTTTGGATTCCCCCATTCGATCCATTCCTCCGTCGTCAACGGCAGCGTATCGTCGAGCATCGTGTTCATGACATCGACGAAAGGCACCTGCGCGATCACCGCCTTGAATGTTCCGGGAGACATGTTCGCGACGCCGCCCATCAACAATCCCCCCGCGCTTCCGCCCTGGACGACCAGACGATCGGACGATGTGTACTTGTTCTCGATAAGCCACTTCGAGCAATCGATGAAGTCATGGAAGGTGTTCAGTTTCTTGAACATACGGCCGTCCTGACGCCATTTTTCGCCGAGTTCCGAGCCGCCGCGGATATGCGCGATCCCGTAAATCATGCCGCGGTCGAGAAGGCTCAGCCGCGCCGTCGAAAAATTTGGGGTCATCGAAATGCCGTAAGAACCGTACGCGTAAAGCAGCATCGGCGCCTTGCCGTCGAACTTTGTTCCTTTCTTCCAGACCAGCGAGACCGGAACTTTCACGCCGTCGCGCGCGACGGCCCAGACACGTTTCGTCTCATATCCTGATTTGTCGTAGCCGGACGGGATCTCCTGCTGTTTCAACAACGAACTCTCACGGGATTTGAAGTTGAAGTCGTACGTCGAATTCGGAGTGATCATCGACGAATATCCGTAGTGGATCGACTCGGTTTCGTATTCGGGATTCCGGCCGAGCCCCATCGTGTAGACGCTTTCCGAGGTCGGAATGCGGAACGGCGCACGTTTTGTCATCCGATCCAGGATCCGCAAATACTCGAGTCCGTTCTCAACCTCCGATACGACCGCATAGTCCTTGAAAAAGTCGATGCCTTCGATCTTGATCTCCGGATTGTACTGGATGTAGTCCGTCCAGTTCTTCTCCGAGGGATCCGCAAGCGGCGCCTTCACGACCTTGAAGTTCTCCGCGTCCTTGTTCGTCGTTATGTAGAACTCGCGTCCGTCGAAATCCGCCGAATACTCGTGGCCTTCGCGGCGCGGTGCGATCACTTTCCAATCACCCGTCGGATCGTCGGCCGAAAGATAACGGAATTCACGCATGGTCATCGCGTACGAACTGATGAACAGCATCCTGTTATCTCGGGACTTCCCGACACCCGCGTTGAACAGAACATCCTTTTCTTCAAAGACGAGCGTGTCCTTGTTCGCGGCGATGTCGTGCCGCCAGATCTTGTCCGAGCGCTTCGAGACCGCATCCTCCTGGCCAACGAACAGGTACTTGCCGTCGTTCGACCAGGCGACGCTCGTCACGCGCTCGATCTTGTCCGGCAGCGTCGTTCCGCTCCGCAGGTCCTTGATCCGGAGCGTGTACTGCCTGTAACCGGTCGTGTCCGTCGAGAACGCCAGAAAATTGTCGTCTTCGCTGACGACGAACGATCCGATCGAAAAAAACTCGAATCCTTTCGCCATCTCGTTCTGATCGAGAAGCACCTCCGGATCCCTGAGATCCTTGTTTTTGCTGCGCAGATACGTCGGATACTGTTTTCCCTCTTCGGTCTTCGTGAAATACCAGTAACTGCCGAGCCGATACGGGACGCTCAGGTCGGTCTGTTTGATCCGGCCGAGCATTTCATTGTAAATGCGGTCGACAAGCGCCTTGTGCGGATCCATGTAATGTTCCGTATACGCGTTGTTGTCTAGAAGATACTTCGTGACGTCAGGATCCTTTTCCTTGTTCCGGTCACGCAGCCACGCGTAATCGTCCACGATCTCATAACCGTGGATCTTCAGAACTTTCGGGACTTTTTTCGCGACGGGTGGTTTCATAACTTTCTGGGCCGGGACCAAAACGGCACCGACAATTAATAAGCAGATTGTTGTCAGAAGGCAATTGAGCAATTTCATTCGCTTGGCTCCCTTTTACTTTTTGAAACATTCTAACAGTTTCGGCGGGCTGACATGAACCGCGGCGTTCCTCGTTTTTATGCAAACTCTTCCCGGCCGTTTTCCGTAATCTGCGGAGAAACCAATTTTCTTTGTTAACACCCGCGGCTCGCTGACCGTCTTTTATGACGGAACGCCACGCAGTCGACAAGGCGTTCGGAACCCGGACCGAGATTGAAAATGCCCGAAACGGAAATCACCGGAAGCATGTTCATGTTTACCAGCACCGCGCCCGCCGCGCGCAAGGTCTCGCCGACCGAAGCGATCGTCGGCAGGGTTGCGGACGGAGACCCGGGGGCATTCGAAGAGTTCTATGAAATGTACGCGCCGATGGTCCACGCAATAATGCTCGGCCGGGTCAGGCGCGACGAGGTCGATGATCTCGTCCAGGACGTGTTCATCGCCGCCTATCGCGGCATTGGCGGACTCCGCGATCGCGCGGCTGCGGGAGCGTGGCTGGCGTCGATCGCCCGCAACCGCGCCGCGGAGTTTTACCGGAGCGACCGGCCGACCGAGGAACTCAGCGGCGATCTGCGCGAGGGGTGCAATCGCAAAAACGAGGCGCGGGAGATCCTCGACGCGATCCGCGGTCTCCCGGACGCATACCGCGAGACGCTCGTGATGAGGCTGGTTGAAGGGATGACCGGGCCCGAGATCAGCGAACGGACGGGACTGACGCCGGAATCGGTGCGGGTCAACCTGCACCGCGGAATGAAAATGCTCCGGGCAAGACTCGGGATCGAGGAATGATATGAACGACGAATATCTTTGGGACAAAAAAGGCGACGACCCCGGGATCCGCTCGTTGGAGAACGCGCTGAGCGAGTTTCGGATGCGTCCCGGAAGCGCTCCGGCGATACCGCCGGCCGCGCCGGCCGTCGTCGAAACCAAACGTCGCGGTTTCTTCAGACTTCGTCTTGCGTTCGCCGTCGTTTGCGTCGTTACCGCGGCCGTCGCTCTCGCCGGTTTGATCGCGCTGCGGGATTCAAGTCCGGTTGCGACGGAGACGACGCCGGTTCAGACCGAAACGCAGTCGCGAACGACAACGGAGGTCGTGCGTTCGGATCCGTCCGAACCGCAGGAGAAGGCGTCGCCCGTCGTCCGCCCGAGGAAACCCGCTCGTCCGCGAATGGTGAAGACGGTCTACTTCAAAAAGCAAAAGGCGAACAACGGAAGCGAAACCGGAGATCGGCCGTTGCTTAACGAGTCGCAGCTGACGGCCGAGGAGCGCCATGCATACGAGAAACTGATGCTCGCGCTCTCGATCACGAGCTCGAAACTGAAGATCGTCAAGGACAAACTAAACGGGGGCGGAGAATAGAACGCGTCCGGATCTATTGGAGAATTGCGATGAAACTGAAAATTCTTTTTGTTTTGGTTGTGCTGTCGGTGGTTTCGGTCACGACGAACGCGCAAAGTGCACGGCTCGATTTTGATCGGCTGAACTATCTCGAATCGAAAGCGAGCGAGGTCGTCGAGGTCAACGTCGAAGGCAAAATGCTCGATCTTGCGAAACGCGTGCTGACGAAGTCAAAGGACGTCGACGCGCAAAAGGTCGCCGAGGCCGTCAAAGGGCTGCAGGGCATTTATGTCCGCGTTTACAATTTCGACAAGGAGCAGGAATACAACGAATCGGACGTCGATGCCATTCGCGCTCAACTTCGTACTCCGGGCTGGGAAAAACTCGTGAACGTCCGCAGCAAGCGCGAGAATCAGAAGATCGACGTGTTCACGATGTTCACCGGCGATACGATGAGCGGCGTCGCGGTCGTGCTCTCGGAAGCGAAGAGCATCGCCGTCGTCAACGTCATCGGCCCGATCGACATCGACCTTCTTGTGGAACTGAGCGGCAAGCTGAGCATCCCGCGAATCGACGTCGAGAAAACGAGTACGAACCAATAGGAGGAGGCTGATGAAATACAGGAAATGGATTGTTTCGTCGCTCGTTCTTTCGCTCGTGATCCTCGCGTTTGCGCCGCCGGCGTCGGCAAAGGACGACGGCTACAGTTCGATCGTCCGCCACCTGAAAACGCATTACAGCGCAAAGAAGGTCGGCGTTCCGTTCATGTGGCTCGCGAAACTCGCGGTGAAGGTCGTGAAACCGGCGGGCGTCAAGAGCTTCAGCGTCACCATTTTTGAAGACCTTAAGTTGCGGCGTGACACGCTCGACGCCGAGATGCAGGCCGTGATGCGTAATTCGATGAGCGCGGAGTGGTCGCCGATCCTTCGGGTCCGCACGCGGGACCGCGAACAGGCGTACATGTACATGCGCGAAGCGGGCGAGAATGTCCGGATCATGCTCGTCACGATCGATAACGACCAGGCGGTCGTCGTCCGTGCGAAACTTGATCCCGACAAACTCGCTGAATTTCTCGACGATCCGAAGATCTTCGGAATCTCGCTCGGCGACACCGACGCGCGGGCGATCACAAAATCGGAGCCGGCACAGGAAGAGTACGACTAGTTATCTCGGATCAGGGTTCAGAGATTTGGGCCCGCGAACCTTCGCTGCCCAACGCGAAAATAACGCAACCCGAAAAGAGGACCGACGATCATACAGAACTCAATCAAGTTTCGCTGATTTGGGCGAATTCGCGGTTCGCTTTTTCCGAAATTGGACCTTTCGCTGAATACTCGTAGTTAGTGCCTCCGGGTTTGAGAGCGAAAGCGGACGGGCGACGCCGCAATGGCGTCGCCTGTTTCTTGTGACACGCAAAACAAAAGGCCCGGAACGGTTCCGGGCCTTCCACATGTATGGTCTAGCGCTCGTCGATCGGAACGAACTTCAGATCCCGTCCGCCGATGTATTCAGCCCGCGGACGAATGAGCTTGTTGTTCGCGTATTGTTCGAGGATATGCCCCGTCCAGCCCGAAATGCGCGAAACCGCGAAGATCGGCGTGTACTGGTCGAGCGGGATCCCCATCATGTAGTAAACCGAGGCCGAATAGAAATCGACGTTCGGATGCATTCCCTTCTTCTCGAGCATGAGGTTCTCGATGCGCTGCGACATCTCGAACCACTTGAGTTCGCCGGCCTTTTCGCCGAGCTGCCGCGAGAACTTGCGCAACCACGTCGCGCGCGGGTCTTCCGTCTTGTAAACGGCGTGACCGATACCCATGATCTTGCGTTTGGCCGCAAGCGCTTCATCGAGCCAGGCATCGACGTTGGCGAGATCGCCGATCTCGAGCAGCGTTTTCATGACGTTCGTGTTCGCTCCACCGTGAAGCGGGCCCGCGAGCGCCGCGATTCCGGCAGTAACCGCTCCGTACATGTCGGCGAGAGTGCCGGCAACGACGCGGGTGGTGAAGGTGGAAGCGTTCAGCTCATGGTCCGCGTGAAGCATCAGCGCGATGTCGAAGATCCGGACCTCGTCGGCCCCGGCCCGCTCGCCGCGCATCATGTAAAGGAAGTTCTCGGCAATGCCGAGTTCAGGATCGGGCGCGACGGGCTCGAGTCCGTTGCGGATCCGTTCCCAGGCCGTCACGATCGTGCCCATTTGCGCGGTCAGCTTGACGGCCGTGTTGACCGCGTTCTCGCGGTCGGTGCCGTGGCCGGCCTTGTCGTAAAATCCAAGCGCGGAAACCGCAGTGCGCAGGACGTCCATCGGACTTGCGTCCTTCGGAAACGTCTTCAGCATCGAGAGAATCTCGGCCGGAACCACTGAATTCGAACGAAACTGATCTCTTAAATCGCTTAACTCACCCTTCTTCGGAAGCCTTCCATTCCAGAGCAAAAAGACCACTTCTTCGAACGTCGAATGTTCGGCGAGGTCATGGATGTTATAACCCTGATAGATCAGGATCCCGTTTTCGCCGTCAACGTCTCCGATGGAGCTTTGCGCGGCAACGACGCCTCTTAATCCGGCGGATGCGGCGGTGGTTTCTGTTCCTGTACTCATATGATCAATACCCTTGCAGTTATAAGATTTTCCTATTACTTGAATTTATCAAATGAGAACATAAACGGCAAGCATCGCGCGATTTGAGAAATTGCCGTTCCGGCATCAAAAAGGCCTTTGTTTCAAGGGGTTTCGCCGTTCGCCGATCGAGCGGAGCACGAGCGTTCCGATGCCGATCCCGGTAGGGACTTCCTTGTTTATTGCCGTCCGGACGGAGGCAAAAAAATCCGCGGAAAGCGATTGCGTCCGCGGATTGAAAAGGCGCGCGCTCAGCTGTTTTCGCGCCGGAACCATTCCGCCTAGCGGATCTGTGTTTCGTATGTAGATTTGATGCGGAGTTGCTGAAGCTTGTTGAGTCGGACATGCTTGCCGCGCTCGACGACCACGGCGCCGACACCAAATGCCGCACCTACGCCGGCCCCGACCGCTGCTCCGACAGGTCCGCCGACTACGGCCCCGACGACCGCGCCCGTGCCGGTCGATGCGCCGACCTTGACCGTATCGCTCTTGATAGAGCTCTTGCCTTCAACGATGCCTTCGGCATCGACACGCTTAACATTATCGCCTTTCACCGGAAGAACCTCTGTCAGGATCGCACTGAAATTCGACCAACGCCCCTCGCTCAGCAGGATTCGGTCAAACGACAATAGAATCTCCGCGCGGCGTTTGATGCGCCCCGGTCTCTGGATCTTTGAAACCCGCCCCTCGACGATCGCCCCGCCGATCTCCATCGGGGATACGACCTTGGCCGTAAACCGATCGCCTACCTTGCTTCGCTCGGTGGTGATCTCTTCGTTCAGCTCGAGGATCAGCTCGGTATCGTTCGGAATCATCACGACCGCATCCGAATTCGTCGTCACATAATTGTCTTCGGTCTTGTTCTTGAGAACCGGAACCTGCTGCGTCGCTTCAGTGGTTTGATTCGAGGTCGCAGGTTCGGTCGTGGCGACGACCTGAGCCGGCGTCCGGCGTGCGAGATCCGGCGGGATGGCGGCGTCGAACGAACGTTTTTCGAAGCCCGTATTGTAACCCGCCTCAAAACCTTGCTGATAGCCGTCGCGATAATCTTCCAACGAGCCGTAGTCCGCACTGTAGGCCCGATCAGCCTTGTTATATTCGCTGTGCCGCGCGAATCCGCGGGCGGCGTTGTCGATGACATCACGATACCCCGCCATGTACCCGTCCGAATATCCGGTCCGGTAACCGCGTTGCAGGGCAATTTTTACGTCTTGGGCTTGAATCTGCTGCAGGGGAAGCGTCAGAAAACTTAGCAGGCTTAGGGAGAAAATCAAGGCGAAACTTGCGGAACATCTTGTCAGTTTCATTCTACCTCCTATATCAAAAAAACAAGAAATGATTTATCCTCTAGGGTTTATACACGAAAACCTGAGAAATTACAACAACATTTTCGACGGAACCATGTCGGCCCCGATGCCGTTGGCGGGCGAACAACTTGGATGTGCTTTCCGTTCACAGGTTTGCGCCCGTTTCTCAACGGTGGCAAAAAAAGGCCGGCCCGCGCGGACCGGCTGTTCCCAAGTTACCCCCAAGGGATCGGAATTGCTGCCTGAACAGGGCTCAGAAGCTCTTTCTGAAAAGGTAGGACGCACGGATGAAAAACGTCCGGCTGTTCCGCTCGAACCGCGGTTCGAGTTGTCCGGTCAACGGACTGAAACCGTTGTAGTTGAAGTTGTCGTTGTACCCGATGTAAAACGCCGTACCCGGATTCGGGTTCCAGCCGAACAGCAACTGTCCGCCGACGTTGCGCCGCAGCGTGTCGTAGTCGATCCGCAGCCGCGTGTACATAAACCGCGAGAACTGGTACGTCGATCGCACCGAAAAGATGTTCGTGTCGTATGCGACCTCGCGCGTGTCGTTGCGCCGCAGACGGCTCTTCGTGTAGCTCAGAGAGATCCTGAGCGGATCAGTCGGTTTGTAGTCGGCGCCGACCTCGGCATCGAATTGCCAGCCCGGTCCCGGATCCAGCCCCGGATAATTCAGCTGGCATGCGGCTCCGAGTTCAAGATAGCAACGCTTCCACGCCAAGTATTCGGGACTGACGCGATCGAAGCTCCCGCCCGCGCCGAAATCAAAGTCAAACGAATTGAAGATCGAACCGACGAATCCGTATGCGCTCAACTGCTTGTTGAACGTCTTGTTGATGTTGACGCTGTAATACGGTTGATAGGTTGAACGCTCGGGCCCTCCGACGAACGCGCCCGTTTGGCCCGTACCGCGTCGCGGGCCGAATTCACCCTCGAACAGCCGTTCATAGCCAAGTCCGCCTTCGATGTACATGAAGGTATTTCCCTGCAGACTGAGATTCAGATTGGCTCCGCCGGCCGCGCTTTGCGATCTTCCCTGCCAATCAAAATTCACGCGCAGAAATTGGTTGGTGTTGGCGCGAATGATCGCCGCCTTCGGCTTCGATTTCGTGCTGAAACGGTTCGCTAAAAGGATCTGATTCGTACCGGTCCGGCGGGTAAATCCGGCGTCGGCGCGGTAATCTGAAGTCCGGCCCAGCGCTTCTATATACCATCCACGGGTATCGGTCGTGTAATCCAGGCTCCAAAAATACCCGAAACCGTTGCCCGACCGGTATGTCGCCGAATTCTGATTCGGGTCGTAAAAGAACTTACGCGAATGCGTCCCGAGAACCTGAAACTGCATCACGGTACGGTCATCGAGCTTGAAGCTGCCGTCGAAGCCGCCGACGAAATTCCGGTTGTGCGGAAAGACGCGCGCCGTCCCGAAAAAGCCGACGTTGTTGTTCTTGCCGATATCGCGTTTCACGCGAAGGACGCTGAAAAAGGCGTTCTTGTCGAGGGTTTCCTCGATCGAGCCGCAGTTTCGGCCCGGATCGGTCAGTCGCTCACTTTGGCAGATCCGGAGATCCGTGCGCTCGTCTTCGGAGTAATTCCCCGGAGCTTTGTCAGATGCGGCAAGAAAACCGAAAGAGGTCTTGCCGATCTTTCCGGTCAGCTTCGCGGCAAAGTCCGGATCGACGATCGTCCGCGAATAAAACGGTTGCAGCGGCGAATCGAAGATCTCTTTGCCTTCGAGGAAGAACGGTCTTTTTTCCTGAAAGAAGATCGGAAACCTCTGGTTCGCGGTAACTACCGGCGCATCGGCCTCGATCTCCGCAAAGTCGGGATTGATCGCGGCGTCGAGGGTCACGTTCGGGGTCAGCGTATACTTTAACGTGACGCCGATATCCTGTTTGAGCGGTTCGTTCACAAACCGTCCCGGGTCCTGGATACCGGTCGGATTGAAGATCGGATGGTAACCGTTTGCGTTCAACTGCGCGGTCGTGACGGTCCGCGTACGGCGGCCCGTTTCCGACAACGTGACGCTCGGAACGATCTCAAGCGTTCGCTCGGATTTGATCTCGTCGAGTCCCGTGATCTTTCCGTGCTTGACGAGAAATCCCGAGACATCGCGATCATCCGGCAGCCATTGGTCGAATTCGTCGTTGAAACGATCAATGTTCCGCGCCGCGTTGAAGCCCCAGAGTTTTCCTTTGCCAGCGGAGTACCGCAGCGACTTGAATGGGACCTTCACCTCGACAGACCAACCCCAGTCCTGGATCACGCCTTTCGATTCCATCACGATATCGACCGAAAAGTCTGCCCCTTGCTGACTTCCTTCGGTGTATATCCCGTCCTGTTGGATCCCGAGCGGGTTGAACCCGAGAACGTAGGCACGACGTTGGTCGTTGTACGTGTCGAGCCAAAGACGGACATTGTCTTCGCTGAAGACATTGTCGCGCTTGGCGACCGTCGCGCGGATCTTGTCCTTGTCGTCCCAGCATTTGAACCCGATGTAGAGGTTGTGCTCGTCGTAAGCGACATAAACCTCCGTCGGTTTCGAAGGCTCGATGTTGTAGCCGGGTTCGGTTTGGTAAAAGTCCTTGAAAACCGCGGCCTGTTTCCAAATCTCCTCGTCGAGCTTGCCGTCGATCGTCGGCACGGCCGCGACTTTCGGAATCCGGATCGGGTTGCGCTTCTCGGCCGGGATTTCGACCTTTCCGGATCGTTTCGAGGCGTCTTTCGCGCCGTTTGAAGAAACCTCGTTCCTCGCTTCGGAGTCTTGCGATACCTGTGCGTGTGAACTGAATGAAAAAAGTATTAGAACCAGTAGAGCACAAACGTAGTTCATCACAACCTCGTTACTGAAAAGTTGAATTAATCAGGTATGAATGCGACGGATAAACAGGACGCAAAAATCCTAAACGAGTCGCAGGACGGAATGTTTCAGAAATTATCGACGCGGACTAAACGGTTGCCCGGATCGTCGAAGCGCTGCGGATCAAGAACCGCCCTTCCTCGGTCGCCAAGCGGTATTTCTTTCCGCCGTTTCCGAGTTTGAAAGTGAAGTACTCCTGATCCTCGCCGGAAAAGAGAAATGGCAGGCCCGCCGCTTCGACCGAACGCGTGTTCGAAATGATCGTCGCGTTGGCGTCAGCCGGGACGGTGATCACAACCGCTCCTTCGGAGGAATTGACCGTCAGACTCGAAAAGTCGCCTTCCAAACTGACATCGCCGTCCTCGGTCGCGGCTTCGACATCTCCGCGAAAGCCGATCACGCGGACGCGGCCGTCGGAATTCGTCAACGCGAGTTTTCCGTCCGATTCCCTGACGTTGATCGCGTCGTCGCCACCCACAATCTTAATATCTCCGGACACGTTCTCAAGGCGGACCTCACCTTGAGTCGTGATCCGGAGATTCGCTTTTTTTGGGACGAACACCTCCAACTGGAATTCACCGGAGTTATCGGGACATTTGTCGCAATTCGCCGCTTCCTCGGAGGCGAGTTCGATCGTGACGTCCGAACCGTTTTGCTTGGCGACGGCCGGCATCGGAGCCGCCGCACGCTGGTCCCCGATTCTCGTCAATGTGTATTCGACGACCGGCTTGTCCCAACCGCGAACACTGACTTCCGCGTCGCGCGCCGTGACCGTCACGGTCGGAACCCCTTTGGTATTAAATGATTCGGATTTCTTGTCGATCACCGGCGGGACCGACATGAAGCGTATCTTCTTGAATTTCAGACGCATCTCCCGACGCATCCGTTCGGCGTCGATCTTCATCTTCAACATGCTTTCGGCGTCCACAAGCTTCGCCTTCTCGATCGCCTTCATCGATTCCCGGACCGCATCGACCGCGACCCGCGGAATATCCATCTTGACCTTCGCCAGGTCGCGATTCGCCCTTTCAATTTCGCGCTTCGATTCCCGTTCCGCGATCTCGATGTCGGCCCCGACGAGCGAGACGGAGTCGGTCTCAAGATCGCCGCCGGCCAACTGCGGCAACAGATCCGTTACCGGATTCGGGTTCCGGCCGTCGGCCTTGCGCTTGATCGTCAGCCCGCCGTTGACGCTGCTCAGTTCGATCGGCGTTTCGCCGTTGCCGATCTTTCCGTACAGATCGCGGCCGACCCACTTGCCCTTGC
>JAKQII010000027.1 GCA_029557535.1 Acidobacteriota bacterium
CCGGCTTCCATCGAAAACGGGAGTCACCCCGCAATCAAGACACCGTGAAGCTTCGCGCATTGCCTGCTCGCGGGTGTATCCAATCTCGACTACGTTCTCCGGATGTTCGAGGCGTTCGGCCGGCTCGATCGTCGGCACTTCTACACGGCGGATCGATTCGTAGCCCCGCTCGCGTCGGTAACGATCCAGGACGATATGGGTTTTGATCAGCTCGTGCTCGAGTTTGTTTCCGGTGAGATATTGATAAACAGAACGCGCCGCTGCCTTGCCCGACGCAACCGCGTCGATAAGCAGCCGCGTTCCGTGCGCTAGATCGCCGGCGACAAATACTCCGGCTCCAGTAGTTTGCAGCGTAGCGGGATCGACCTTAAGCCAATCGCCACGCATGCGTTCAATGTCCTCACCTCCGTCTTCGAGGAAAGAGAGAGCCGGTGCCTGGCCGACGGCGAGAAGGACCGTATCACAGGGGATCACTTTCGTTTCGTTATCGTCGTAGATCGGTGAAAACTTTCGATCCTCGTCATAGACGCGCAGGCACCGTCGAAACGCGACGCCTGTTACGCGTCCGTTATTCTCACGCAGTATTTCAGTCGGGCCCCATCCGTTGGTTCTCGCGATCCCTTCCTCGTCACCTTCGACGATCTCGATGGTGTCCGCCGGCATTTGTTCCGCGCTCTCGAGTGATACCAAGTGGACATTGGCGGTTTCGGAAAGTCGCGCGGCCGTCCTCGCGGTATCGAACGCGATCTGTCGGACTACGGACCTCGCCACGTCGTACGCAACGTTTCCGCCGCCGATCACGACGATCTCGCGGCCGATATCGATCCCTTCGCTTAGCGAGACCGCCCTCAATAGATCGACGCCGCCGATGACATCTGGGCCGTTCTCTCCGGGCAGCCCGAGCCCGCGTGATGATTTTGCTCCGACGGCTATGATCACTGCCGCAAAGTCCTCACGAAGTTCCGAGAAGGAAATGTCTCGGCCGACCTGGATTCCGCAGCGAATCTCTACGCCAAGGGCTTTGATGACGGCGACTTCCTTTGCGATCAGGTCGCGAGGCAGTCGATACGCCGGAACGCCGACGGCCAGCATTCCGGCCGCGACGGGTTCGATCTCGAAGACCACCGGCTTGAAGCCCATCAACGCCAGATCGTGTCCGGCCGCCAGACCCGCGGGGCCCGCGCCAATGATCGCGATACGCCGGCCATCGCCCTTTTTGACAGAATGTTCCGCGCCTGATCTTAGTAGCGCGGCCATCTCTTCCGCGTCCGCAGCGATCGGCGGAACGAAGTCTCTTATCGAATCCAGCACCTCATCTAGAGGACGGACTTCCGGCCCGAACGCGTCACAGGCGAATCGCTTCAGCGCACGGATCGCGATCGGGCGATCCTGCCCGACGAACATTCCGTCGTCGTTTACTTTTGGGATCTTTCCGCGACGGCAGGCGATCTCACAGGGTGCTCCGCAGATACGGCCGCAGATAGATGCGAACGGATTCGGCCCGCGTGCGATCAGGTACGCTTCGTCAACCCGGCCTGCGGCGATCGCGCGAACATAACCGCGAGCGTCAGTGTGGACCGGGCAGGCCACTTGGCATGAGATCAGGTTTTGATGGTAGTTCGCGTCCGGGACGTGAACACTTAGCCGCAACATACCATTCGCCGTCACAAAAAGCGTGAATCTGCTCGAATCCTATGCCGCCTGAAAGTCTTGAAGTATGACTTGAGTCATACATTGGAAGAAACTTCGGAATTTTTTTCAGCCGCCGATGGAGCTCATGGAACGTGAGGAATATTTAAAGATAGGAGAGTTGATCGTGTGGCCGCTCTCTTTTCTCGCGACAGCAAAATGAATAAGAGCAACAATCTCGTTTCGGGACGAGCCTCTTCTAAGTAAGCTCTTAAGATCGAACTCCGTCCTTGAGAACAAGCACGTTCGGATCTGCCCGTCGGCCGTAAGGCGTATTCGCGAGCAATTTCCGCAGAATGCATTCGTGACGGGCGCAATTAGCCCGATTTCGCCGCCCGCTCCGTCAGCGAACCGATATCTCCACGCCGTTTCAGCTCCGCGGGACGGGCTCATCAGAACAATCGGAAAAACTTCGTTGATCCTCTCGCGAATCTCAGCCGCGGGGACTAGCTGTTTACGATCCCACGTACGGCCTCCATCAAGCGGCATAAACTCGATGAACCTAACTGTCAGATCATTCGTTCTTGCAAATCTAGCAAGGTCAACGATCTCGTCGTCATTTCGGCCGCGAATGATAACCGCATTGACCTTTATCTGACGATATCCGGCGGTTCGGGCGGCCCCGATCGCATTCAGGACGTCGTTGAGTTTGTCGGAGCCGGTGATTGAACGGAAGTTCGCGGGTTTCAGACTGTCGAGCGACAATGTTACACGGTCCAACCCACTCGATTTCAGCAAGACGGCTTTCTTCGCAAAGTTGCTGCCGTTAGTGATCATCGCCAGTTCGCGAAGGTTGCCACGTTTAAGTCTTGCGAGTTTAGCAACCAGCAGTTCTAGATCCTTTCTAGCCAATGGCTCGCCGCCGGTCAGCCGAATCTTCTCGATGCCGAGGGAAACGAAGATTTCGCAGAGGAACTCGATCTCCTCGAAGGTTAGGA
>JAKQII010000032.1 GCA_029557535.1 Acidobacteriota bacterium
CCATAGAACGCGGCCTCGCCCTCGATCCGTTCGTAACCGATCCCGCGTTTGTTGAGCGCCTCGACCAACGCCGCTTCGGCGCTTTCCCAGTCGGCGTCCGATCCGAGATACCCCTTGTTGTCGGCGCCGCCGCGAACCGAGAGTTCGACCTTGAACTTCTCGAATCCGAAGGTCTTGAAAACGTCGTATGCGAAATCGACGCAAGCGCCCGCCTCGTCGGTCACCTGATCGGGACGGCAAAATATGTGCGCGTCGTCCTGGGTGAAACCGCGGACGCGCATCAGTCCGTGCAGCGTTCCGGATAGTTCCGCGCGATAGACGGTGCCAAGTTCGGCATAGCGCAGCGGCAGATCACGGTACGAACGCGGATGTGACTTGTAAATGCCGATATGGAACGGACAGTTCATCGGCTTGAGCCGGAACTCGATGTCCTCGCCGAATTTCGGCGGCATCCCGACCGGTTCAAACAATCCGTCGGCGTAATTTTCTTCGTGCCCGGAAGTCTGCCAAAGCTGGCGTTTCGCGATGTGCGGCGTAAAGACCATGCCGTAGCCGCGCTTCTGCAACTCCTCACGGAGATAGTTCTCCATGTCGGTGCGGATCGCGCCGCCTTTCGGATGCCAAAAGATGAATCCCTGACCGTATTCGTCCTGGATCGAGAAAAGATCGAGTTCCTTGCCGAGTTTGCGGTGATCGCGTTTTTCGGCCTCCTCGCGTTGCTTGAGCCACGCGTCCAGTTCATCCTGCGAAGCGAACGCGGTTCCGTAGATGCGCTGCATCTGCTCGCGCTCGGAATCGCCCTTCCAGTACGCGCCCGAAAGCGCCAAAAGCTTGAATGCCTTGAGTTTGCCGGTATGCCCGACGTGCGGTCCGAGGCAGAAATCAATGAACGGCGATCCGTCGATGTAATAGACGCTCGCCGTGTCCGAAACCTTGTCGGAGATCAGTTCGCACTTGAGCGGTTCTTCGCGGCCCGTGAAGATGTCGAGGATCTCGTTTTTCGAGATCACGTCGCGGCGGTAAACGAGATTGCGCTTCGCCATTTCCTTCATCCGCTTTTCGATCACCGGAAGATCGGCCTCGGTCAGCGGACGCGGCGCGACCACGTCGTAATAGAATCCATAGCGCGGATCGTCCATCAGCGCCGGTCCGACGCCGAGTTTGGTTCCGGGAAAGAGGTCAAGCACCGCCGCCGCAAGCAAATGCGCGGTCGAGTGACGCAGAACCTCGAGCCCGTCGCGCGTGTCGGTCCGTATCGGTTCGAGCGCGAGCTCTTCGCCGTCCGCATCGATCTGACGCGACAGGTCTACCTCTTCGCCGTCAATCTTCGCCGCGATCGTGTTCTTGAGAACGTCGCGGTCGAACGCCTTGATAGCGTCGAGCACGGAAACGGGTTCCGCGAATTCCTTTACCTGGTCACCGAATTTGATCTGCATATCTTTGTGAATTGTTGACTGTTAATGGTTAATTGTTGCGGTACAGCCGATCCATACCGGTTGCCATTCGGCAAGGCCGGCCTTCGAATCTTCGCAATCAACTATTAACGATTAGCGATTAACAATTCACCTACTACGTAAATGATCTGATCCGGTAAGAGCGACTTTGCCTTGGGGTCCGACTCGCGAACCCCGAATTACGCGCCGTTAGAGGCGCGTCGTAGTAGTCTGTCCAAAAGATGCAAAGTTCTTCGAAAGCATCTTACCGAAAGTAAAAAATGGTAGTCAGTAGCAGATTTGAACTGCTGACCCCTACCGTGTCAAGGTAGTGCTCTACCACTGAGCTAACTGACTAATTTTCGCTGCAAAAAGCGAAGTAAAAGAATGCCAAAAACCGTCGGCGGGTGTCAAGCGCGAGAGTCGTCCAAACGCGTCTCCAGTATTCGTCTCGAAGGGTTTGCCGAAGGAGGCGCATCAGATGTTGTGGACTCGGCGGCGAGTACCTATGATTTGAAATGGGGTTCAATTTGTCGGTTGGAGGCGATTCAGTTGATCCGACAGCTTCGAAGTGCTTTTGAGCGGGCAGCCGAGTTCACGCTGGTCGCTTGGGATGCGATCCGCGCACATCGTCTGCGGTCGTTCCTGACGGTTATCGGCATCGTCGTCGGTGTCGCGGTCGTCGCGCTTGTGGCCGCGCTTCTTGAGGGGGCCGGCAATTTCATCGTCTCGCAGGCGGCGGACTTCGCGCCGGACGTCGTGCGTGTCGACAAGGCGGCATTTCAGGACTTCGCGGGTGACGGCCAGGCGTTTGTCACAGCGCTTTCGAGGCGGCCGGATATCAGCAAAGAGGAGGTCGACCGTCTTCGGGAGAGATTCTCGGAGACTTTGGAAGTCGGCGCCCAGGCGGACGCCGCGCTCCCGGTGCGTCGCGCTGAGAAGACCTTGCAGGGAATCGTTGTTCAGGGGGTGACCCCGAACATCGCCTCGCTGATTACCATCAAAGTCGCCCGCGGCCGCGAGTTCACGCCGACCGACGACTACTTTCGATCGAACGTCTGCATCATCGGAGCGGACGTCGCC